>CP053446.1:1535714-1842857 GCA_013285405.1 Ignavibacteriota bacterium | reverse complement strand
ATTCAAAATTTCCGTGTAGATTCCATTCGTATAGGCAGCCAGTAAATTCGTAGTTGCAGTAAAATAAAATGTGATATCAGCAAACAAAGGCTGAGGTGGTAATGGGTAATGAACTAAATCAATACCAAATTGAAATAAAAGAATGCCATCCCGGTAAATGGAGAATTCCAGTTTCCCCTCTCCAATTAATGGCCAAACGTGTGGATCTCTTAAATAATCAAATCCTCTTAGAACATCCCAAGGGTGTGCGAGCGGATGTATTGGTTCAGCGGAAAATGGAATTTCTGGTTAGTTAAGTAAGGTAGAAAATCAACTGACATTTCTTACCTCAATTCTTTTCAGTTTGGCTTCATTAAGTTTCATTTCTCTTAGCTCTAATTTTTCTTCAACTCTGCTAAACAGAAAATCTTCGGGAGTTAAATAAAACAACGAACTGTGAAGTCGTTCAGTATTGTAGTAATCAATATAAGAGGAAATCTGTTTACGTGCATCATCAAGATTTATTAAAGAAGATTTCATTAAGCAGTCCTGATGAATAGTTCTGTGGTAACGTTCAATCTTTCCGTTGCTCTGAGGATATGCAATAGAGGTTCTGATGTGCTGTAATCCAGCTTGCTTCAGATATTCAGCAAAATCTTTGGAAATAAACTGAGGACCGTTATCAGAAATAATTCTTGGTTTATAACCGGGATATTTTTCTAAAGCTCTCTGCAAGGTTATCTGAACATCAAATTGCTGCATATTCTGCCTAAGCTCGTGATGAACAATATATCGGGAGTAACCATCAATAACAGAAATAAGAAACAGAAACGTTCCGTGATAATTAACGTACTTAATATCTGTATGCCAATGCTGATGAACTGCTGCTGGCTGATTAAAGCCATCTCCTTTAGAAGATCGTTTAACTTTATTCCATCTGTTAAGCAGCCCTGCTGCTTTAAGAACTCTGTAAGTAGTAGCCGGAGATACAGCAGCAGCATTATCATCAATCATCATATAAGTAAGCCGTCTGTAACCTTCACCCGGATGATCTTTAGCATAACTGATAATAGTTTCTTTCTCCCAATCAAGGCACACCAATGCCCTCTGGGAGTTTTACCGTTATGGTTATTAGAGATTCCTTTTCTATCAATCCAGGAATAATATTTACTGTAATTTATTCCTATAAGGCGAATCATTCCTTTAAGAGAAATATCAGCCTTAGCTCTGATGAGATTTATAAAATCAATTACATTATCTCGTATATCCGGTTCAACCCATTGCCCGGTCATATTTCCCCATCTATACTTTTTTTTATATCTATGTTTTCTTTAAGCAGAATAGCAATTGCTTCATCCCGGTCTCTCAGTTTAGATTCAAGTTTTTCTATCTTTTTTTGTTCAATAGTAGTTTGTTTATTATTTACTGCTTTTGTTTGAAAAATATCTTTTGCTCCTTCAAAAAGCTTTTTCTTCCAGTTATATATATCATTGGGGTGAACATAGTATTTTTCTGCAAGCTGGCTGATGGGAATATTGTTTTCAAGAAGTTCTCTAAGAATAAGAACTTTCTGCTCAGGTGAATAAAATTTTCTTTCTCTTTTTGTTTCGGACATTGAAATTTTCCTTTCTGTTTACATTAATACAAATTTAGGAAATTCCATTTCCGTCTGAAGCATTACAAAGATGAGTCCGCCGTACAATAAAACTAGCGAGTAGCGATGTAGCAGCATCGCTACTCAGAAAATGCAAATAATAAAGGTTGGGTTGAATAATTCAATGAATCATTCTGCCTTTTTATTTGCCTGCTAAACTTAACATAATTATTCAAAAAAATAAGGGAGAATAAAAATGAAAACTTTATCAGTTATGCTATCTACAGTAAAATATTCTACACACTTTTACCTATAGAGAAGTTGTATTTTAATTCTTAGAATAAAAACCAATAAAAATAAACAGAATCATTTTTGTTATATAATATTAGTGGTATTCTTCTCTGTATAATTTTAAATTAGGACTAAATAACTAATAGTTTTTAGGAGAGAAAAATGAAACGGGTAATTTTTGGTGCACTAATAATAAGCCTTAGTTTGTTACTACAGGCTTGTAACACAACCGATCCTCCACCACCCGACGGTGAGAAGGCAACGCTTGAGTTAAAACTTGAAGATGTATCCTGTATCGAAGCGTGGATAGAACTAACTACAACCAACCTACCACTACCGACAACCGTAACTCTGAATCAAACCAACCCAACCGGCGACACAAAATCTCAAATCTTAAATCTCAATACTCAAGACTCACTTCTCTACATTGATTCCCTCTTACCAAATCAAACATATAAGTTTCATACAACCATACAGTCATACAACCAAGCAGAAGTAAAAAGTAATGAGTTGAGCGTTACAACTATGGACACCACAAGCCACAATTTTACATTTGAAACTTTTACTTTTGGCGGTACAGCAGGCAGCAGTGTGCTTTACGATGTTGCTATAATTAATGAAAACAATATCTGGGCAGTGGGTGAAATTTATGTTGCCGATACAAGCCAGAATGGATACACAATGTATAATGCAGTTCATTGGGACGGAAATCAGTGGGAATTAAAAAGGATTTTATATGATGGAAATATTTGGACTATTAAAACAATTTTTGCATTTAACCAAAACGATATTTGGTTTTCTGCATTTGTAAGATATGATGGTCAAAAATTTATTGAACTGCCAATCTCTCCTATACTAACAGGGTGGTCGATAAACAAAATCTGGGGAAGCAGCAGCCGTAATCTGTATGTGGTTGGAAATAATGGAAATATTGTTTTCTACAATGGCACATCGTGGAGCCGGATAGAAAGTGGAACGGAATTGAACATAAACGACATTTGGGGAGATTATAATCAGAAAACCGGTGAATGGGAAATACTGGCTGTAGCATCAAATAAGTTTTTTAATGAGGGTAAAAAAATTTTCAAAATTGATGGTCTTTTGGTAACTGAAATAAATGTTGTTGGTTTAACGTGGAGCTTAAGTTCAATTTGGTTTAATGCAGCAAGAAAATATTTCATTGCAGGAGACGGTATTTATTATAAGAAAACATTAAATGAAAGCTGGGTAAAAGACTTAACATTTATACAAATCTATAAGGATAGAATTCGGGGCACCCAACTCAATAATATTTTGGTAAGCGGATCAAACGGTTTGATATCGCATTTTAATGGTGTGAATTGGAAACACTACATTAACAATGAACTTCCGTACTACAGTGGCCGGTTACTTTCCTGTGATGTCAAAGATAACATACTCATTGCTGTTGGGTGGAAAGAAATACAAGCCATAATAACAATGGGTAAAAAGTAAAGAAAGGAGTTATAATAAGATGAGTCCGTCGTACAATAAAACTAGCGAGTAGCGATGTAGCAGCATCGCTACTCAGAAAATGCAAATAATAAAGGTTGGGTTGAATAATTCAATGAATCATTCTGCCTTTTTATTTGCCTGCTAAACATAACATAATTATTCAAAAAAATAAGGGAGAATAAAAATGAAAACTTTATCAGTTATGCTATCTACAGTAAAATATTCTACGCACTTTTACCTATAGAGAAGTTGTATTTTAATTCTTAGAATAAAAACCAATAAAAATAAACAGAATCATTTTTGTTATATAATATTAGTGGTATTCTTCTCTGTATAATTTTAAATTAGGACTAAACAACTAATAGTTTTTAATAAAGGGAGAGAAAAATGAAACGGGTAATTTTTGGTGCACTAATAATAAGCCTTAATTTGTTACTACAGGCTTGTAACACAACCGAACCACCGCCACCGGATGGTGAAAAGCCAACGCTAACACTTAAGCTTGAAGATGTTTCCTGCACAGAAGCGTGGATAACTTTAACAACAACCAACCTGCCACTACCGACAACCGTAACTCTGAATCAAACCAACCCAACCGGCGACACAAAATCTCAAATCTTAAATCTCAATACTCAAGACTCACTTCTCTACATAGATTCTCTCCTGCCAAACAAAACATATAATTTTATTGCAGTAGTAGAAAGCAGTGAACAGTTGGACACAAGCAACCAGCTACAAGCCACAACACTTGACACAACCTCGCACATTTTTAGCTACCAAACATTTGAGTTAGGAGACCCGCTTACCGGCAACAGCAGCATACTATACGATGTAGCAATTGTGGATGCAAATAACATCTATGCTGTGGGCGAAATTTATGTACTGGATTCACTTGGGCAAACCATTCTATATAATGTTATTCACTGGAATGGAAATGATTGGAAATTAAAGAAAGTTTACTTCCCAACAGTTTGTGGAGATACAAGTCGTACACCATATCCTTCCAGAGCAATATATGTCTTTGATGATGGAAAAATTTGGATGAGTTCTTCTGGAGACAAAATTGCCATATTAGAAAATGGCGATCAGATAAATCAGTTCTGTTTACCTGCGTCAGTTGCAATGTCAATAAACAGAATCTGGGGAACAAGCAGTAATGATTTATACATTGTGGGCAATAACGGGAAAATTGCACATTATCAAAACGGCACTTGGCAACAAATACTAAGTGGAACATCATTTCCTCTTGTTGATATATATAGTAAGGATGGAAATGAGATTTATGTGGCGGGGATAAATGTGTCAGAAGTAAAAGGAGTGGTATTAAAAGGAAGTGGCAATCAGTTTTCAGTAATGATAAATGCTGAGGTAATAGATGAAAGCCAGCTATTCCAAAAACTTTATGGGATTTTAGGTACAGTATGGCTGGATGAACATAATACAATTTATACTGGTGGAAATCTTTTGTTCAGATATAAGAATAATGAGTGGAATTATGAAACATCCTTACCTGAAAATTTCATCGGAGGAAACCCGGGAGCCTATTACCGAGGCTTTATATCTTCTATCAGAGGAAATGCATCAAATGATTACATAATAGCAGGTGGCAGAAATACATTGAAACATTTTAATGGAGTAAGCTGGGAACAAATTGGATTACCTTATGATCCTCAGAGCCCGATTATCTGGGGAAGTGTTAAAATGAAAAATAATACTGCAGTTGCAGTGGGATTAAAAAATAATTCCGCTTATATCATATTATTAAACAAATAGAAAGGGGTACAAAATGTACACGAAAATATTCTTTGGCGCTTTTCATTATGCTATAATTATTATTGCAGCATATACAATAGTAACATTTGCACAAAACCCTTGTCCAACTTGTAATGATTTATTAGATAAAGGCTGGGGTAACGCTGGTGAGGATCCTCATACTCCAATTCAAGGCAATATGGATGAATTTGCAGCTACAGACCCTGAACCTTTTATTTTAAAAGTAAACGAATATCCACCAGTAAAGTCATTTCCAATCAATCCAAGCGCTGAAAACGAATACTCTGGATGCAGTGATGAAACGTTTTACTATTTTTCATTTGATACAGATGACAATTATTTACCGATTAATTTTAAGATGCCGAGGAATTTGGAGAGTTCAGTTAAAACATACAAAGTTGATCAAAATGGAAATTACTTAAATGGGTACGAAGTTACTGTATATCCGCCTGATGTTGTACAACCAGGGAATTGGTCCCCAGATTTTGTGATGAAATACGATGGATCCATGCATGATGTTGCGTGGATTCCTCCGAGCTTATACCCTTGGGGGAATATTGTGACTAGTGTAGTAACATATATTCCTCAATCTCTTATAGTAAGCCTAAATGGTGTCAATAGTTTAAATTATAATGAACAGTCTGAATTTATTGCAGATATTAATGGCGGAGGCGGTAATTACCGTATCACCTGGTCTATCAGAAATTTCCCGAGCGGAAACTGGCAACAGGTTAAACAAAATCTTCTGTATTGGTTCAGCGGAAAATGGAATTTCTGGTTAGTTAAGTAAGGTAGAAAATCAACTGACATTTCTTACCTCAATTCTTTTCAGTTTGGCTTCATTAAGTTTCATTTCTCTTAGCTCTAATTTTTCTTCAACTCTGCTAAACAGAAAATCTTCGGGAGTTAAATAAAACAACGAACTGTGAAGTCGTTCAGTATTGTAGTAATCAATATAAGAGGAAATCTGTTTACGTGCATCATCAAGATTTATTAAAGAAGATTTCATTAAGCAGTCCTGATGAATAGTTCTGTGGTAACGTTCAATCTTTCCGTTGCTCTGAGGATATGCAATAGAGGTTCTGATGTGCTGTAATCCAGCTTGCTTCAGATATTCAGCAAAATCTTTGGAAATAAACTGAGGACCGTTATCAGAAATAATTCTTGGTTTATAACCGGGATATTTTTCTAAAGCTCTCTGCAAGGTTATCTGAACATCAAATTGCTGCATATTCTGCCTAAGCTCGTGATGAACAATATATCGGGAGTAACCATCAATAACAGAAATAAGAAACAGAAACGTTCCGTGATAATTAACGTAGCTAATATCTGTATGCCAATGCTGATGAACTGCTGCTGGCTGATTAAAGCCATCTCCTTTAGAAGATCGTTTAACTTTATTCCATCTGTTAAGCAGCCCTGCTGCTTTAAGAACTCTGTAAGTAGTAGCCGGAGATACAGCAGCAGCATTATCATCAATCATCATATAAGTAAGCCGTCTGTAACCTTCACCCGGATGATCTTTAGCATAACTGATAATAGTTTCTTTCTCCCAATCAAGGCACCAATGCCCTCTGGGAGTTTTACCGTTATGGTTATTAGAGATTCCTTTTCTATCAATCCAGGAATAATATTTACTGTAATTTATTCCTATAAGGCGAATCATTCCTTTAAGAGAAATATCAGCCTTAGCTCTGATGAGATTTATAAAATCAATTACATTATCTCGTATATCCGGTTCAACCCATTGCCCGGTCATATTTCCCCATCTATACTTTTTTTTATATCTATGTTTTCTTTAAGCAGAATAGCAATTGCTTCATCCCGGTCTCTCAGTTTAGATTCAAGTTTTTCTATCTTTTTTTGTTCAATAGTAGTTTGTTTATTATTTACTGCTTTTGTTTGAAAAATATCTTTTGCTCCTTCAAAAAGCTTTTTCTTCCAGTTATATATATCATTGGGGTGAACATAGTATTTTTCTGCAAGCTGGCTGATGGGAATATTGTTTTCAAGAAGTTCTCTAAGAATAAGAACTTTCTGCTCAGGTGAATAAAATTTTCTTTCTCTTTTTGTTTCGGACATTGAAATTTTCCTTTCTGTTTACATTAATACAAATTTAGGAAATTCCATTTCCGTCTGAAGCATTACACTTCCTCATGAAACTTATTATAATATTTATGGTCATTCCTACATCTTTTATGATGACGAATATAAATTCAACCTAACAATGCCGGATAATGATATTGAATTAAAAGTGGTGGTAATTGATAACGATACCTACGAATATGTATTTGCAACAAAAGTAATAACAGTAAATCCTGAAGAGGTAACTTTTATAAACCATATCGAAACTTCTGAAAATTATGGAGAGTTAATTATTAATGAAAACCACTCAGACCCGATTTCATCAGGTGACAATCGTGACTTAATATTTGGGAACAACTATACAATAAGAACAGACGAACTTCCTTTTCTGGTTGACTGGAATCCTTCAGGAAAAACAGAAAAGCATCACAGATGGGTATTTGAACTTCTTCAAGACCCTGCTTATGAATTAAACCATTCTTTCTTAATGCAAGCTACAACTCCTCTTGAGATGAAATCAACATTCCAATCAACCGAACCTGCCTCAATAAAAACCTTTGTTGATGGAATTGAGTTTTCAGGGCTTGATATTAATTTTAACGATCCCTGGTATTATTATAAAGATGGTGAAGAAAATTGGTTCCAGTCTGATGTATTCAATTCATATCCTTCACCAGTGGAAATGTATAATAATTCATCAACCTCTTATGGTGGTATATTTTTAAATCTAGAAGTTTCTCCTGACAATCCTTACTATTCAGTTCAATCACCTTTGACACAAACAAAAAATTTAGGCGGTTCAAGTGGTACAAGAACTTTTTATTTTCAGAATTGGAGTACTTCGGGAGGCGTTTCGCTTCAACAGGTTGGCTCAAACCCACCAGGCTACGACCAGAAAGCGGTTGTGTTTACAACTGCAGGTGCAACAGTTTATGCAAACCTTAAAGGGCAGCTAATGAGCAGCGACCAGAACGGAATAAGCAGCGGCTCACAACGTAAGCTTGTAAGAACAGATAATGGAATTTACCATTGTGTATATGAATCTATGGGAGAGGTTTGGTACACACATAGCTTAACAACAAATTTTAATGGTCAGTGGCGTCAGGATATCTGTATTTCGAATACTATTGGTAATATTAGTAAAAATCCCTCGATTGATTTTGAAGGGAACAAAATAAAAATAGTTTTTGAAACAGCTCTTAATGAAGAAGCAGCTATTTATCTTTTAACTTTTATCCCTGATGTGAATGGGAATTATATTTTTAGTGAAGCAGAAGAAGTGTTGTATTACCCGCTATCTTATTTTGGCAATGCAAAACCGGTTATTGCATATAATAGTATTCTGCTCTATGTAGCATACAGAAAAAATACGACGGACGGTCTTTATCAAAAAACAAAATGGAATTTTGGGGGTAACTGGCAATGGGGTGCTGAAGATCCGATACCAAATACAACTTCATATTCAAGTAACCCAAGTGTTGTTGGTATATCAAATAATATCCACGTAGTTTATCAGCACTCACTTGGTATAAGGTATATTTTAGCATTTTTTAATAACTATGTTGCTGATTATATCAACTATGCAATAATATCTACCGGCTGCGGCTACACAAATAACTACTCACCCTCAATAAGCCTTGTAAAAAATAACTATCCGGTAGTAAGCTGGGTTGGCTACAATTACACTGATCCGGGAGGCGGAGAAGTAAATAAAGTTGAAGGTGAGTCACCAACGTCCAAAATTGTTGTAAGAAGAGCAAAGGACAACAGTTGGAGTTCATTCTTCAAAGCAGGTTACAATGCAGTAACAACAAACAATAATTCAACAAGCAGCACGCTCAACGAAGAAAGTATAATTGCGTGGAGCGAAGGAAGCAGTCCTAACTTTTTAAGCAAATGGGTTAGAAGAGTAAACGGCAGTTACACAGACGCACATTCACTAAGCCATAACGGAAAGCAGAATCAGGTTTCCAACGGAACGTCAATAGATAATATTGAAGGAACTGTTTTTACAATTACACAACTTCCATATATGCTTTCATTAGTAACAACTGACTTTAATCAGCAATTTTCTGGCGGAAGTGGTTTAAACAAAGCTGGTGAACTAATCGAACTAAGCTATGGAAGAGAAGGAGTAATATATAAGAATGGAGTTGAGTTTCTTTTTAATATTGGGGATATAATTGTAGGCGACAGTGTAATTAAATTCATTGAACAGCCAGATACGATATTGTATTCATCAGCAGAAGAACTCAACACAGTAGTAAAGACAGTTCCGTTTTATCTATCAGCATCAACAGAATTTTATTTCACTGATTTTTATTATGTATTGAATGACAGTCTTGCAGATACATCACTAACGGCAGAAGACGAGGTAAATTTCAAGGTTGAGTTGATAAATAACCAGTCGGGGCAGGTAATAGGAACATTTGATAACATTACATATACGAAGGAATATCTTGATAAATATGCAAATGTATCATATCAGGTAGATTGCAGCAACATTGCATCTGGAAATTATTTTCTACGATTGGTAACAACAGTAGCAGGCGAAGCAGAATATCATCTTGGCAATGTTCAGAACAGCGGTGAAGAATTGAGCAAGCATAATTACCAGCGTATAAATTTCAACGGAACAGAACTTCCTGAATCATATTCACTTGAACAAAACTATCCGAATCCATTCAATCCAAATACTACAATAAAATTTCAAATACCGAAAGAAGGAATGGTTACTTTGAAAGTTTATGATATACTCGGTGCAGAAGTTGCAATATTGGTTGATGAAGAAAAAGTAGCTGGAAAGTATGAGGTAAA
Source organism: Ignavibacteriota bacterium (assembly GCA_013285405.1). NCBI lineage: Bacteria > Pseudomonadati > Ignavibacteriota > Ignavibacteriota bacterium. The sequence continues at coordinate 1,832,845 of CP053446.1, read as the reverse complement.
CTTCGATGCAAATAATCTTGCAAGCGGAATTTATATTTACTGTTTGAATGTCAATGACTTTGCAAATGTGAAGAAGATGGTGCTATTAAAGTGATCAAATTTTAATGCTTTAAATATTGTGTTCAACAGTTTTTTAAAGGCGATCGGACGGTCGCCTTTTTTGTTTTATAGTTCTCTTCTTCCTTCTGTAATCCTGCACAAAGTTGGGATTTCATGCATTCTCCATTGTTTTCCATGCAGATGGAAATTAATCCTTTCCTTTTAATGCCTTGTAAGCAAATGATTTAACAAATTAACCGGCATTGGCACAATACTTATTTATCTAATTCCAGATAATGAGAGGAAACGGGAAAATAAATAATCATTTACTAAACATTTTTAAGGAGTTTAAAATGAAAAAACAAAGCAACCTTCACCGATACATTATGGCATTCTTTGCTTTGATGATGATCGCACTGTTTGTCAGATGCCAGGATGAAATGATAATCGATCCGGATGATACTGAACCGAAAACTGATCGTGAAGCTTTGGAAAAAATGGTGGACGAAGATTCTTCACTTACTTCATTTGATTACAATTATGATGAAGAAGGTCTGATGGATTTTCTGGGGAAAGTTACCACACAAATTTATCCTTTCAGAGTTGGTCAGAAAATGAGACTTGTGAATAGAACCTTAAGTATTGATTTCCAGGATACCGTTGCTTATGGTACACTCACGAAAACTTTTGAGGGAATATTAATGATTGCAGCATCTTACGATTCAAATGCAATTGAACCCGATACAATAATTAATAAATCTTTTACTGCAATAGTTACTCGCAATTTAATTTTTAGAAAGATTGCTCACACTCCATATCCTAGAAAAAATTGGATTCTTGCCGCTATTTCATTACCGGAAGGTGGAACACAAAGCCCGAATATCGATATCCAGGAAATGAATATCTTTTTACCAAACGGCGATACTTTATCAATAGATGCTCCGAACAATTACTATTTAAAAAGAGGTTGGGGATGGTGGCACAAAATTCCAATTCTCGGACATGGCGATTCAGTAAAAGTAAGAGTTAAATTATACAGTGCCTTTGAAGAAGATGATTTTGTTTCTTTAACCTGGGGTGCTAACAGGTGGATTAAACACAGAGTAAAGAAATTATTCGAATTGGTTTCATCTACACCAAATGGAAACGGTTTCGATAAAGTTTATGAGCAGACTTTCAGAACACATCAATGGCCCGGATTTTATCATGCAATAATAAATGCATTACCTCAGCAGGTTATTTTAGATGACGCTGCACCTGTCGAGGCAGAATCATGGGGTATTCCATATTTCGTTCATCCATAAACTGATTAGGAGGAATTGAGCTTCCCTGCACACGTCCTCTCCACATCCCCCTCCTTTTAACGCGGGAGGGGGAGATTTTATTTGCAGGGAATAAATAAAAATCGGATTGCTATTAAAAAAATTCAATTATAATTTTTAACTGTTATGAAAAAATTATTTGGTTACATTTTAATTCTACTAAGTATTCTTACTCTGAATAACTGTGACAAACCTGCACCGACTCAACTAATTGACGACACCACTGATGATTTTGAGATTGAACTACTGAATAAAGATCCTGAAAATCAGTATTACACAAGTGGTGCGGATACATCAGGAATTACACAGGATATTTCGAGAATTACCAATTTAATTTCAGTTAGCGGAATTAAAATTACGAGTGGTAATCAGACACACGAATTATCTTTGGCTCAGGCAATGTTTTTTAATAAAACACAACCAATAAAATATTCTGACGGAAGACTACTGGCATATAAAACAATCGTCCCCGGCTCAATAAAATTTAATGGAACTGAAGCTCACATCGTTCCTTTCAGAATCAAGTACAGAGATGACGGTGAAATGAAGGATACTTTGCTCGGATTTAAATATCAGCTTTATAATCTTTTCAACGGCTTTCCGGATCCTTTTTATTTCGACTATAATTCTACTGTAAGTTTTGAATTTGATCTGCTTGGTCCCGGCGGTATTATTACTTCAATAATTGAAACACCACTTGAAATAAACGGAAATGTTAGTCTGAATGGAAGTAAGATCAACAAAAATCTTGAAGCCGCATTAAGTTGGAATGGCGAAGGTGAGAGGAAAGTTACGATAATAATAGGCTTGATGAAACCAGGACATCAGCAATCAATTCCGATTTACAAAATGAGAACCCATGATGATGGTGATATGAAAATTCCAAAACGATTCTTTAATGAACTTCCTTTAGAGAGATTTGAAAAAATTGTTTTCACTTTCATTCGCAGCATTGAAAATTATCACAGGAAGGAAAACAGTGAATTATTAATATCATCACAAAGCATTCACAGTATAGTAGTAGAGATTCCTTGAGATTAATAATAATAATTTTTTCTATGGTCATGTTATTCAACTTTAAAATATTACCTCAAAGTTCGTTTGGTTTAGCTGGTTACTGGGGATTACAGGAATCTTTATCAATACCTTTTTACAATTATGAAAGCAATTCATCAAATTATTTCGGGATTAAAGATTGGGGAATTTCCTTACAATACGGTGCTGAGTTTGCCAAAAAAACTTTACCGGCAACTTACACCGATGATTTAACCACTGATAATTCTGAGCTTGATTTAAATACAAGTCTCTATCTTCTTTCACTTGTCAAAAGAATCGATAATCATACTCTATCAGCAAGATACACGCCGGGATATCAAAAGGAATTTCTTTTTGCGACTGGAGAATCTATAATAATTAACGATACAACTACCCAGTCTCTCGAAGCAAGTTATACTTACAAAGAGCTATTCGGGCTCGGTTATTCTTATAAATTTAATGAACGGTTTAACGCTGGGTTAACAATTCGTTTTTTTGATGAGGATTTTAATCAACAGATTATCAAACCGGTTTATGGAGATACTCTTTATCTTGTAACAGAAACGCTTAATGAAAATATTAATTTCTGGAAAGCAGATCTTGGCATTGACTTTATTTTGAATAATCAACTTCAGTTCAGATTGGCTTCAATCAATTTATTAAATTTTGGTGAAAATCCTGAAACAGAAGAATTCTCGGGATTTCAAATGGAAGAAAAAACCGGAGCTTTAATTATTGGCAGCTATTTGCCATTTGAACAATTGAACCTTCACTTTACTTACGAATCATCTGGTTCGTTTCAGGTAAGCACAACCGGTCATGTAAATAATTTTTCTTATGGTTTAACAATGTTTCATGACAAATACCAGCATCCATATATTGCAGGAATCATTCCAGCTATTGGTTACAGGACAGAACTTTATGAAATACTATTAAGTGGAGTTAAATATTTTTCTGAAAGAAGTTCAAACGCCGGGTATTCAAAATTTGCTGAGGAGGGAGTTAATAATATTATTAACAATGGCTACAGCTTTGATAAACTGATTTTAAGTGTGTCCTTGAAAATCAGCGGTACGCCGGAGAAAAAAGTTGAGCTGGTTGATGTTGAAATAATACGCGACATTTATCCCGTGTTCTATGATAAATATTTAGAACAACCGTTTGCTTATGGAAAAGTTGTAAATATTTCAGATGAGACTGTCAGCGTCATTCCTTCAGTAAGTATTGAAGGTGTTACAGAAAACAGAATTCAATCACCACCGCAAATGATTTCCCCCGGCGACACTGTAATGGTTCCATTCTTTCTTATTATTCCGGACAAGTATGATAACGATAAGCCAGTACTTTCGTATGCAGATTTTTATCTTGGCGAATATTCAGAAGTTACAGATGCAACATTGCAGAAAGCTGCATTAATTAATGGTATGAATAGCTGGGATGGAAATGTTTCAAATCTAAGATATTTTATAATGAGAGATGTTGATTATTCTATGAATTATTCAAAGAATATTTTAAGCGAATATAAATCGATCCTCGACACAATACCGTCAGAACTATCTTCATTCTACAAATCCAAATTTATTTTTAATGATTTTGTGAAGAGTCTGATTTATATATCAGATCCAAGAGCAAGCGCTGAATTTGTTCAGTTCCCGGAACAAACAGTTGAACTAAAAGGCGGCGATTGTGATGATCTGAGTGTTGCATATTCATCGTTACTTGAAAGCGTTGGAGTACAAACAGCTCTTGTTGATTATAAAGCTGATGGTGGTTTAAGACATGTAAATGTTTTAATCAACACAGATCTATCCCCATCACAAGCAAGATTGATTACATCCAATGATTCCAAATATTTTATCAGGAAAAATGAAAAAGGAATTGATCAGGTCTGGATCCCTGTTGAAACTACATCACTTACAAACTTCGATGAAGCATGGAATATCGGAGTAAAAAAATTTAATCATGATGCTATTGACGAACTTGGAATAGCAAAAGGTAAAGTTGAAATTATAGATGTTTATTAATGGAGAAAGTGAAATGAAAATTATTTTGATGTTTGTTTTTTTTATACCTTCTATCTTCGCACAAGAATACAAAGCATTGAATCTGAAAGGAGATGTTTATTATCAACCCGGTACAGCAGAAGAATGGATAAAATTAAAAGAGGGAACAATAATCAATGCTGATGCTTTTGTTTCCACAGGAAAAAACTCATCAGTAAAATTAGTTGGTAAGGATGAGTCTGTAATGTTGAAAGAATTATCCGCAATATCAGTTGGAAGTATTAAGAAAATGAGCACAGATGAATTACTTCTTGCACTTGCAATGGAGAATATGATTAATGCACCGAAAACAAACGGAAAAAGTCCCTCGAATACTACTGCAACTTACGGCGAAAAAGAAGATGAAAAAGTTATTAATGTTGGAGAAAATGATTTTGGTATTAAAAGATTAAACGGAGCAACCGAACTTGCCAGCAGTGGTTTGAAAGAATCAGCGATAATTTTTGCAAATGAAACTTATCGGAAATATCCTGACACGAAAAAAATTGCAAAGTATAGAATTTTATTTGCCGATATTTTTTATGAGAAAGGATTATATACTGAGGCACTCGGGGAATATCTGGAAATAAAAAAGCTGAAACTAACAAATGAAGAAAGTAAAAAAGTAAATGCTTCCGTTGAAAAGTTGAACAATATATTACTAACTGAATAATAGTTATAATATTTAGTTGCTTCAATCTTACTGTTTTTATTTAATATAAAAATTAATAATGCCTAAATCTTTATAAAGAATTTTCAGGTTAAACCCTCACTTGTATCCTTTATAGTTCAATAAGAAATATTACTATTAAAATCCCATTGTCCCTAAAAAAATAATTGATAAAGCTAAGACGTTCATAATTATTGAGTAAACAACCGAAGCTTTCCACAGATTTTTCGGTATACTCTTTAATGAAAGTGCAACTAATATTATAATAATGGGCAGAAAGTCTAATGAAAATCTTTGTGTATTAGCTTGCACGTAGCCGTTATTGTAATAAAGTAACGTATGAATTATCATCAGACTAATAGAGATCCAGGCGCCCCACAGTAATTTATTTTTCCATTTAGCCCAGAAGGCAAAGAAAACAAAAGGGCTTGCAAATGTAATTGAAGTGCCGAAAGGATCCATTGTAATACCACTCAAATGAGTTGCAGAGCTGAACTCTACATGAAATCCTTGTATAAACATGTATAATAAATTAAACGGAATATATACCGGTGAAAATAATCCATATCTTGCTACACGTTCGTTGAGGAAACCTGGAAGAGCGATATATGAATAGCCAGTGTTAAAAATGTTATCGAATCGTATCCAGTTGAATAAAAGATATAAACTAAAACACAACCCTAAGGAAAAAAAGAATGCAATTATGTTACTTGCTTTCCATTTGAATGATTTTAAAGAATTTCTATCGATCAATACTATTAGAAGAAAGAATAGAGCATAGATAGACATTTGCCTGGATAAAAATGCCATCCCGAGAAACAAGCCTGCTAATAATCCCCTACCTTTCCATAAAACTTCATTTAGTGCTAGTAACATACAAGTAACTGCTACAATGTGTGCAAAGAACCATACGCTGGAGCTTCGTAACGAAGAAGATAAGTAAGCGGTTCCGAGAAAAAAAGCAGCAACTATCCAGTATATGTATTGGGAATCAATTTCAAGTCGCTTGAGAATTTTTAACAGAAGAAAAATGTTGAGTAGGCTAAGGATTAAACTTACGAGCATAACTTTCGTAGAAGACACCCCAAAGACTGCTACAACAGGTAACAACAGTACGGCAGGGAAAGGTGGAAACGGTACATAATACTTGCTTTTATAAACTGCAACGTCCTGAAGGTTTTGATCAATATTCAATTGTCCGTGCATAAAGGCAGATGCTTGATGAACATAAAGATTTTTTTCTCCGCTATCAGAGACAATTTTTGGCAAATAAATTCCTAAAAGAAATAGAAATCCGAGAAGAATGAGAAATTTTTTAAAATGGGCTAAAGTGATAATTCTTTCCATACAATCAACCTTTTGGTGGAAGATTTTTACTTGGTATAACTTAGCACTTTTTGCTTCATTTTCAAATATTATTAAAATTTAAAGAGGTTTCAAATTTTTTAATTACAATCAGCTTTTATTTTCCTAAATGTTTTCTCTGTTGAGTTGACATTACCAAAAAAAAAAGACATATTAACTTTTAATAAACAACTACTTATTCAAAAAAATTAGGAATAGTTATGAGGCAAATTTTAACCAGTCTTCTTCTCTCAATTATTTTAGTTGGAATCTCAAATGTCCAAGCACAATCGACCAGAATAAATCCGTATCTTCAGACTGTTTTGCTTGACGCCGCAAACAATGAAATGATTGATGTTTATGCTACACTGAAAGATCAATATTCTTATGAAGATTTAAAACAAGAAACTGCCTTTCTCCCCAAAAAAGAACGACAGAAAGAAGTAGTGAGAATCTTGAGAGAGTATGCAGAGATTAAGCAGCAAAATATCCGTAATTATCTTGTAGAAGCTCAAAGGCAAAATCTTGTTACAAAAATTGATATCCTCTGGGCAGCAAATACCATTATATTTTCTGCTGTCCCCTCTGTCATATATAATCTTGCAGAGAACTTTGATGAAATTGCAGAAATAAGATATGATGTAAAGTATGATGAATCACTGGTTATTGATCCGACTGAAGAATCAGTTGCAGTAGCTCCCGAAAATGTTCTTGCACCACAACCCGGTTTAGTATTAATAAATGCACCTGCTGTCTGGGCTGCTGGCGATAGTGGACAAGGAGTACTTGCAGCAAATCATGATTCAGGTTGTTTCTGGGCTCACCCTGATTTAATAAATCAGATTTGGCATAACCTTGGTGAAGATGTGAACAGTAATGGCAAAGTAATTATATGGAATGGTTCTGCCTGGGTATTTGATCCTGGTGATGTTAATGGAATAGATAACGATGCAAATGGTTATGTTGATGATTTTATAGGATGGGATTTTGAAAATAATGATAATAATCCCGGTCCATCCGGTACACATGGAACGAATACTGCCGGTATTATTTGCGGTGATGGTACAAACGGAACACAGACAGGTGTTGCGCCGCATGCAAAATTAATTAATTGCCGGCTCGGCGGCGAATCAACTTCATGGCTTGCTATTCAATATTCTGTTGCTGCAGGCGTTGATGTAATTACAAGTTCGCATAGTTACAAGTGGTATTTTTCACCACAGCCGAATTATCCGATGCACAGACAGATGACTGATTTTGAATTGGCTGCTGGTGTTGTTCATACGAATTCTACCAGTAATGATGGCAATAGCCTTGGCAGCGCACCAATTCCATTTAATATAGCTGCACCAGGAAACTCACCGCCAGCTTGGCTGCATCCTGACCAGACTTTAACAGGAGGTCTTAGTTCAATTATTGGTGTAGGTAATGTACAGGCTTCAACGGATTTAATTGTCAGTAGTTCACCTTATGGACCAGCAACATGGGAGGATATTCAGATTAATCATCCGGGTTATCCTTATCCGATGCCATTAGCATATCAGGATTATCCTTACGAAACTATGCCAGGTTCAATTGGTTTGCTTAAGCCAGATGTTTCTGCACCCGGTAACGGAACAACAACAACTTCTGATAATGGCGGTTACGCCTCTTTCAGTGGAACTTCCGGTGCAACGCCGCATGTTTGTGGTACTGCTGCATTACTTCTATCAGTCAATCCGAATTTAACTCCAGCAGATGTTAGTATGATTTTGCAGACTACTGCTGTTGAAAAAGGAACTCCGGGTAAAGATCCGAGATATGGTGCTGGTAGAATTGATGCATATCAGGCTTATTTACTTGCAGTTTCAATGATACCTGTTGAACTCTCATCATTTATTGCATCAGCAAATGAAAACTCAGTTACCTTGAATTGGTCAACAGCAACTGAGACAAATAATTCAGGGTTTTCTGTTGAAAGAAAAACTCCTCTTGATGAAAGATGGATTGAAGTTGGTTTTGTTCCCGGCTTTGGGACTACTACAGAAAGAAAAAGTTATTCATTCATTGATGCAAATCTTTCAATGGGTTTATTCAGCTATCGTTTGAAACAAATTGATTTTGATGGAACAGTTGAATACAGCAATGAAGTTTTTGCAGAGATTGGCTCACCACAAAATTTTGTACTGATGCAAAACTACCCGAACCCTTTTAATCCTTCAACTTCGATTGAATTCTCAATTCCTGTGGTGAGTAATGTTTCAGTTGAAATATATAATGTAATTGGTGAGTTGGTGTCAAGTTTGGTTAACCAATCACTTGAAGCTGGTTATCATAGAATTAATTTTAACGCAAGCAATTTGCCATCTGGAACTTATATTTATCAATTGAAAGCGAACGGACAGAATGGAACTTTTGTTGATACGAAGAAGATGTTATTGATGAAATAAAATTCAGTTTTGTTGAGGCTGTCTCACAAGCAATGTTTTCTCGATAATTTTTCTGATTCCATCAGAAAAAACTTTTTTGCAGCAGGCAAGCTCGAAAACCAAATAGAGTAAAATATTTCCGGGAATGAAATATCTTGAGAGAACCTATTGAGACAGCCTCTTAAAAAAGAAAGAGAGTATTGGCTTTTCCGAAGGAATCTTTTGGATAGCCAAATTTTAATTGATAGTTGGGTTGAAGCCTGGAGTTCTTTTATCAATTTCATTTACAAAAGAATGGAAGAGAGATACTGTCATTCCAGCCTTGCCTGTCCGGCAGACAGGTATGAAGTTTAATTTTTCGCAAAAAGAGGACCTTCCTCCGGCGGAGATGCATCGAAACTTGTGAGTGGCATTTATATTTATCAACTTATTGCTGAGAAATATTTAAGCTCGAAGAAGATGGTTCTGCTGCGTTAGTAATCATAAAAAGTTTGGGCAAAGAATTTTATATCTCAACTACAAATTGAAGATTGTGCTAAAAACCTGACTTGATGTATTCTCGTAATACTTCAACTTTCCGATTGATTTCACCTCGTTTCTGTATTATATTTGTGCGTTTTTTATAATTTTTCAAAGGATTCGCTTATCGGATGTTAACCTTCCCCTTAAGATTTCTGGTATTGTCAGGATTTCTTGCACTATTTGCTTTTCATTTTTCATTCAGTCAGGTTGTTTTTAAAGAAGTTCCCGATTATAAAATTCGTTCTAATGATTCACTCTTTTTCGATCTCAGTTCTACCCGTTCAATAATTCCTTTGAATGGAAATTGGTCGGTTCGATCAGCAAAAGATGAAGATGCACCAAAGGTGGAAGTGAAAGTGCCATCAATATTTGAAGGTGAAGGTGAATTAATTTTTGAAAAGGAATTTGAACTGACAAAAAACCAGATAGTAAAGAACACATTAGAACTGGTTTTCTTTTCAATAAATTATACCGCTGATATTTCGCTGAACAATACTATTATTTACCGTCACAGCGGTGGTGAATATCCATTCAGAATTTTACTGCCGAGAGATATCTTAAAAAGCACTAGTAAAAATGTTTTATCTCTGAAGTTACTTTACGAACTCAATTCTAAAAATACTATCCCTCAGAAGCAGCGATTTCTCTTTCCACAAAATCGTGGTGGAATAATAGGTGATGTTTACATTCATCTGGAACCGGATTTTTATATCGTTAAAGAAAAAATTGAAAATTCATTTTCTCATGATTATAAAAATGCTTCGCTCAGTATTGAGACGTTGATAAAAAATAACAGATCCAGAGAAAATTCAATCGTTGGTGATATTTCCCCTTCTTATAATTTAGTAATCGCAGTAACTGATCAGGCAGGAAATCTTGTCAAAGAAACATCTGAATTCAAATTTGTGCTTGATCGCAACAAGGATATTTCAATCAAACAAAAAATTGATATTCCTTCAGCACTTTTGTGGACTCCTGAAACACCAGCTTCGTACGTTTTAAAACAGCAGATATTCAACGGTGATTCACTCATTGATCAAAAAATAAAATTGATTTCGTTGTATGACCTCAAGTACGGAGAAGAATCATTTAAGCTCAACGGTGCTGATTATACTTTAAAAGGAGTTTCCTACTATCCCGGCGTTGAAAATTATGGCAGGCTGATTGCTTACGAGGATATGGAAAGAGATATTTTAATGATACACGAAGCGGGATTTAATTCGGTTCGGTTTGCTAAAAGTACTGTGCATCCATATTATCTTAGTTTGTGTACGAAGTACGGACTCTTTGCATTTCTTGAAATTCCTATCAACGCTGTACCCAAAGGAATTGCTTCAGAGGAAAGTTTTATCAGCAGAAGCGAAGAGTTTCTATACAATTACATTTCGTTTTATGGTGATTATTCTTCATTTGCAGCAATAGGTTTTGGCGGAACATTTCTTCCTGAACTTGAAGAACATATTTCGTTGATAACAACTCTGGCTAATTCTGCAAAAGAAAGAAGCCATCTTCTTACTTACGCTTCATTTTGGGGAACAAACATTCCTGTTATTGACAAACTTGATTTGTATGGTCTGGAATTTTTTTACGATGACCCAATCAGTTTTGATGAACAGATCAGAGAACTTCAGAGCAAGATTGGTAAAGGAAAAGTTTTCTTTTCATCCGTTTCTTATCCTGTCTATATCGGGGGAAGCGATGGATATCTGAATGAATTTTCTTTTGAAGCGCAAGCAAAATATTATGAAGAATTTTTTGATTATCTCAATCAGATCAAAGCGCCTGCATTCTTTCTGAATTCATTTAATGATTATTGTGGAGATTATTCCTCACTTCTTTGCGGCGGTAGTGAAAGGAATTTATATAAAATCGGATTGATGGATGAAGAACGCAGTAAAAACAGAATCAGCTACAAAGTAGTTTATTCAAAGTTGAATAATCTTGAAAAAGTAACAATCCCTATCGGCAGCAAAAAAGATGATTCACCAATGACTTTCATAGTCTTTGGGCTTTTGCTGGCAATATTTATGGGAGTTCTGGTAAATTCCGGAAGAAAGTTTCGTGAAGATGCTTCGCGAGCTTTGCTTCGTCCGTATAATTTCTTTTCTGATGTTCGGGATCAAAGAATAATTTCTGCTTCACAAACTACTTTACTTGGATTGATAATCGCCGCTGTTGTTGCACTTATCGTAAGCAATGTTTTATTTCATCTGAAAACCAGTCTGGTTTTTGAAAATCTGCTTCTTGCTTTTGCCAGTCCGATGCTAATGCATGTAGTTAATTATCTGGCATGGCATCCTACAATGGCAATATTGTGGCTCACTGTATTTAACATTGTTCTCTTTGTCATCATTGCCCTGATTATTAAGATTGCCTCAATGTTTGTTAAGACACGAGTTTACATTATCAGTGTTTATTTTACATTTATTTGGGCGATGCTTCCTGTAGTTTTACTTATTCCTGTTGGAATAATTTTATACAGACTATTGTTTACTGGTGATATAAATTCTTATGTTTATCTCGGACTTATTGCCATTAACTTATGGGTTCTTTACAGACTGATGAAGGGAATACATGTTCTGTTTGATTCAAAACCGGGATCGGTTTATCTCTATAGTATTCTTTTCATTCTTGCTTTGATTGGTGTTGTTTTATTTTATTATGAACTCAAATATTCAACTATTCAGTATCTGCTTTTTGCAACGAAACAGTTTAATATTTTTTAAAGGTCAGATTTGTATTTATCAAAGCTTGAAATATTTGGATTTAAATCTTTTGCGCAGAAAACACCGATAAAATTCCACGAAGGCGTTACTTCAATTGTGGGACCAAACGGCTGTGGAAAGACTAATATTGTGGATGCAATCAGATGGTGTCTTGGCGAACAAAGAAGCAGCACATTGCGAAGCGATAAAATGGAAAACGTTATTTTCAATGGAACTTCAACCAGAAAACCGATGGGAATGGCAGAAGTTTCACTCATTATAGAGAATACAAAAGGCATACTTCCAACCGAATATACTGATGTGACAATTACCAGAAGAATTTTCCGCTCCGGCGAAAGCGAATATCTGCTGAATAAAAACATCTGCCGCTTAAAAGACATTACTAATCTTTTTATGGATACAGGTATTGGTGCAAATGCATATTCTGTTATCGAATTGAAAATGGTTGAAACTATTCTTAGCAGCAAAGCTGAGGAACGCAGAACCATGTTCGAAGAAGCTGCCGGTGTAAATAAATATAAATTGAGAAGAAGACTTGCACTTAGAAAACTTGAAGAAGTAATGAGCGATCTTACTCGCGTTAATGATATTGTAAGTGAAGTTGCTAAAAATGTTTCCAGCCTTGAAAGACAAGCAAAAAAGGCTGATAGATATAACCAACTATCCTCAAGATTGAAAGAAATCGAGCTTGAACTTGCTGAGCGCGAATATGCATGGTTTCTTGACAAAGCCGAAGAGATAATTCAGAATAAGGTTGAAAATAATAAGAAAAAGAAACAGTGTGAGGATGAAATATTTTTACTCTCGGAAAAGCTTGATGCAATTAAAAAAAATCTTGCCAGCTATGAAACTGAACTTAAGAACAAGCGGATTGAAGAAAATCAGCAAACAGAAAGTATTTACAAATTGCGAAGTGATATTTCTGTTTCAAAGGAAAGACAGAATTCAGTTAAGTTAAATATTTCCAGATACGAAAATGAAATCATTGAACTCAACAGCCGGACAGAAGCAAAACGGAATATTATTGCTCAGGCGCTTCATTCAACCGAATTACTCACACAGGAGATAGATAAGAAAAGAGAATTAAAGGATGATCTTAAACTGAAAATTGAAGAAGCAGGTTCATTGCTTGATCAAAAAAGAGCCGAAGTAAAAAAACATTCTGAAGTTATTGTTTCAGGATTAAAACAGGTAAGTGATAAAGAGAACGAGCTTCTTAACATTACAAAAACTCTTGAGGACAGAAATTCTCAGATAGGCAAATTGAATACACGGATCCTGAATCTGACAAGTGATGTTGCGAAAACAGTTGGTTTCCTTGAAAATCTTAAAGAAGAAAAGGAAAAAGTTTCTTCGAAGTTAAATGAAGCTGAGGATAATTATGCAAAGAAAACTCAGGAGAAAGAAAAACTTGAACAGGAGTTGAATGACTACAAAGCGAAAGAACTTGAACTGAACAGCATACTGCAAAGCCTTAGCGATAAAATTTCCTTTATCCAAAATCTTGTTGATAATCTTGAAGGCGTTTCGCAGGGAACCAAATCATTACTGGAACTTAAAAACTGGGCGAATGGAAGAGTAACACTCCTTGCAAATGCAGGAAATTCTTCCGATGATTTACGGGCTGCTGTAGAAGCTGCGCTACGAAATAATGTGAATGATATTCTTATTTCTTCTTTAGAAGAATTGAAGAAAGGAATTCAGCATCTGAAAAATAATAATCTTGGGCGTGCATCATTCTATCTGAAGCAGAATGGCGACGGAAGCTCAGGATTTATAACCAATCTTCAGAATTTTTTTACTAACAGGCAGAAGAAGAAAATAAAAGCAGAGAGTTCATTTAAGATTTGGGCTGCTGATGCTGTGCAAGTTGATGCTCAATGGAAAAATTACTTCCAAAAATTACTTGGGAAAACTGCAGTCGTAAAAGATATTGATTCAGCAATTTCACTCTCGCAGAAATATTCTGATTTCCGGTTTGTTACTTTGGATGGTGATCTTGCGGAAGGAACGGGTTTGATAGAAAGCGGTTCCCCGGTTGTTGACGAATCTCTGTTTGGCAAAAGACAACTCTTAATGGAAATTAAAAAAGAAATTCCATCCAGGCAGATCGAACTCAGCGATATCTCAAAGAAAATTTCTGATTATGAGGAGAGGATTGATAAAATTGATTTGAAGGTTCTTTCTGATCAGGGAAGAATGCTGGTAAATGATCTTGCCAATATTGATAAGCAAATTTCCCAATTTGAATTTGAAAAGAAAAAAGCCAACGATGAGATTGAAAAAATCCGGCAGCTTATACAGGATACAGCCTCTGAGTCTAATAAGCTTGATAATGATAAAAGTATTATCAACACACAGCTTGCAGAAATTCAAAATCGAAAAACACTGGCTGAATCGAAATTGCATTCGCTTGAAGAAGAAAACAGGAAAGCCGAATTATATTTTGACCAGTTAGTAGCTGAAGAGAATGAAATTAAAATAGCTCTTGAAAGAAGTCTCGGTGAAGTAAGAAATCTTCGTAACACAATCACACAATCAGAAGAAAATATTGAAAACACAGGTAAATCAATCGGGTCACGTAGAAACGACATTGAAGCTGCTCATACAGAAGTATCCGGAATAAATATTCGAATAAATAAACTTGAGTCGGAAGCCGGTGATCTGGAAAATAAAAAACAATTAATAATAGAAGAACTTCAAAAAGTTGAAACCGAATATGATGCTTTAAGATCAGAAAGTTCAGTGATTGATTCGAACATTAATACAATAAGAATTGAAAAAGATAATATACTTGACGCTAACAGGGATCTTGAAATAAAGCTGAACGAGTATGAAATCAAAAAGAATAATCTCCTCGAACATATTAATGAAGAATATTCCATAAAGATTGACCGGAAAAAATTTGATGATAATGATACATTCGAATTTGAACCCCGCAAAGAAGAAGTTCATGATCTTCGGCAGAAAATTCGTAATCTCGGGCCAATAAATCTGCTTGCCTATTCTGAATTCGAGGAAGAACGCGATAGACTTGAATTCCTAAATAAGCAGCGCGATGATCTGGTTGAGTCTGAAAAAGATATTGTAAAAACTATCGAAGAAATAAATCACACAGCTCAGGCAAAATTTGCTGAAACATTTAATCAGATAAAAGAAAACTTTATAAGAGTTTTCAGGTCACTGTTTGATCCAGGTGACGAAGCTGATCTGAAATTGGAAGAAGGAGCCGATCCTCTTGAAGGTAAAATTGAGATAATTGCAAAGCCAAAAGGAAAAAGACCTACTTCAATTGAACTATTATCAGGCGGAGAAAAAACATTAACTGCTATTGCGTTACTATTTGCTATTTATCTTGTAAAACCAAGTCCGTTTTGTATCCTCGATGAAATTGATGCACCTCTCGACGATGCAAATATTGACCGGTTCACAAGACTGATCAAACAGTTTAGCGAGAACACACAGTTTATTGTTGTTACTCATAACAAAAGAACAATGGAAGCGGCGGAAACACTTTATGGAGTAACAATGCAGGAAGAAGGAGTTTCAAAATTAGTTAGCGTGAGATTTAACGAAGACATTAATGTTGTTGCTTAGTCAACAAGTTTAAAATTTGAACAGAAAATCAGCGTATCATTTCAGAACTTTAATCCATCAATACTTTGTCAGATAAACAATTCAAAATATTTTTAGACTTCGATGGAACCATCACGAAGAAAGATGTTGGCGAAGAGATATTCAGAAAGTATGTTAATGAGGAAATTGTACGCAGAATAGTTGATG
This sequence comes from Ignavibacteriota bacterium, assembly GCA_013285405.1. Taxonomy (NCBI): domain Bacteria; kingdom Pseudomonadati; phylum Ignavibacteriota; species Ignavibacteriota bacterium. Next base: position 1,816,954 of record CP053446.1, on the reverse strand, counting down.
ATCTGCTTGCAGATAAAATTTCTTCGAGAGAATGCTGGCAAAATCTGTGTGATGCAGCATCTGTAATGGATAAAACCGAGTTTGATCGTTTTATACTATCACACGAAGTTGAACCAACACTGCAAAACTTTGTTGAATATTGTGAGGATTGCAGATATCCGGTTTTCGTTTTAAGCGATGGTTTTGATTATTATATTGAAAAGATTTTCAGAAAAGAAAATTTATCACATCTAAAATTTTACAGCAATAAATTGATTCTGACTGATCAGGGAAAATTGATCCCGTCATTCCCATACTTCAGCAGTGATTGCAGAAATTCATCAAACTGCAAACAAAATCATATTATTGAAAACAGCAGTGAAGATGATTATACGGTTTATATCGGAGATGGTAACTCGGATATAGATGCAATTCAATACGTTGATTTCATTTTTGCGAAAGACAACCTCCTTCGATTTTGTGAAATGAACAGAATAACTTTTTTTCCGTACAGAAATTTTGATGATGTGATAAACAGGCTTGATGAATTTCGGTCAAAAAAAAGATTGAAGAAAAGACATCAGGCAGAATTGAAACGCCGCGAAGCGTTTTTAGCAGAGTAAAAAATATTTTATAACAGATTTTAAAAATTAATGATCAATATTTCATCCGTTGCATTTAAATACAGAAGCTATACACCAATTCCGTTTTTAGCTCTGATGTTGATTTTTCAGCAATCAACTCCATTTACTTTAATCATCGGATTTATTGTTGCGCTGCTTGGTGAGCTAATAAGATATTGGGGCGTTAGCTGGGCTGGAAGCGAAACAAGAACAACCGGTGGTGTTGGTGGAACTTTTCTTATAATAAGTGGTCCCTTCGCTTTTGTTCGTAATCCACTTTATGTTGGGAATATTCTGATTTACCTCGGACTTGGCATAATGTCTTTTGCGTTATTTCCCTACTTGCAGATTATTGCGATAATATTTTTTTTGTTTCAGTATTACTTCATAGTCAAAGAAGAAGAAAAATATTTAGTTGAGAAATTTAAAGAGCAGTACAAAGATTACTGTAAAAATGTCCCTGCATTTTTTCCAAGAATACTTCCATATAAAAATCCTCAGGTAATTCAGCCGCCGTATAATCCCAAAGCAGGATTAAAATCTGAAACCAGAAGTCTTCAGGCATTTCTTGGAGTTTCATTGCTGCTGATTATTCTTTGGTTGATCAGGGGATAAAAGACTTGAACTCTCCGAATAATAAATTACTGATTATTACTGGTGAAGTTTCAGGAGATTTGATAGGTGCATCTTTAATCAGAGAGTTGAAATCGCTTCAACCAGAATTAATAATAACCGGTATTGGTGGCGACAGAATGAAATCATCCGGGATGAATTTAATTTATCATTCCGATCAAATGGCTATCCTTGGGTTTGTTGAAGTCATAAAGCATTTACCTTTTATTCGTCAGGTTCGAAAAAAAATTATTGAGACTGTAATTCAAGAGAATATCCGATGTGTTGTTCTTATTGATTATCCGGGTTTTAATCTTAACATCGCAAAAAAATTAAAGGAACGAGGAATAAAAATAATTTATTACGTCTCTCCGCAAATCTGGGCCTGGGCTAAAGGAAGAGTTAAAAAAGTTCAGCGATTTGTTGACAAAATGTTGGTTGTTTTTCCCTTCGAAGTTGAATTCTATAACAATGAAAAAGTAAACGTTGAATATGTGGGTCATCCGTTGGTGGAACGTATCAGTCAGTACAATTTTTTTAGCAAGGAAGATTTTTTTGCAAAATATAATCTTGATGAAGAAAAGAAAACTCTTCTCGTGATGCCCGGAAGCAGGGAACAGGAAGTCAAAGAAATTTTTCCTGAAACAATTAAAGCCGCTGATATGCTCGCAAAGAAATTTGATCTGCAGGTTGTTGTTGCCAAATCAAAAAATATTGATGCGAAAGTTTTTCGTGATCTCTCAGTTTCTGAAAAATTTACACTCATAGAAGACCATAATTATGAATTGATGAAGTATTCCTACTTTGGTATAATTAAGTCGGGAACATCAACTCTGGAAGCTGGGTATTTTACTCTGCCGATGGTAGTAGTTTATAAAACAAGTTCATTAACTTATTTGATAGGAAAGCAGCTAATAAAACTTGATAAGATCGGAATGGTTAATATTTTACTTGATAAAATGGTTGTTCCTGAATTAATTCAGAATGAGGCAAACTCTGAAAATATTTTTAATACAACTTCAAAAATTATTTCAGATGAAAAAATCTATCAATCTATAAAGCACAAGCTGGAATTTGTCAAAGAAAAACTTGGCAGCGGTGGAGCATCGAAAAAAGCTGCCAAAACTATTTTGGAAATAATGAATGAGCCTTAAAAAATCAAAACAAAGTTTACTCAGATTTTTAGGCGATCGTTTTCTTTATTTTGCTGTTACTGCACTTTGCAAAAGTTTGAAAATAATAAAAATGAATTACGATGTGATTGAAAATTTAAAAGTAGAAAATCAAAACTATGTTCTTGCTTTCTGGCATGGAACGATGATTCTTCCCTGGTATTTACATGGTTCTGCAGATTTTGCTGCATTGACGAGCAAAAGCCGGGATGGAGATCTTCTTGCAAAGATTTTGAAAAATTGGAAATATCAGGTTGTTCGCGGCTCAAGCAGTACCGGAGGCGATGTTGCACTTGGAATAATGGTGGACTATGCAAAAAATAAATATTCAATAGCGATTACACCTGATGGTCCGCGCGGACCAAAACATAAATTTAAAGCTGGTGCCGTAATCACTGCGAAAAAATCCGGAATACCAATTGTGCTTGCCGGAGTTGGATTTAAGAAGAAAAAAATTTTAAGCAACTGGGACAAATTTGAAATCCCTTACTTCTTTTCAACTGTAAAAATAATTTATTCTGATCCAATTTATATTGATAAAACTCTTTCATACGAAGAAACTTCTGCCCGGATCGCTAAGTGTGAAGAAGATCTGAACAAACTCCAGCAGCAAGCTCAGACTATTAATTAAAATGAATTTATTAAAAGTTATATTATATCCATTTATACCTGTTTATGCTTTTGCAATATGGTTGAGAAATTTTCTCTTTGATAAAAATATATTAAGGTGCATAAAAGTTGATGCAAAAGTATTTTCTGTTGGCAACATTACATTCGGAGGTTCTGGAAAAACTCCTGTAACAATTTACCTCACGAGTTTGTTAAAGCATGCCGGGAATAAAGTAGGAGTATTAAGCAGAGGTTATGGAAGAAAGTCAGGTGGTTATATTCTGGTTTCCGATGGTAAAAATTTTTTAACAACTGTCGAAAAAGCCGGAGACGAAATTTATCATACAGTTCTTGAGTGTTCAGTGCCTGCCGCCGTTTCAGAAAACAGAGTGAAAGGTGCTGAAAAATTAATTAAAGATACCGGTGTAAATACAATTGTTCTCGATGATGCTTTTCAGCATCGCTGGATAAAAAGAGATGCTGATATTCTAATTATAGACCAAAGATTTTTAACAGAAAAAAATTTTTTCACTCATAATTTGCTGCCAACCGGTGTGATGCGTGAATCTTTTTCATCAATTAAAAGATCAGACCTTGTTATTATTAACAGGAAGTTTATGCAGAAAAAAGATATTCCCGGGAATCTCAAACAATATTTTCAGGGTAAAAAGGTTTTTACTGGATATTATAAAGCTATTAGCTTCTTCGATGTAAAACATAACACGGAACTTAATCTTGAAGAATTCCAGGGTCAAAAAAGTCTTGTTGTCTCAGGAATAGCAACTCCATTTTCCTTCCTGAACATCTTAAAGCAAACAAATGTTGATACTCAGAATAAGCTGATATTTAAAGATCATAAAAGATATTCATACGATGATATTCAGCGTATCCGACAGTTGTTTTATTCAACAAATTCACATTCAGTGGTTACAACTGAGAAGGATGCTGTAAAATTGACCAGATTTTCACGTGAGATGGACGACATCGATATATATTATTTAAAAATAAAATTTGCTCTTGATGATGAAGAAGGCTTTAAAGGCTTTATCTTTGGAGTCTGAAAATTTTTTTTAGCGCATATTTCACAAAATAATCTAATTTCGGAGGAAATATAAATGCCCAGAAAATATGTTTACTTTTTCGGAGGAAAAAGAGCCGATGGAAAAGCAGAGATGAAATCACTACTTGGCGGAAAGGGCGCCAACCTTGCGGAAATGGTAAATATTTCTTTACCAGTACCTGCCGGATTCACTATTACAACTGAAGTCTGTACCTACTATTATGATAATAACAAAAAGTATCCAAAAGAATTGAAAGCACAGGTTCTCTCAGCTTTGAACAAAGTTGAAAAGGAAATGGGTGCTAAGTTCGGAGATTCTGTAAACCCGCTTCTTCTTTCTGTTAGAAGTGGTGCTCGTGCTTCAATGCCAGGAATGATGGACACAATTTTAAATCTTGGACTGAATGACGTAACTGTACAGGGATTAATTAAGAAAACAAACAATCCTCGTTTTGCTTATGACTCATACAGAAGATTTGTTCAGATGTACGGCGATGTTGTGCTTGGATTAAAACCCGTTGACAAACACGATGAGGATCCATTTGAAGTTATACTTGATAAGAAAAAACATAAACACGGATTCAAACTTGATACTGATTTAACTGCTGATCATTTAAAAGAATTAGTTGAAGAATTCAAAGCAGCAATCAGGGAAAAAACCGGTTACGATTTTCCTGATAACCCAATGGATCAGCTTTGGGGTGCAGTTGGTGCTGTGTTTGGTTCTTGGATGAATGAAAGAGCAATCGTTTATCGAAAGCTTAACAATATTCCTGCCGATTGGGGAACAGCGGTTAACGTTCAGTCAATGGTCTTTGGAAATATGGGAGAAGATTCAGGCACGGGTGTTGCGTTTACACGCGATCCTGCTTCAGGTGATAATATTTTTTATGGAGAATATTTATTCAATGCGCAGGGAGAAGATGTGGTTGCCGGAACACGAACTCCTCATCCGATTTCCGAGTTGAAAAAAGAAGATCCGAAAATTTATAAACAGCTTGATGATTTCAGAAAAATACTTGAGAAACATTATAAAGATATGATGGATATTGAGTTCACGATTCAACAGGGAAAACTTTGGATGCTTCAATGTCGTGTTGGAAAGAGAACAGGATTTGCAGCTATTAAAATGGCTGTTGATATGGTGAAGGAAAAATTAATTTCCAGGGAAGATGCAATCGGCAGAATCGAACCTAACCAGTTGAATCAATTATTAAGACCGATTTTTGATCAGACTGAAAAGAACAAGGCTATTTCCGGTGGAAGATTACTTGCAAAAGGTTTGAATGCTGGTCCTGGCGCTGCTTCTGGAAAAGTTGCGCTCAGTGCTGAGGACGCAGAGCAAATGGCATCAAAAGGTGATAAAGTTATTCTCGTGAGAATAGAAACTTCTCCTGAAGATATTAAAGGTATGAATGCTTCCGAAGGAATTTTGACTGCTCGCGGTGGAATGACTTCTCATGCAGCACTTGTTGCAAGACAAATGGGAAAAGTTTGTGTTGCCGGATGCGGCTCTTTGAAAATAAATTACAAGGAAAGAACAATCGGGGTTGAAGGAAAGAATGATGTAATACGTGAGGGAGATTTTATCTCAATTGATGGTTCAACTGGCGAAGTGATTAAAGGTAAACTGGAAACTAAACCATCTGAAGTAATTCAGGTGCTTATCTCTCAAACAATGCAGCCAAAAGAATCTTCTGTTTACCAGACTTACTCAAGCCTGATGAAATGGGCTGACGAAATAAGAAGAATGAGAGTCAGAACTAATGCAGATCAGCCGGATCAATCACAAAATGCAATTGCATTTGGTGCAGAAGGAATTGGTCTTTGCAGAACTGAACATATGTTTTTTGGCGGTGATAGAATTACTTCAGTCAGAAAGATGATTGTATCTGATACTCTTGAAGAAAGAAAAGCTGCGCTTGCTGAACTTCTTCCGTTGCAGCGAAGTGACTTTGAAGGAATATTTGAAGTAATGAAAGGCAAACCGGTTACAATCAGAACTCTCGATCCGCCATTACATGAGTTTCTTCCTCACACCGAAAAAGAAATTGCAGAACTTGCTTCGGAACTTGGAATCGATGCAAATAAATTGAAACAAAAGATCGAGAGTCTTCATGAATTTAATCCGATGCTTGGTTTCAGAGGATGCAGACTCGGAGTAGTTTATCCTGAAATTACCGAAATGCAGGCAAGAGCAATCATAGAAGCCGCAGTCAATGTTTCAATGAAAGGAATTCCTGTTAAACCAGAAATTATGATTCCGCTCGTTGGTCACATCAAAGAATTTATTTTGCAGGAAGAAATAGTGAGAAAAGCTGCAAAAGAAGTGATGGAGGAAAAAGGAAAAAAGATAAATTATATGGTTGGAACGATGATTGAACTTCCAAGAGCTGCTTTAACCGCAGATGAAATTGCAAGCAGAGCAGAGTTCTTCAGCTATGGAACAAACGATCTTACTCAAACAACATTTGGATTGTCAAGAGATGATGCTGGCAGATTCCTTCCTCTATATGTCGAGAAAGATATCTTACCAACAGATCCATTTGAAGCAATTGATCAAACCGGTGTAGGTTTGCTTGTTGAATTGGGAACGAAGAAGGGAAGATCAGTACGTAAAGATCTGAAAGTTGGAATTTGTGGTGAACACGGCGGTGAACCATCGTCAGTAGAATTTTGTCACAGAACCGGACTTGATTACGTAAGTTGTTCTCCGTTCAGAGTTCCGATTGCAAGACTTGCTGCAGCTCGTGCAGTTGTTAACGAGCAAAAGTTTAAAAAATCGACTTTAAAGAAGAAGAAGTAAAATACGAATCAGATTGTGTCTTATATATTATTTTATAGTTACACTGTGCGAAGTTAGAGTGTGACTTTATAAAAGTTAAATTATTAAATGTCAGTCTTCGACAAAGTTTATAGTGAACTTGATGAACTGCTCAGACTGACAGTAGTTTAAGACAGCATATTATAAAAACAATTCGAAGGACGAAAAATGATGAAGTTATCAGATTTCAGTTATAATCTGCCAAAAACACAAATTGCAAAATATCCGGTTTCACCGAGAGACAAATCAAAACTTTTGGTTGTAAACAGAGAAACCGGTGAACTTAACTCAGAAAGATTTTCAAATGTAGTTGATTATATGTCTAAAGGCGATGTGCTGGTAGTGAATGAAACCAGAGTGTTCCAGGCAAGATTATATGGAAAGAAAGAAAAGACTAATGCGAAGATTGAGGTGTTTCTTTTAAGAGAGCTTAATACTGAAGAAGCCATCTGGGATGTAATTGTTGACCCTGCCAGAAAAGTAAGAATCGGCAACAAAATTTACTTTAATGACAAACTCTGGTGTGAAGTAATCGATAACACAACTTCCCGCGGAAGAACAATCAGGTTTAATCAACCGGGAAATATTTTTAAAGCCGTTGAAAAAATCGGATTGACTCCGCTTCCTCCTTATATCAAAAGAGAAGCTGAACCATCTGATAAAGAAGATTATCAGACAGTATTTGCACGAGTTGATGGTGCGGTTGCAGCTCCAACTGCAGGGCTTCATTTTACAAAACAACTTTTGCAAAAAGCACATAAGAAAGGCGTGATTATTGCTCCTGTTGTTCTTCATATTGGTTTAGGAACTTTTCGACCAGTTGAAGTTGAGGATTTAACCAAACATAAAATGGATTCTGAGTTCTTCGAAATTCCTGCAAAGACTGCTGAAATAATAAACCACGCAATGCACCAGAAGCACAATATTTTTGTTGTAGGGACAAGTACCTGTCGTGCACTTGAAACAAGCACAACTGCGGATGGATTTTTAAAACAAAATCGCGGATGGACAGATAAGTTTATTTTCCCACCTTATGATTTTAAGATCACAAAAAAACTTATTACAAATTTTCACGTTCCTGAATCAACATTGTTAATGCTTGTTTGTGCTCTTGCTGGCACCGATTTAATAATGAAAGCGTATAAAAAAGCTCTTAAAGAAAAATATCGCTTCCTTAGTTATGGCGATGCAATGTTAATTCTCTGAATACGTATATGCATGTATGTATGAATGCATGATTGTATGGTTAAATAATATTTTATGAATTCTACAATCAAAACAAATACTTTTAAAAACATGCAGCCATGCATTCATGCAACTATGGAGCTTGAGTGAATGTATTTGTTGTAATTCCTGCTGGCGGGAAAGGAAAGAGAAGCGGAACCGAAACTCCGAAACAGTATTTGAAGTTTCATGGCAAAGAGTTGATTGTTTACACTCTTGAAGTTTTTCAAATGAATAATCTTGTTGACGAAATTATTATCTCGGCCGAAAAAGAATACTTTCCTTTGCTGAATGAGATAAAAAGGAAATTTAATCTCACCAAAATCTCAAAGGTTGTTGAGGGCGGAGAAGAAAGACAGGATTCGGTTTACAATGCTCTCAAAGCAATCAAAACTGAGGGGGCTTCGTCTGACGACTACGCCCGCCTAAATGATGATTTGATTTTAGTTCATGATGCAGCCCGACCTTTACTTCCCGATTCAATTCTTACAAAAGCAATAAACACTGCAAAAGAAAAAGGTAATGCTCTAGTCTGCCTGAAAGCAAGAGATACTTTGCTGAAAGGCGATCAGCTTGTCAGTGAGTATATTGACAGATCAGAAATGTATTACGTGCAGACACCGCAAATTTTTAAATACGGTGATCTTATGAAAGCTATGAAGAAAGCGTATGAAAAGAATTTTATCGGTACCGATGAATCGATGTTAATTAAAGAGCTTGGAATAGATATTAATATTGTTGAAGGCTCAATGCTGAATTTTAAAGTTACTACTGCAACTGAGATTGAGATGTTTGAAAAGCTTATAGCTCCCAATCAATAATTAAATATCCCGCCAATTCTGTCTCATTTCACTTCTCTTATCATTAAATTTCTACAAGTAAAAAAATAATTTCTCGGAAGGAGTGCCTTGGACGGGAACGTATTTTCTTCCTGAAAGTAAAACTCTGGTGAAATTAATGTTTGTTGTTGTCATTCCGGCCCTGCCTGTCCGGTAGGCAGGTTGTCTGGAATCTGACATAACTAAATAATATTCAGATTCTGGACTCTCCCGACTTCGTCGGGATCGCCAGAATGACAATTCGTGTATTATTAGTAATTAAAATGAGAGTTTAGATAAATGAAAAAATTAAAGGTAGCTGCAATGAAAAACAGATCTATTTCAGTCAAAAGCCGGATTTACAAACTCCTGCTTGTTCTTCCAATAGCATTTCTTTTCTTGTCATTTTCAAATTTAATCCCTGAAATGAATTTTTTAGATACTTCCGACGAGAATGAATTCGTTTACCAATTCAAAGATGATTACAAATCTGCGTGGAAAACTGTTGATTCACTTGAACAGCAGGGTTTAACTCGCTCAGCGCTTGTAGTTGTTGAAGAAATCTATGAAGCAGCAAAAAAAGACAACAACCAGCCGCAATTTATCAAATCAATTTTTTATAAGCTGAAATACGGCAACTACATTGAAGAAGATAGTCACGTTAAAATTGTTAACGATGTAAAAGCTGAAATTGATTCTGCTTCGTTTCCTGCAAATGCAATTCTCGAATCAATTCTTGCAAATATTTACTGGCAGTATTATCAGAATAACCGTTGGAGATTTCAGCAAAGAACTGAAACAGTAAATTTTGATAATGAAGACCTGCCTGACGGCGATGCAGGCTTTCAAACCTGGGATCTTTCGAGACTTATCAGAGAAATCACAAAATATTTTCACGCTTCACTTGAAGAAAGCGACAAGCTTAAGAAAATCCCAATAAAGGAGTTTGAAGATATTCTCGTTTACGGAACAACGGAACATTCCTATCTCCGTCCGACTTTGTATGATCTTCTTGCTCATCAGGCACTTGCATTTTTTGTGAATGATGAAGCATCAGTTACGCAGCCAGTTTACAAATTTGAATTGAAGAGTGAAGATGATTTTTCTCCCGCAGATAATTTTGTCGAAATAAAATATTCCACAAAAGATTCTCTCTCACTAAAATTTTATGCTATTCAGCTTTACCAAAAATTAATTGCCCTTCATCTTGATGATAAAGAAAAAGATGCTTTGATAGATGTTGATCTTGCAAGATTGAATTTTGTGAGAAGTGAAAGTGTAAATGCTCAGAAAGACAGCTTGTATCTGAATGCTTTGCTAAAAATGGAGAAACGAAATCAGCAAGTGCCGTATTCATCTCTCATTTCATTTAACATTGCACAATATCATTACAGCGAAGGAATGAAGTATGATCCGAATGGTTCAGATAATTACAAATGGGAAATAAAGAAAGCTCTTGAAATTTGTAATTCTACGATTGAAAAATTTCCTGATACTTTTGGTGCAGAGGAATGCAGATGGCTTCAGAATACGATATTGCAAAAAAGTTTGAGTGTTCAAACTGAAAACGGAAATCTTCCTGATCAGACATTTCTTGGTTTGGTGACTTATAAAAATGTAAACAAAATATTTATTCGCATAATTCCGTGGAATGAATCATTAGATCCAACAAAAAATAAACTTGACGCGCAAAAACTTTATCAACGATATGCATCTCAGAAATCTATTCAGGATTGGTACGTCAATCTGCCGGATGATAAAGATTTTCAGTCACACAGTGTTGAAATAAAAATGCCTGCTTTATCGGTCGGACAATATCTTATTCTCGTCGGAACCGATCCTGAATTTTCTTATATAAAAAATGCAGTTGGTTACAGCAAAATCTGGATTACAAATATCAGTTACATCAGGAAAGATACAGACGAAAACAAAGTTGTGTTTTATGCACTTGATAGAAAATCCGGCAATCCGTTTTCAAATATTAAAGTTGAAGTCTATGGACAAAAATATGTGCAGGATGCAAGAGAGTATCAGTTTTTCAAACTGAAAACGGGAAAGACTGATGGAGATGGTGGATTCGAATTCAAAAAAGATGATAATCAGTACAACACTTACAAAGTTGTATTCATAAATGGAAAGGATAAATTCGAATCGCAGAATTTCTATTCCTATTCTTACCAGGAAAGAACCGAAAAACGAAACACAACTTTCTTTTATCTCGACAGAGCGATTTACCGTCCCGGACAAATTGTTTATTTCAAAGGTTTGATGATAAATACCGATGACAAAAAAGATCACAAGGTTGTTACAAACCAAACCACAACTGTTACTTTTTTCGATGCGAATTATCAGAAAATCACTGAAGCAACTTTCACAACAAACGAATATGGAACTTTTAATGGAAAGTTTACGATTCCTGTTGGAAAAATCGGCGGACAGTATATGATCTCAAATGAAAATGGTTCACAATCGTTCAGAGTTGAAGAATACAAACGACCAAAGTTTGAAGTAAAGTTTGATCCAATAAAGGGAAGCTATTCTTTAAATGATAAAGTTACAGTTGACGGATTTGCGAAAACATATTCCGGTGCAAACCTGAATGATGTTGATGTGAAATTCAGAGTTGTTCGTACAGTTTATTTTCCATATTACGATTTCAGATGGCGATGGTATTACAACTGGTTCTGGGGAAGATACAGTGAAATGGAAATTACAAATGGAGTTACAACAACAGATAAGGAAGGAAAATTCAAAGTTGAGTTTGATCTGGTTCCTGATCTTTCAATACCGAAAGAAACAAAACCGGTTTTCAGCTACACTGTTTATGCTGATGTAATTGACGTAACAGGAGAAACTCATTCTGCTCAGACTTATGTGAGTGCAGGTTATGTAGCATTAGTTGCAAACGTTGATATTCCTGAAATAATCAACTCATATAATATTGATAAATATCAGGTTTCAACTACAAATCTAAACGGCTTGTTTGAGCCTGCACAAATATCGATTGAAGTTTATCGTTTGAAAAATCCTGACAGAATTTTCAGAAACAGACTTTGGGCAAAACCGGATAAATTCTTAATGACGAAAGAAGAATTTTATAAAACTTTCTCACACGATATTTATAATGAAGAGAATGAATACTTCAACTGGGAAAAGGAAAGAAAAGAATTTACAACAAGTTTCACAACTGTTGACAGTTCATTTATTTCTTTCAAAAACCAAACTGAATGGCAGCCGGGCAAGTATGTCCTGTTTCTGAAAACAAAAGACAAAAACGGAACTCCGGTTGAACTCGAAAAATATTTTACTCTGTTTGATCCTGAATCCGACAAAACTCCATTAAATGAAAGTATATGGGTTCATTTAACTAAAGTCTCCCCCTTTGGGGGAGATTTAGAGGGGGCCAATAGTTATGAGCCCGGTGAAACTGTAACTCTTTATCTCGGTTCAATTGAAAAAGATGTGAAAGCACTTTTCGAATTAGAGTACGATGGAAAGATAATCAGGAAAGAATGGATTGAGCTTGATAATGAGCAGAAGAAAATAGAAATACCGATTAAAGAAGAGTATCGCGGAAATATTGTGGCTCATATTTCAGCCATTATTAATAATGAACCATATATTATTACAAAAATAATTTCGGTCCCATGGACAAATAAGCAATTAAAAATTTATTTCGAAACTTTCAGAAGCAAACTTCTTCCAGGTTCAAGTGAAGAATGGAAACTGAAAATCTCCGGACCAAATGGTGATGCAGTTGCAGCTGAACTTCTTGCTTCAATGTATGATGCTTCTCTCGATGTGTTTGCAGCAAATTATTGGGGCTTTAATGTTTATCCTTATTACTATTCAAGATATAACTGGACAGCAGATAATAATTTTCAAAGTGTAAGTTCATCTTTTTATAATGAAGGTTGGAACGATTACTATTACAGACATTCCATCTATTATCCATACATCAACAACTTCGGATTTTATTTTTATGGATTTGGATATGGATATGGTTACCGTGAAGGAAGAATGGATATGGTTACCAACAAATCTGCGATAAGTGATGAACTTTCTTTATACAGTGAAAGTCAAAGTGGTATCGTTGAAGAAAAGGATTCAGCTGGAAAAGAAAAAATGAATGGAGAAAAACTGCCCGGAGTACCGCCGTCCGAATCAGGTGAAAAGCAAATGGAGGGAGTTTCTATCAGAAAAAATCTGAATGAAACAGCTTTCTTCTATCCTGAATTAAGAACAAATGAAAAAGGCGAAATAATAATTTCATTCACAGTCCCTGAAGCATTGACTCGCTGGAAATTTATGGGCTTCGCTCTCACAAAAGATTTGAAGAGTGCGATTGTTTACAATGAAGCTGTAACTCTGAAAGACTTGATGATAATGCCGAATCCTCCGAGATTTTTAAGAGAAGGAGATGAAATTTATTTCACAGCAAAAGTCAGCAATCTTTCCGACAGTTCAATTTCAGGTTCAGCAACATTGCAGTTGTTTGATGCATTTACAATGAAACCAGTTGATGCACTTTTTGAAAATTCTGATAATGTAAAATTATTCTCGGCAGAAAAAGGAATGAGCGAAGGATTAAACTGGAGATTAAAAGTTCCTCTCGGAAAAGTTGAAGCGATTGTTTACAGAGTAATTGCAAAGTCAGACAAACATTCCGATGGTGAAGAAAATGCTCTTCCAATTCTTTTAAACAGAATGCTTGTAACAGAGACACTTCCTCTTCCTGTCAGAGGAAATCAAACAAAAACTTTCATTCTGAAAAAATTAATGGAAAATAATTCAACAACTTTGCAGAATTATAATCTTACCCTTGAGTTCACTGCAAATCCAGCGTGGTATGCAATCCAGGCATTGCCGTATATGATGGAATATCCGTTCGAATGTATTGAGCAGGTGTTTAACAGATTTTATGCAAACAGTATTGCAACTCATATTGCAAACTCAAGTCCGAAAATCAAAAAAGTTTTTGATAGCTGGAAAGAAGTTGATAAAGAAGCTCTTCTTTCAAATCTTGAAAAGAATCAGGAATTAAAATCTGCATTGCTTGAAGAAACTCCGTGGGTGCTCGATGCTCAGGATGAAAGTGAAAGAAAAAGAAGAGTTGGACTTCTGTTTGATCTTGTAAAGATGGCTGATGAAATGGCTCGTGCTGAAAAGAAAATTCAGGAGATGCAATATTCAAACGGCGGCTGGCCTTGGTTCCCGGGACTTCCTGAAAACCGTTTCATCACTCAATATATTGTTGTTGGAATGGGTCATCTGGAAAGACTTGGAATAAAAGATATTCGTGAAAATCCTACAACGTGGGAAATGCTTCGTAAAGCAGTTGTTTACACAGATGCAAGAATGTATGAAGATTATGAATGGATAAAGAAGCACGGAATTCTTGAGCATAAAAATATCAGTTACATCCAGGCACATTATCTTTATGGACGAAGTTACTATCTTGATATTCCTGTCGATGATAAATACAAAGAAGCATTTGATTACTGGAAAGGTCAGGCACAAAAATATTGGCTGACTAATAATAAATATATGCAGGGAATGATTGCACTCGCTCTTTACAGAATGTATGATGCAAAGACTGCAAAAGCAATTATCAAATCGATTATTGAGAATGCTGTATTCAATGATGAAATGGGAATGTATTTTAAAGAAGAATGGGGATGGTACTGGTATCAGGCACCGATTGAAACTCAGTCGTTGTTAATTGAAGCAGTTGATGAGATTACAAAAGATCAGAAGTCAGTTGATGATATGAAAGTCTGGCTGCTTAAACAAAAACAGGTTCAGGATTGGAAAACAACCAAAGCAACTGCAGAAGCTTGCTATGCACTTTTGTTAAGAGGAAGTGATTGGTTGTCTGATACAAAAATGCCTGACATAAAAATCGGCGGACAGAAGCTTGATCTTCTCAACAATCCTGAAATTCATATTGAAGCTGGAACGGGATATTTCAAAACCTCCTGGAAGGGTGAAGAGATAAAACCTGAAATGGGAGAAGTGACTGTAACAAATAATAATAATGTTGTTGCGTGGGGTTCTTTGTACTGGCAGTATTATGAACAGCTTGATAAAATTACTTTTGCTGAAACTCCACTGAAGATAAATAAGAAATTATTTTTGGAACTGGATTCTCCAACAGGAAAGAAAATCACTCCGGTTGATGAAAACACAAAGTTGAAGCCGGGAGATCTGGTAAAAGTTAGAATTGAGATCCGTGTTGACCGTGATATGGAATTTGTTCATCTGAAAGATATGAGAGCTGCTGGATTTGAACCGATAAATGTTCTCTCTCAACACAAATATCAGGATGGTTTATATTATTACGAAAACACTCGTGACGTTGCAACAAATTTCTTTATGGATTGGCTGCCGAAAGGAACTTATGTATTTGAGTATCCATTGCGAGTTACTCACAAAGGAGATTTCTCAAACGGTATTACAACAATCCAGTGTATGTATGCACCTGAGTTTTCAAGTCATTCGGAAGGTGTGAAAGTGAAGGTTCAGTAGTTTGAATAATTACAAAAGATGACATCTTTTCCGAAAGATGTCATCTTTAAGTTAAACGAGATGAAAAAAGTAGATTATTATATTCCATTATATAAAAACAAACTCTATAATTTTTACAATCGGGGTAATGGTAAAGAGAGCATATTCTTTAAAGAGGAAAACTATTCCTATTTTCTTAGGCAATACGATAAATATTTATCTGATTGTATCGATACATTTGCATACTGTTTACTACCAAACCATTTCCATATTCTCGGAAGTGTAAAAACTGATGTCCCGAATATAGTTAGTGAAAGCTTCAGGAAGTTTTTTATTTCATAATCTATGTCGATTAACATTCAGGAAAAGAGGAAAGGAAATTTATTTCAAAGAGGATTTAAGAGAAAAATTATTGAGGATGAGAAATACTTTTATTCGGCTGTTTACTATATCCACGCGAATCCGGTTCATCACGGTATAACCAAAGACTTGACCCAGTTCAAATTTAGTTCATACAATGTTTTGTGTGGAAATAATAAAACAAGTCTTAATAGAGATGAATTATTAGAATGGTTTGGTGGGCAAGATAAATTCATTAAGTATCATATTGAAATGAAAAGAAATATCTTTAATGATAATTATATGATTGAAGATTAATGAGAGAAAGTGTGTAAAAGATGACATCTTTTACCGATTTGGAAAGCCTACTGAAAGATGTCATCTTTGCTTACAATCCAATGTATGTACGCACCTGAGTTTGTCGAAGGGTGATTTTAATCCAAATTGTCAGTCTTCGATACGCTCGGCTTGACATTATAGGACTTTTGAGACAGCCTCTACGACAATATTCTTTTTACACTTTTCTTTAGATTTGCTCATCATAATTTTATACTGACTTAATGATCGAATTTGTATCACTCGGTGGTGCCGGTGAAATCGGTGCAAACTGTTACTATCTGAACATCAACGGACTTGGAATTATCCTCGAGTGTGGAATGCATCCTCAAAAAACCGGATTGGATTCTCTCCCAAAATTTGATTTACTCGATAACAGACCAACCGACTATGTTTTAATTTCACACGCACACCAGGATCATTTAAATGCACTTCCTTTTCTCATTAAAAAATTCCCTCATCTGAAAATTATCACAACTCCTCAAACACGTGCTGTTGCTGAGTTAACATTGCACAATGCAATTTCAATATTAAAAAGACAGGTGAATGAAAAGGATTTTGAAATTTATACACGTGATGAAGTTGATCTTCTGATCAAATCCATAAACTATAAATCTTACAATGAAAAATTTATTCTTAATTCGTTGACAAGCGCTCAGGTTGTTGAAGGTGAATTTTTTGATGCCGGACATATTATTGGTTCAGCAGGAATCTTACTGCGATTCGATAATAAAAAATTATTTTTTACCGGCGATATAAATCTTTCCGCCCAATCTCTACTTGCTGGTGCAAAACTACCCGATGAAAAAATTGATATACTTTTAACCGAAACGACTTATGGCGCAACTGATTCATCTGTTATCAATAACTGGAATATAGAAGTTGAAAGATTCGCATCTTCAATTAATAAAGTAATTAATAACGGAGGTTCCGTTCTCATCCCCGTTTTTGCTTTGGGAAAATTACAGGAGATACTTGCGATTATCTGGCTTCAAATGAAAAAAAATAAAATTACAAGTGTGGATATTTTCACCGGCGGAATCGGAAACAAGATTAACAGGATTTATGATTACAACAGGTATTTAGTCAATAGAAAAGAAATTGATTTGGTTCTGTCTGATATTCCTCAAAAAAATTTATTTGAGTTGGATGATGTTGAACAGCTATTCAAATTTCCGTGTATTGTTCTGGCTTCAAGCGGAATGATAATAGAGTCAACCAATTCATTTACGCTCGCAAAAATCTGGCTGCATAAAAAAGATTCGGCAATATTTACAGTTGGATACATGGATCCGTCAACTCCCGGCAGCAAAATAGCAAACGCAAAACGTGGAGATAAAATTCAACTTACCGATCGCGATTCAAAAACGGAAGTGAAGTGTGAAATTAAAAACTTCCGTCTTTCAGCTCATTCAAAACGGGAAGAATTATTGGAATTGGTTTCAACCCTGAATCCTGACAAAATAGTTTTAATTCATGGAGATAATGAAGCAATTAGCTGGATGGGCAATTCTATCCTGAAAAAATTTCCAACAAAAAAAGTGTTCGCTGCTGAAAATTTCTATAAGATAATATTTGATTAATGGCACAAACTATTGATATATTAAAAAAGTAAATTATTCGTTTTAATCAAGAGGGGCAATTGGAGTATCTTTCAAACACATTGCATCTTGCCATCAGCTCTACACCTGCTGATAAATTTTTTATATCAGTGGGAATACGAACAATCAAAAATGCTTACCCATTATTAATTGAATTATAACTAAAATCAGTGGAGGAAAAATGTCTGAACTAAAAGAAAAACTAAGAAAAAAAATTGAGGAGTGGAGACCGCGTACTGCACGTTTAATCAAAGAATTCGGAAACGTGAAAGTAGATGAAGTAGATATTGGTCAGGTTATAGGAGGAGCGCGCGATATTAAAAGTCTTGTCACAGATATCTCTTATCTCGATCCTTTTGAAGGGATCCGATTCAGAGGATTGACAATTCCGGAAGTGATGGAGAAACTTCCCAAAGTTCCCGGCGGAGAAATGCCTTTTGTGGAAGGATTTTATTTCTTCTTATTAACCGGCGAGATTCCAACACAGGATGATATTAAGGAAGTTACGATGGAATTTAGTCGTCGTAAAATTGTGCCGACTTATGTTTTCGATATTCTGAAAGCAATGCCGCATGATTCTCATCCTATGGTAATGTTTTCAACTGCAATTCTGTCTATGCAGCGTGAATCTGTTTTTGTCAGAGATTACAATTCTGGAATACTAAAGAAAAATGATTATTGGAATCCTACTTATGAAGATGGTTTGAATCTTCTGGCAAAACTTCCTGAAATCGCTGCATTCATTTACAGGATAAAATACAAAGGCGGGAAGATAATTGAATCCGATCCAAAGCTGGATTTTGGAGCAAACTTTGCTCACATGATGGGAATACCAAAACCTTATGATGATGTTGCCAGAATGTATTTCATTTTACACAGCGATCATGAAAGCGGAAACGTTAGTGCTCATACAGGTCATCTCGTGGCGAGCGCTCTTTCAGATATTTATTATTCAATATCTGCAATGACTAATGGTCTCGCCGGTCCATTACACGGACTTGCAAACCAGGAAGTTTTGAGGTGGCTGCATGAGCTTCATATAAAGCTGGGCGAAAAAGTTCCTACTGAAGAAGAAATGAAAAATTTCGTTCTGGAAACACTTAAAAGCGGACAGGTTATTCCCGGATTTGGACATGCAGTTTTAAGAAAAACCGATCCACGTTACATGGCTCAAAGAGAGTTTTGTTTAAAACATTTACCCAATGATCTTTTGTTTAAGTATGTTGATCTGCTTTTCAAAGTTGTGCCACCAATATTACTTGAACAGGGCAAAGCAAAAAATCCATGGCCAAATGTTGATGCACAATCCGGTGTAATCCAGTGGTATTATGGATTAAAAGAATATGATTTCTACACCGTTCTTTTTGCTGTAGGGAGATCGCTTGGTGTTGTTGCAAATATTATCTGGGATCGCGGACTCGGTTATCCTCTGGAAAGACCAAAATCTGTTACAACCGAAATGCTTGAGGAAGCTGCGGGAATAAAAAAATAAAAAGACTCAGTCTTTGTAGAGGCTGTCTCATAACTAATTATTTCTGTTACCCTGAGATTGTCGAAGAGTGTTTTTAATCCAAATTGTCAGTCTTCGACAGCGCTTGCCCTGAGTTTATCGAAGGACTCAGGTTGACATTTTTGGACTTTTGAGACAGCCTCTACATTTTAAAATATAACTGCCATTGTATGGGTTGGCAGTTTTATTTTCGTTTGTTCTTGTCCAGCACACTTTTATGGTATGATCTTATTCGAACAAGTAAACTTTTAAGTGACCAGTTGATTAGTTTAAACTCCACTTGATTTGTAAACTGTTAGCTGCCATAATTATCATAAATTTCTAAGTAGTCAAAATACGTGTTGAGCTTACTATTATCTCTTAACCAATCTACAAAGAGTTGAATACCTGTAAATTATTCACAATCAATAAAATTAACAGTGAGGAAAAATCGTCAAGCAAGAAAGATGAGAATTTAAGTACTCATAAATCAAAAGGAAAGAAAATTGTTTGATGGTATTGTTTTAAACTGAAAGAATTAATTGAGTATTGCGTTTAAGCACATATCTTTTCTTTATCAGTCCGATCTTTCCGATAGAGTTTATTACGCAGAAACAATAATCCCGAGAAACGAATCTGCTTTCAGACAAGCTCCACCAACGAGTGCACCGTCAATATCTTTTTGTGAGAGAAGTTCTCCAGAATTTTCTGATTTTACACTTCCGCCGTACTGGATGATTAAATTTTCTGCAACCGACGTCGAGAATTTTTTTGCGATTAAGTCGCGAATGAACGAATGAACTTCCTGTGCCTGTTGTGGTGTTGCAGTTTTACCTGTCCCAATTGCCCAGACAGGTTCGTAAGCAATAATAATATTTTTCATTTGTTCAGAAGAAATTCCTTCCAATCCTTTTTCAATCTGTTGTGTAACAACTTTCATTGTTTCGTTTTTTTCTCTTTGCCCGAGAAGCTCTCCAATGCAGAAAATTGGTTTCAATCCTTTTGTCAGCGCTGTTTTTATTTTTTTGTTTATCAGTTCATCTGATTCATTAAAAATTACTCTTCGTTCTGAGTGACCGATAATTACAAATTCACAATCAACAGACTTCAGCATATCAGCAGATATTTCTCCGGTAAAAGCTCCGCTTTCTTCGTAAAACATATTTTGTGCACCAAGTTTTATCTGTGTTCCTTTCAACAATGAACTAACTTCACTCAACGATGTAAAAGGCGGACAAATTATAACTTCTGCCCGGTTATCTTTTCCCAATCCATTAATTATTTCAGACACCAATTTTTGTGATTGATGCATGTCCATATTCATTTTCCAATTACCGGCTATGACTTTTTTACGCATTACATATTCCTTTTGAAAAATTATTTATATATGATGCGAAATTTATCATACATCCATACAAACATACAACTACAAGCGTCTGATTGTATGAGATGTATGATTGTATTATGTATTGAATGATTGTCCCTTCTATTGTTCATGGTTCATCATTAATTTTTCTCATTACCTTCAAAATCAGTTTCTTAATTATCTCTGTATTTTTTTCAAAAAGATAATTAATTCCATTAAAACAGACCTGTAAACTCACTTTCCAATTTAGTATTTTAAACATCAATTTATTGAAATTATGAATATTGATGTAAAAGAACTTGCTGTTGTCGCCGTCAGCGGAGGAATGGATAGTTGTGTGACTGCTGCAATTGCAGATGAAAAATATCAACTTGCATTTGCGCATATTAATTATGGTCAGCGAACCGAAAATCGGGAACTGAAAGCTTTCAACGACATTGCCGATTTTTATAAAATCAATGAAAGATTGGTCATTGATTATCCTCATCTTTCAAAAATCGGTGGTTCATCATTAACGGATAAAGATATTTCGGTATCAAATGCGAATCTCAGCAACAAGGAAGTACCAACTTCATACGTTCCATTCAGGAATGCAAATATTCTTTCGGCTTGTGTTAGCTGGGCAGAAGTGCTGAATGCAAAAGCTGTTTTTATCGGTGCTGTATATGAAGATTCTTCCGGCTATCCTGATTGCAGACCTGAATTCTTTTCTGCATTTGAAAAGATGATTGATCTTGGGACAAAACCCGAAACAAAAATTAAAATTGAAACACCTGTTATTCATCTTTCAAAAGCTGAAATAATAAAAAAAGGAATTAAATTAAATGCACCACTGCATTTAACATGGAGTTGTTATCAAAACGAAGATATTGCTTGCGGAGTTTGTGATAGCTGCGCTCTTCGTCTCAGAGGATTTCAGATGGCCGGAGTTGAAGATCCAATAAAGTATAAAACTAAACCTATTTACAAATGATTAATAACTTTTGAGAGATTTATGAAAACAATAAAATATATCAATCAGAAAAGAAAAATTATTGAAACATTTAAAAACGAATTCCCGGATCGTGATTATACAATAATTCACACTGCACCGGAATTCACTTCGCTTTGTCCAAAAACAGGTCAGCCTGATTTTGCAACGATCACTGTTGAATACGTTCCTGATAAACTCTGTATCGAATTAAAATCATTAAAAATTTATTTCAACTCATACCGGAACGACGGTTTGTTTTTTGAAAGTGCCACGAACAAAATTTTGGATGACCTTGTAAATGTTTGCAAGCCGCGATATATGCTGATAACTGCCGAGTTCAATGTAAGAGGTGGCATTTCATCAATGATTGAAGCTGAGTATTTCAGTGATCTGTTTAATAAATAGAGACTTCTGAAAAATTATAATTTGTCATATTGAACGACCTGCCTGCCGGCAAGGCAGGAGTGAAATATCTGGTTTTTAAATTAAAAAGAGTAACACATTCATAATAATTCAGAAGTCTCAAATAAATGATTCAGGATTTTACAGGATTAATATTTTGGATTCGGATATAAAAAAAATATTCAGGGAACGACGTGACCTTCTTTTTGCAGCTCATGCAAAACAAGCAGATGCATTGAGGTTCAGCAAAGAATACAGCCTGATGATTGAGGAATTTATCCGTGCTGTGACAGGAACAAAAAAATATCACTTCGCCCTTGCTTCAGCAGGAAGTTTCAGCCGCCGTGAGTTTTCTCCTTATTCAGACATTGATATAATTTTTATTTCAGAATCAGTTGAAGAAAATGCGAAGGACATTTCTGAGCTGGTAACAAAATTCTGGGATAACGGATTGGAAGTTTCTCATACAGTCAGAGATTTATCCGACATCCGGAAATATATGCTGTCAGATCTTCATACGTTCACACAATTTTTTGAAACCCGATACTTGTTGGGCTCAGAAAAAGTTTATCACCTCTGGAATGAAACTCTGCTCAATTCAATCAATGAGGAAATGAAAGCAGACTTGATTAACAGATTGATCGAAGATTCAGAAGAGCGATATAAAAAGTATGGTTCATCACCAAAAATGCTGGAACCAAATCTAAAATATTCAGCCGGCGGATTAAGAGATTTACAATTGGTGGAATGGATTTATATTTTCGCAAACAAAGAATTGATAAATAAACAGCAGGAAGCGACACAGATTGAAACCTTCCTGAATATTCTGAAAAATGAAAAAGCTTCTTCAATTGATGAATGCAATCGTGTGCTTAGCAGTTATAAAATGATTCTTTCTGTCAGAAACCTCATGCACCTTGAAGCAAAGCAAAAGCATGACCGGTTTGAGTTCAGCGAACAAATCAGGATTGCAAAAATTTTTGGATTTGAGGAAGAATCCCTGATAGATTTTATGCGGATATATTTTAATGCCGCAGTGATACTTAACCGTTTTTCCAAATCGATTACAAAAAAACTACACGATGATGCTGTGGTAGCCTCATTGCCAGCCTCGTTATCAATAAATCTTGATGATGATTTTATTATTAAAGGTAAAGTGATTTCAATGCGGAATAATACGCCGTTAAGTATGTCAGATATCCTGCGTGTATTTTATTATCGCGGTTTGCATTCAGCCAGATTTGATGAAGAACTTCGCTCATACATTGTTGACAAGTTTGAGGCTACTGACAGACATCATATTCAGGAGAGTGAATCTTCTGTGTTCTTCAGAGAAATATTAAGACTGCCGAATAATGTGGGGCAAACACTTTACATAATGAATGAACTCGGTGCACTTGGTGCATTTATGCCCGAGTTCAAAGACCTTAATGGATTTCTCCAGCATGGAGTTTATCATACTTACACTGCCGATGAACACACGCTTATTGCAATCCAAAATGTAGAAAATCTTGCTAATGAAAATTCACACTTAGGAAAAATTTTTAATAAGCTTAAAGACAAAGAAAAACTTTTCCTCGGATTACTTCTTCACGATATTGCAAAGCCAATAAATATAAGCGGACACGAAATTCTAGGGGCTGAACTTGCTGCTTCAATAATGTACCGAATGGGATATGGTGACGAAGAAATAAGTATTGTTTCTTCATTAGTGATGAATCATCTTGTAATGGAACAAACTGCATTCAGAAGAAATTTAAATGATCCCGAAACCCTGAATAACTTTACCTCAAGATTTAAATCTATTGAAGAGCTTGAACAACTTTATCTTTTAACTTATGCTGATTTGTCTGCTGTTAATCCCGTTGTATGGACAAGCTGGAAGAATGAACTTCTTGCAGAACTTTACCGGAAAACCCGTGCAATGCTTGAAGAAAAAATTTCAGGTGAAGAACTATTGTACTCTACTACCTTTGCTGTTCCAAAAGAGATTAGCAAATTTTCTCCCAATATCTCCGAAGAAGACGTTCAACAGCATATAGATTCAATCGACGATTTAGCATACACTCATCATTTTGGTGCCGAAGAAATCGCCAGACACATTGAGGAAATTGAAAAAGGTTCAGTAGTTTCTGTTATATTTTCTGAGTCAAACGGTTACACCGGAATAACAGTCATCACAAAAGATTTTCCTTCACTGCTTTCAAAACTTTGTGGAGTGCTGGCGATTAATGACATTAACATTCACGATGCAAAAATATTTACTCGTAAAGACGGAATTGTAATTGATACTTTCAACGTAACCGACTTCAGTTCGCATAATAAACTTGAAAAAACGCGATTTCAAAAAATAGAAGAAGATATGAACCTTGCAGTACGCGGACTTTTGCAGCTTGGAAAAGAAGTGGCTTCTTTAAAATCAAAATGGTGGAGAATTGAAAGTAAGCTTTTCAAGAAAAAAGGTAATGTAAAAGTCGCTTTTGAAAATCACGAAAGATACACCATCATTGATGTTCATTCACCTGACAGATTAGGGTTTCTGTATCATGTTACCAGCAAAATGAATGAACTCGGTTTGAACATTTTCTTCGCAAAAATTTCTACACAGGGAGACGAGATTGTGGATGCATTTTATGTGCTTGATAGAAATGGAAAAAAAATTTCCCCCAACGATTACGAGTTTGTAAAAAATGAAATTGCTTCTTCAATTGATAAATTATTATAAGGATTATTTTGAACCAAACAGACAAACAAAAACCAATCCGTCAGGGCGAA
Organism: Ignavibacteriota bacterium; assembly: GCA_013285405.1. Taxonomy (NCBI): domain Bacteria; kingdom Pseudomonadati; phylum Ignavibacteriota; species Ignavibacteriota bacterium. Next base: position 1,792,245 of record CP053446.1, on the reverse strand, counting down.
GTGAAACAAAACCCGAATCATCAGGGCGAAGTGAAACGAAGCCCGATCGGTGTCTTTGACTCAGGTATTGGCGGACTAACAGTTGTTAAAAGGCTTTCCTCAACTCTGCCAAACGAAAGTATAATTTATTTCGGTGATACTGCGCGTGTTCCTTATGGTTCAAAGTCAAATTCAACGGTGATCGAATATTCAATCCAGGACACAAAATTCCTGCTGCAAAAAAATATTAAAGCACTTGTGGTCGCTTGCAATACAGCTTCATCAATAGCAATTCCAGATCTGAAAAAAAAGTTCGACATTCCTATTATCGGTATGATTGAACCCGGTTCGAGACTGGCGTTAAAGAAAAGTCAAAGTAAAAAAATCGGAGTGATCGGAACAAGAGCAACTGTCAGCAACCTTGCTTATTCAAAAGAAATTAAAAAGATAAATAGTTCTGCACAGGTTATTGAAAAACCTTGTCCGCTATTTGTACCACTTGCAGAAGAAGGCTGGATAAATCACAAAGCAACGTACGAAGTTGCTGAGGAATATTTGAAAGAACTACGCGAAGAGAAAATCGATACGTTAGTTCTTGGTTGTACGCATTATCCAATATTATCTGAAGTCATCCGGAAAGTTATCGGCAGCAAAGTTACTTTGATTGATTCGGGCATCGCTTCTTCTGAAGTAATTAAATCAGAACTTGAAAAACTTGATTTACTTTCTGATTCAAAGAAAACAGGAGTGCAGGAATATTACGTAAGTGATATTCCTGCAAAGTTTAAAGAAGTTGCCGAATTGTTTCTTGGAAAAGAAATAGACCACGTCCACAAAGTTGATCTGGAAATGTTGATTTCAAAGGGCTAAATCATTGGATATCTAAATCTCCCTGATCTCGCCCTCAAAAATTTTCTTCAGGATTTTTCTATCACTGGTTTTAGCTAAAGCAAGCATCAGCTTGATTCTCGCTTTCTGACCGTTCAGGTAATCAGTAAATATCACACCGAGATCATGTAAGTGTCTTCCTGCCCCGGGATAACTGTAAATGTAATCTGTTTCTCCGGCTGGACATCTTGATACCAGCACAACCGGAATGTTTTTTTTTATAACATATTCAATTCCTTTAAATGCAGCAGGCGGAACATTTCCAACTCCTAAAGCTTCAATGACTAGTCCATCCGCATCAGAATCAGCAGAATGTCTGAAAAACTTTTCATCCATTCCTGCATAAACCGTAAGCAGATCAACGTTTGTATTAATTTTATTTGTATTAATTGTTTCGAGAAATCTTGGTAAACGATTGTAAATCACTCTTCCTTTCTCAACAAAACCGAGTGTACCAAAATCCAGACTTTGAAAAGTTTCAAACTCATTTGAAAAAATTTTAGTTACTTCACTTGCAGCATTCACTTCACCATTCATGCAAACGAGTGTTCCCATTTCTCTTGAATTTTTACTCAGACAAACAAGTAATGAATCAATCAAATTTTTCGGTCCATCCCAATTTTGTTCCGAACTATTCCTCATCGAGCCTGTGAATACAATTGGTATTTCTGTTTTGATTGTTAGATCAATTAGGTAAGCAGTTTCTTCAAGAGTATCTGTTCCATGTGTTATTATTATCCCATCATATTTTTTATCAGTAAGCCGTTTCCTCAATTGCTTTGATAATTCCATCATAATTTCAGGAGTAACATGAGGACCAGGATATTTCCCGAAATCATAAAAAGAAATATCTGCGATCTTCTTGGCTTCCGGAATCTTTTTCAGAAGTTCCGCTCCGGAATATTTTGGCACGGCACCACCTGACTTCTTTTTATCAATCTTCATCGAAAAAGTGCCGCCGGTAAATACGATGAGAATACTTTTTTTATCAGACATAGATTTAAAATTATCGTTTGAAAATAGTGATCAAAATTAAGCTAATTTTTCTAAAAACTCATTTTAGTGTCGTCACACAGACAATGGTTGACTCTGATTTAACTTGAAGGTGACCTCAGGTTAGATTAAGTTTAAAATAAAAAAATGAGGTTACTATGTTAATGGTAGAAGATGTTGACTTAACGCCAAACCCGCATGCATTAAAGTTTATATTAAACCAAAAACTACTTAATTACGAAACGCGGCAATATCATGATAAGGAATCAGCTAAAGATGATCCGTTTGCTTCTGGAATTTTTCAGCTAGATGGAGTTGTTTCAGTTTTCTATATGGATAAGTTTGTAACTATTGAAAAATCACCTGAATCTAATTGGGGACAAATTCAGAGACCATTCATTGAATTCTTAAAAGCATTTGATGCGAATTTGATACCTGCAGAAACAGTAAAAGCACCAACTGCCGAGGAAGAGAACGAGCTGCTAAAAAGAATTAATTATCTGCTTGATCAAAAAGTACGACCAGCGCTTGCAGGTGATGGCGGTGGTTTGCAGGTTTTAGGAATTGATGGCTTCACTGTAAAAATAAGATATCAGGGTGCTTGCGGAAGTTGTCCAAGTTCAATCTCTGGGACGCTGATAGCAATCGAGGGATTATTGAGAAGAGACGTTAATCCTTCAATCCAGGTAATTGCTGCTTAAATAAAAATTTTTATTTTTCAAGGGAAGAAATCCGTTATTGTTTCTTCCCTTTTTTTATCTACCCAAAACAATAATGACAAATCAGATATATTATGCTTCAGATATAATTAATGGAATCACGCTCGATGTTATTGTTTCTGAAAAAGGAATTCGGGAAATTCTAATAAACAAAAAACCGGAATCAGATACTCTTACCAGAGCAACACAGGTCGCACCGGAAGAACAAAGTATGAAAAAGATTTTCCGTCAGTTAAAAGAATACTTTAACAGAGAAAGAAGAGAGTTTGAATTATCTCTAGAAATTATCGGTACAGATTTTCAGAAAAAAGTATGGGATGAATTAACAAAAATTCCTTATGGAGAAACTATAAGTTACGGTGAATTAGCAGTCCGTTTGGGAGATAAGAATAAGATGCGAGCCGTCGCAGCGGCAAATGGTGCAAACCCAATCCCGGTTATTATTCCTTGTCATCGAGTTATTGGTGCTGATGGGAGTCTTACTGGCTATGGAGGGGGTCTCGATGTAAAGAAAAAGCTGCTTGAACTAGAAGGACGTTGGACAATGGATTTATTTATTCCATCTTAATTATTCCGAGAATAAAAAACGCGATAGAATACCCATCGCGTCAAATCTATTACTTAATTAATATATACAGTTCTACTTTACATCAGCAATTTTATTCAAATCCTCGATTTGAACGAACTTTTCATTGAATTTATAATTTCCACCTGCTGTTTTCATCGATTTAATGAACTTTACAGTAATAAAATCACTTTTTTTCTTCTTTTTTAACTTATCCGAAAATGATTGTTGTTTTGCCATATCAACTCCTATAATTTGAGGCGCAAATATATCAAATCCAACCTCAAAAAAAAACAATTTACTACTAATGCGTAATTAAATGTGTAAGATTGAAACCTATTAATTAATGTATCATCTAATTTCTTCGAATTCAAACGATTTTAACGTGATATGAAAATTCGTTGTTTATTATTTGTTAATTGTTTAGGTTTCAAAATAAATTTTTTGTAATTAAATGTTTTTATTAGCAATTATAGTTATCCTCTCTTACCTGATCGGCTCGATTCCGAACAGTATTATTATTAGCAAAGCAGTTAGTGGTATTGATATCCGTAAACACGGCAGCGGTAATGCTGGAGGAACAAATGTGTTACGCGTACTCGGCTGGAAGTACGGATTGATTGTTATTTTCCTTGATGCATTGAAAGGTGCTATTGCTGTTGTTTTAATTGCCAGATTATTTTATGGTCCACTCCCTTTTGAAAACGTTTCGCCTTTTGATGATTTTACATTAATTCAGATTATTGCTGGTATGTCTGCTGTAATTGGTCATATCTGGACAGTCTTTGCCGGATTTAAAGGAGGAAAGGGAATTGCTACTGCACTTGGTATGTTATTAACTTTAATCACAGTTGATATGCTGATTGCCGTTGGTGTATTTACTCTGGTCGTTTTAATTTCACGTTATGTTTCGTTAGGATCTATTATTGCTGCCATAAGTGTTCCGGCAACATTATTTATCAGAGAAAATTTATTTCATGTAGATATCCCGGGATATAGCACTTTATTCCCGTTTATTTTAGGAATTACAGCTTTAGTTATTTTCACTCACAGAAAAAACCTGATCAGATTACTTCGCGGGAATGAAAATAAAATAAGCTTTCGAAAGAAAAATAAAATCAGTTAAATGAAAATTTCGGTTCTCGGCGCTGGAGGCTGGGGAACTACCCTCGCAATTTTACTTTACTACAACGGTCACAACGTAACTCTATGGGAATACAAAAAAAGTTACGCACGTGATTTATTAAAGAAAAGAGTTAACACACATTACCTTCCCGGTATAAAAATTCCAAAAGAGATTTCAATTACTCATTCAATTGAAGATTCATCGGATGATAAAAATCTTATAGTGCTTGCTGTTCCGTCACAGTTTTTGCGGGATGTGGTAAAAAAAATTAATTACAGACAGATTGAAGATGCAATACTTGTCAGCGTTTCGAAGGGAATCGAGAAAAAAACTTTGATGACTATGTCACAGATGCTTAAAGATGTTTTTCCTCATATAAATAAAAATCAAATTGGTGTTATTTCTGGTCCAAGTCACGCTGAAGAAGTAAGTCAAAGAATACCAACAGCAGTAGTTGCAGCCTCATCAGATATAGAAACTGCAAAGACAATTCAAGCAGCTTTTATGACTTCTTATTTCAGAGTTTATGCTTCTACAGATATACTTGGTGTTGAACTTGGTGGTGCTTTTAAGAATATAATTGCAATCGGTGCAGGAATAATTGATGGGGCAAACTTTGGTGATAATACTAAAGCTGCAATAATGACAAGAGGTGTTGCAGAAATCTCGCGACTTGGTTTGGCTATGGGCGCAAGACCGGAAACTTTTGCTGGGCTTTCAGGAATAGGTGATCTGATAGTTACTTGCATGAGCAAACATAGCAGAAACAGATTTGTCGGTGAACAAATTGGTAAAGGAAAAAAACTTAAACAAATATTGAAATCAATGGAACAGGTTGCTGAGGGCGTAGAAACTACACGTTCAGCAAAACAATTAGCAGTTAAAAAAGGAATTGAAACCCCGATAACTAATGAAGTCTATAAAATTCTCTTCGAAGATAAAGATCCGGTGAAAGCTACTACCGATTTAATGACACGGGATATGAAAACTGAGTAACGCAGAATTTTTCTATTTCATTATTCCCTGTCTGAACAATTCAAAAGACAAAAACCAATCAATTTCAGAATTATATTTGTCGTCATTAGTTAAATAATCGTGTAACATCTTTTCGATTTTGTTTCGATCATAGTACTCATAGTTTCTTACATCCGCAGAAACTACTATGTCACCGATAAATTCTTTCAATGATTTATGAAACTCAACTTGATCTCTGCTTTGAAAAGACAAGCCAAGTTTACTTTTTATTCTTGAATGCAGGCGTGCACTCAAAAAGGATGAGTTAAACGGATGTGTAATGTTTCCTTTAACAAGCTGGTGTTTTGTCAGTTGAATTGAATTTCGTCTGATTAATTGCTTAAATAATTTTCCATTTCTTTTATCCGATTCATTTAAACCAAATAATAAATTTAAAATGTCTTTTTGTACAAGCGGCATAAAAGAAACTGCATACTGATCTATGCGGACTTGTTCGGGAGAATAGTAATTCGTTAGTCTTGATCTGATTGAAAAAAGATCAATCCATTTTTCAGAACCAATTTGATTTGCATCGGGCAAAGAATTAAACAAATTATTTAGCTGATTGAAAAGTCCTGATTCCATTTCAATTAAAGTTTCTGCCGAAAAAATATCCGCCCGATAATATCTTAAAAATGCAGAAACTGTTTTTGAATCTTTTTTTGATAAAGCATTTTTTCCAAAAAACAATAATCTGTTGGCAAAAGCTCTGCGCCAGATTTCTCCGAATCCGCCGTCTATTATAACCGAACTTTCATTAGTTATTCTGTCATAATATCTTAAATTTAAAATTGAACTTACCGGGTTGGTCACAATTGATTGAACAGAATATGCTTTTACCAATTTTGCTAAATTATCTTTTGATGGTATCTCATCATTAATAATTTTGTTCCTATATCCAACACTTTTTAATAAAGCAGATGCTGCTTTTGAATCAGGATGATCAGGATCACCAAAGGTATGAGTTTCCCAGCGATTAAAATCTAAATTCACTAAATAGGAAAGTAGTAACCTTGAATCGAGCCCACCGGATAAGCTCAATAAAATTCTTCTATCTTTAATCTTAAGTAATTGTCTAAGAACTGCCTCAAAAACTTCTCTGTTTCCGGGCATTTCAAAATTTGGCTGCCAATCGTTCGGTTCTATAGATATAGAATTTCCTTTTAGAGTTGCATTTGAACATACAAGTCGTTTTACTTTTTTGATTATACTATTACGTGAAATCTGATTCTGAAGCAGCCACCTTGAACCAAATTCTTCCAAATCAATTGAAGGTTTCATAAAATATTTAATCCAATCAATTCTTGTTGAAAAACCAAATCCATTTTGCAGCTGCACAATATAAATATCACGCAATCCAAGTTCATCCGTAAAGAATTTTATTTCATTATTATAATACTTAATCGCAACGAAGTGTCCATTGACTGAACTGAGACAAATTTGATCAGAATTTAATTTTGAGTCCCACACTGTATTATTAAGAATCCTGAAACCATCATTTTCGGATTCAAGACCAACTCCTGCAACGGCCCAGAAGCTCTCGGGAGAATTTGATTTAAAGAAACTTGTTTTGGTATTACCACCGGAGAACAAAACCAGATTTGGGTTTTTAAATTGATAAAGAGGAATATCAGGAGAAGTAATTTCCAGCCGATCAGTATTTCCAAAATATCCGAATAGCCAGCTCATTACTAAAAGTTAAAGTTATTACTGTATTGACAACAACCTAAAAAGCATTTTTGTGGAGTATCGAATAACAAATATTGAACAAAGAATTTTAAAGTTTTGTACGCAAGTTTCACTATTACATCCTCGATATTCATTATTGAAAAAGTTTAGGAAAAATTAGAGCTCATTATCATTCGGTAACTCTTCCGCCCGGCAAAGAGATACCTTTAATCTTTCTGAAAAGTGAAACTGCAAATGAATCAGTCATCCCCGAAACGAAATCAATTATTCTTATAAGACGTTGGTAAAGTTCGTTTGGAATGTCATCACTAATTCTCTTTGGTAACAGCGCAAAAACAGATTTATTTTTTGCTGAGATTTTCTTTTCGTAGGCTTCGTTGTATGAATCAATAAAAGTATCCAGCAAGCCACCAAGCACCTCATAACCGGCAACTTCCCTTTCAACAACACTGCGCGACTTATAAATCCTGGTAACCGAAATATCTTTTATTCGCTTAAGTGCATTGGCACGTTTTATTTCACTGATTAGTTCATTTTCAAACTTCCCTGCCAAAATATTTTTTTCCTCATCCAGAAACACCCTTGCGAGTTCATTAACCAGTTCGTTAATTGCAATTGCCCGTAAGTATCCTATCCTGTCTTTTTCATCTTTATCCCGATAATTTCTCAATCCTTGTTTAGAGATTAATGGTATCAGCAATTCCTCAGTTTCTCTAAACGAAATCAGACCAAGCATGAATCCATCTTCGAGATCCATTACACTGTAGCAGATGTCGTCAGCAGCTTCAACAAGAAACGTAAGCGGATGACGGCGCCACCAGTAAGTTTTTTTATTCACCACAAAATCAAGTCCTGTTTTATCAGCAACTTCTTTAAAAATTTCTTTTTCAGCCTGAAAGAATCCATACTTGCGATAAGCTTTATTTTGTAATGATCTGTTTTGATTATTTATGAGAGACTCTCTCGGATATTTTGTAACTGCGGCAAGAGTTGAGTAAGTAAGATTTAATCCACCTTTAACTTTTGGATTCTGAAGTTTTGTAATAATTCTGAAACCCTGAGCGTTTCCTTCATACTTAATAAAATCGGTCCATTTCTTCTCATCTTTAATTTTTGATTTAAACTGTTGTCCGTTACCACTTCTGAAATATTCGGCAATTGCATCTTCACCTGAATGACCGAACGGCGGATTTCCGATATCGTGTGCAAGACAAGCTGCAGCGACTATTTCGCCGAAATGAAATTTTGTAAACCTGCTATTTAAAGATGGATTTCGTTTGACTACTGTTTCACCAACAAGATTACCCAAAGATCTTCCGACACAGGAAACTTCCAGACTGTGAGTTAATCTTGTATGAACAAAATCACTTTCTGGCAGCGGAAAGACTTGAGTTTTATCCTGCAGCCGTCTGAATGCAGGTGAAAACACAACTCTGTCAAAATCTTTTTGAAATTCACTTCTTCCATCGGATGAATTTTTCTTTGCCTGGATTTTTTCCCCAAGTCTCGAATCAGTTAAAAGTTTTTCCCATTCCAAATTTTATTTCTTTCATTAATTACTTTTCTAAAATTAAAGATAATTTACCAGAAAGACTTAAATAGGTTTTTTGAGTTTAGCTGCCCGTTAGATTATTTTTCTATTGATGAATTCTTTTTCAAAAAACGCTCTTGATGATTCCGTGCAATATTTGAAATCGGTTGGACCTAAAAGAGCCGAATCCTTTTCAAAGATCGGAATAAACACAATTAGTGATTTACTATTCTACTTCCCTTCCCGTCATCTCGACAGGACAACAGTTCTGACTGCTGCAAAAGCTTACGGATATTTAATGAACGGTTACGATGGTGAACTTACTGTTATCGGAAAAGTTTTTGATAAAGAGAAAAAAAGATTTGGCAGAAGAGAAATTCTTAAAGTTCAATTCAGGGATGAATCAGGTTTTTTTGAGTGTGTCTGGTTCCAGGGAACAAAATATTTTTACTCTGTTTTTAATGAAGGAGATATGTTCGCGGTTTCTTCTAAACCTGATAAATCAAAATATGGAGCTCTGCAATTCATTCATCCTGATTTTGACAGGATAAGTGAAGAGGAAAAAAATTTTCTTCATACGGGTAAGATCATCCCATTTTACAGAATTCCAAAAGAACTAAAGTCAGGTAATATCGGCGATCTGAGCTTAAGAAGAATAATAAGTTTTGCAGTCGATAACTATGCGGACTTTGTTGAAGAAACTCTTACTGAAGAAATTATTAATCAAAACAGATTAATTCTGCTCAAGGAAGCAATTCGAAACTACCATTTCCCGGAGTCAACTGACAAATTAAATTCCGCTAAAAGAAGATTTAAGTTTGAAGAATTGTTCTATCTAGAATTACTGGTTGCATTGAGAAAACAAAATTACCAGAGTAAGTTAATTGGCAACAAGTTAGTCATCAGAACTGATCTTGTCCGGAATTTTTTAAAAACACTTCCGTTTGAACTAACCAAAGCCCAATTAAAAGTTTTGGGAGAAATAAAGAGCGATCTTCTTTCTGAAAAGCCAATGAACCGGCTGCTTCAGGGAGATGTTGGCAGTGGAAAAACAATTGTTTCGTTAATCGCTATGCTGATTGCAGTTGATAATGGATTTCAGGCAGCGATAATGGCGCCGACCGAGATCTTGGCTGATCAGCATGCAAAAAATATTTCTGTGATGATGAAACGGCTCTGCGAACAATTTCCTGAAAGAGAAATAAAAACCTCACTGCTTCTTGGAGGTCAGAAGAAATCTGAAAGAGATAAACGACTTCAGGAAATTGAACTGCAGGAGACAGACATTATTATTGGAACTCACGCTCTTTTCGAAGAGAAAGTTTATTATAAAAATCTTGGTTTAGTAGTTATTGATGAGCAACACCGGTTTGGAGTCCGACAGCGGGCTAAACTTCAAACTAAAGGAAAAACTCCGGAAGTTTTGGTTATGAGCGCAACTCCCATTCCAAGAACAATATCTATGACAATTTATGGAGATCTTGATATTTCTGTAATTGACGAAATGCCAAAGAATAGAAAACCAATTAAAACCGTACTAAGAGGAGAAAGTAAGCTGCCGGAGATATACAAGTTTATCATTGATAAAAAGAAAGATGGATACCAGACCTTTATAGTTTATCCATTAGTTGAAGATTCAGATAAGCTTGAACTTAAAGCTGCTGAATCTTATTACGAGGAATTAAGCCAGACACATTTAAAAAATCTTAGACTTGGATTGATTCACGGAAGAATGTCCTGGCAGGAAAAAGAAGAGAAGATGCTGCTCTTCTTAAAAAAACAATTTGATGTTTTGGTTTCGACAACTGTCATTGAAGTTGGTATAGACATTCCTGATGCTAACATAATTCTGATAAACGATGCGCATCGCTTCGGACTCTCACAGCTTCATCAATTAAGAGGAAGGGTCGGAAGAAGTGATAAGCAGGCGTTCTGTATTCTCGTAACGAAGGATGAAATTGTACAGTATAATATACAACAGCGGCTTGATCTTGATTACATTTCAAGTTCAATGATAGAAAAATATAAGTCAGCTATCAGGCTCCAAACAATGTTAAAGACAAACAACGGATTTGAAATTGCTGAGGCAGACTTAAAGTTGCGCGGACCAGGTGATATCTTCAGCACAAAACAAAGCGGCTTTCCTGATTTAAAATATGCTGATATTATTCAGGATGCAGAGTTGATCAGCTTAACAAAGCAAATCGCATTTAACCTTATAAATAAAGACCCATCTATTGATTCACCAAACAACAACATCATCAGGAAAAATCTTATCAGACATTATTCAGAGAATCTTAAGTACGCGAAGATTGCGTAAAATATTTTTCCCGGTGATTAAAATATTTTTAAATTTTGATCGAAGTCTGACAATAAATTTTATCAGGTAGTTACAAAAAATGTTTTGAGAAAAGATGATCACTCATCAAAAATTTTTTCTTTGCGTTGTCTGTTCATGAAATTTTTCCATGAAAACTTTTTTAAAAATATTTTTTAAAACATGTTGACAAATTCTTTATAAAGATTATATTTGGAGCGACAAGAAGAAAAAAATTTTCAAGGAGAAATTATTTTATCACCAAGGTTTAATGTACGTTTAGATGTTGCCATAACATTCAACGTAAAACCGGAAAGTGAAACTTTCCTCGATGAAGTGCCTCCTGTTCAAAATTCTCCTCATCATGAATTACAACCGGCTGTTGATACTTATGCAGAATGGGATACATGGGAAACTGTAAATGCTGTTAAAGATGCTATCGCTGAGATACATAACGTAACTTTAGTTGAAGCCAATAATGATGCATACTTAAAACTTAAAGAACTTAAACCAGATATCGTTTTCAATTTTGCAGAGGGACTGGTTGGAGTTAACCGTGAATCACATATGCCTGCGATACTTGAGATGCTTCAGATTCCTTACTCTGGTTCAGATGCTTTAACGCTTGGGATTTGTCTTGATAAATCACGCGCAAAGGAAATTCTGACATACCACAATATTCCGAATGCAAAGTTCCTCGTTGCACACCGGGCAGAAGATATAAAAAACGTTCGTTTCGATTTTCCATTAATAGTAAAACCAATATCTGAAGGATCCAGTAAAGGAATTTTTTCTTCATCTTTAGTTAAAAACACCAAAGAACTGGAAGATGAAATTACACGGATACTTAATTCTTACAATCAGCCTGCATTAATTGAAGAGTTCCTTTCGGGGAGAGAATTCACAGTTGCAATTCTTGGAAACGGAGACGACGCTCAAATTCTTCCTATAATAGAAATACGATATGAAGACTTCCCTCAGGATGTAGTTCCACTCTATTCTTATGAAGCAAAATGGATACTGGACACTAAAGAAAATAATTTCGATGTTTTTGAATGCCCGGCTAAACTCGACAAACAACTGGAAGAAAAAATAAAAAACACTGTTCTGCGTACTTATAATGTATTAAAATGTAAGGACTGGAGCAGAATAGATGTTCGTCTCGACAAACACGGGGTTCCGAATATAATCGAAATAAACCCGCTGCCTGGAATAATGCCTGACCCAAATGAAAACTCAAGTTTCCCAAAAGCTGCAAGAGCTGCAGGAATGAATTATAATCAATTAATACAAAGTGCTTTATACCATGCTGCGAAAAGGTACAATCTGGTATGAAAGAGAACTCAAAAATATTAATATGCTACAACTCACCGGTAAGTGTGTTCTCAGTTTACAATGGCAAGAAAAACGACGAGTCTGCAAAAGCTAATGATCTTTCGGAAAATAATTTCGTTAATGAACTGAAAAAAGTTGAGCTCTCTTTATCAAAATATTTTAGCGAAGTGAAATCACTTGCTGTAGATAAAAATGTGCAGAAAGTGATTAATAATTTAAACGCTTTCAACCCTGATGTTATTTATAACTTTGTTGAATCAGTTGAGGGTATATCTGCTTATGAATCCTATATGGCCGGGTTGTTTGAACTTCTTGGTTATGAAATTACAGGATGTTCACCAATCACTCTCGGAAACTGTTTGAACAAAGCAAGAACAAAAGCAATACTGAAATCCAGAGATATCTTGACACCTGAATTCAGAACTTTAAAAAAGACAAAAAGATTTACTGAAAAAGAAATAAAATTAGATTATCCATTAATACTCAAACTTATGAATGAAGATGCCAGTATCGGTATTTCTGAATTCTCAGTGGTAAAAAATTACTCTGAACTACGAAAACAATTCTCATTCCTGGCAGAAACTTATAACCAGGATGTGATACTTGAGGAATATATTCAGGGAAGAGAACTAAATGTTGCAATTCTCGGCGGAAGATTGCTTCCCATCTCGGAGATTAGTTTTACTGGCTTGCCGGAAGAATTTCCAAGCATAGTTACTTACGATGGCAAATGGACTGAGGGAAGTGTTTATTACAATTATACAAAACCTGTTTGCCCCGCAGAACTTCCTGAGAGACTAAGAAAAAAAATTCAGGTAACAGCATTAGCATCTTATGATGCTATGAACTGCAGAGATTACGCCCGTATTGATATTCGATTAAGTAATGATGATGAGCCTTATGTTATTGAAGTAAACCCCAATCCGGATATTTCATCGGATTCAGGATTTGCGAGAGCAGCGGCTGCAGATGGAATAAGTTATGATGATTTACTTTATACAATTGCAAACTTTGCATTAATCAGAAAGAAGAAAAATGATTCGAAGGCTAAAGCCGGATGATGCAAAAGTTATAGAAGAAATTTTAAGTTCGGCACCGAATTTTAGTAGTGAAGAGATTAGTGTTGCGATGGAACTTGTAAACATCGCAGCAACTAATCCGATACAGAAGGACTATAATTTGTTCGTTTATGAGGAAGATGGCATGATTCTTGGATATCATTGCACCGGGAAGAGACCATTGACAGATGGTGTGTATGATCTCTACTGGATTGTTACAAATTCCAATTACGAGAAAAAAGGAATTGGAAAAAGACTTTTAGAACATGCAGAAAGTTTTGTTAATGAAAACAACGGCAGGTGGCTGCTGGCTGAAACATCTTCCAAGGATAGTTACTCTGCTACCAGAAATTTTTATATGCGTAATAATTACAGCATAATTTCTGAGATAAATGATTTTTATTCCAAAGGCGATGGTATGATCGTCTTTGGAAAATATTTCAATCACAAGAACAACTGAGGAACTATCATGGAACTTTGGCAGGAAATGGTAAGGGACAGTGTTCACACTGTTGACCATGTCGTGGAAAAATTTGGTATCGACCGTAAGGCTGCGGAAGATCTGGATGAATTTTTCCAGGCTCGGATTAATCCTTACTATTTAAGTCTGATCCGTTATCCCGGCGACCCAATCTGGCTTCAATGCGTTCCGGCAAAAGTCGAACTGGAAGATATTGATGCTGAGGAAGATCCACTTCACGAGGACGAAATGAGCCCCGTTCCGAACATCACTCATCGCTATCCCGATCGTGCATTATTTCTTGTTACAAGCCAGTGCGGTATCTATTGCCGTTTCTGCACAAGGAAAAGAAAAGTTGGAGACTATGAAAAGATCTCAATGAGAGGTCTTGAGAGTGCATTCAACTATCTTGAACAACATACTGAAATAAGAGATGTTATTCTTTCCGGCGGTGATCCACTTATGCTTACTGATATAATGCTGGAAAAAATTCTCCAGCGTTTACGTGAGATCAAGCATATTGAAATTATAAGACTCGGAACAAGAATGCCTGTCGTTCTTCCTCATAGAATTACTGCAAAACTTGTTAATATGATAAAGAAGTATCATCCGGTTTATGTTAACACTCATTTTAATCATCCGTGGGAAGTAACTGAAGAAAGTTCAAGAGCTTGCACAATGCTTGCTGATGCTGGGATTCCTGTCGGAAACCAGATGGTTATTATGAAAGGCGTAAATGATGACCCTGCAGTAGTAAAAGAATTAATGCAAAAATTATTGAGAATTAGAGTTCGTCCTTATTACATGTATATGGCAGATGAAACAAAAGGTGCAAATCACTTCCGTACTTCTGTCGAAACAGGATTAAGAATTGTAGAAGCATTGCGTGGACACACAAGCGGTTTAGCAATACCTCACTTTGTAATTGATGCACCTGGAGGCGGTGGAAAAATTCCGTTGCTGCCAAATTATGTTCTGCACATGGATGAAGAAGAAATAATCTTACGCAATTTCCAAAACAAGGTTTATAGATATAAAAACTATTCCGATAAAAATAATCCTGAAGGCTTTGGCAGCAAGCCGTCAAGGTCCGGCTCTGACGGAAGAAAGAAAACCAATGGGAAGAAGAAGGTTGAAAGAAAGAAAGTTGAGGAGCCGGTACTAGAAGAGGCGTAATCCGGCTTCATTACATTACGCTATGACAGGTTGAATGGATGATTGTATGAATGTATGATGTTTTAAATGCCATCTTTGTGATGGCATTTTTATTTTAAAAGAATGTTACTCTTTTTCTTCAGAATTCAACTTATTTACACGCACGTCAATCCCCCACAAAAGCTTGTTGCGGAGTGTTTCAAAATAAGTTGTCAAAGATGTTTTAATAAGTTTTAACGGTCGATTACTTTTCTTTATTACAATTTCCATTGGCGATTGAAAACTAAATACACGCTGACCATCACAGCTAACCTGGATTTTCGTATGTGGAGATTTTGCTCTTACTTTTATAACCTGCTTGCCCGATAGAACAATCGGCCTGACTGTTAAACTGTGTGGTGAAATCGGGGATAGAGTTATTGCCTTTGCAGTTGGTGCGACAATTGGTCCACCGGTGGAAAGTGAATAACCTGTTGAGCCTGTTGGTGTAGCAACGATCAATCCATCTGCAGAGAAAGTTGTAACATATTCATCGTCAACCCAGACCGCAAGTTCAATCATCTTTGGCCAGCCGCCTTTTTCTATCACAAGATCATTTACAGCAATAAGTTCATCTGTCGCGTGTGCTGAACATACTCCGGATAACACCATACGATCTTCGATTGAATACTCCCTTTTTTTCAGAAGATCAATTGCGCTATCCATTTGAGTAACATCTGTTTCAACAAGAAAGCCAAGTTTACCAAGATTTAATCCAAGCACAGGCTTATTATATATATGTGCTTTGAATGCAGTTGCAAGCATTGTTCCGTCACCGCCAATTGATATTATCACATCGCTTTCTTTGAAGATGTCATCATCTCCGGAATTATAATTACCGTGCGAAGTAATTTTTAATTTTCCTTTGGATTCAACTATGGATTTAGTAAGAAGATAATCTATCTTTTTGTTTTTAAGTTTAGATGTGAACGAAGTGACTACATCCAGAATATTCTCTTTAGTAGTATTTGCAATAATACCAATTACCATTTCCAGCTATACTTTCTCCGAAGCTTTTTCTTTCTCGCCGTCTGTTTTCTTCTCCCGAAGGGATGCTTTTGCATTGTCTTTATCTGCTTCATCAACATAGTTAAGTTTTAGATCTTTCAGCGTTTCAATTAAAAATTTTTCTTCATAATCTGAAAGATTACCTTTTGTTTTTGCCAGAAGCATATCAAGAGTATCAATATAAATTTTAGCATGTTCAAGATTACGTTCAACTTTGTCCGTAACCGGATTTTTAATTTTGCCCATCGACATCATAGCAATTTGCTGGTTCTGTATGATGAGCTGCATAAATAGAATGTTGTGATTGACTTCCATCATGAGTATTCTCCCTGTTTTAATTTACTGTTCAAACTTACAATATTTTAAGAAAATAAACTTTCTCTAAAGTTGTTGTTATTGAACTTATTTGCAACTGAGTTTTTATTTAAAGTCGAAGACATACAATTTTTCAGTTTTATCAGAAATCAGATAAAGTTTCGTTCGGGCTTTATTGAAAGTTATACCTTCCGGCTGAGCAACTTTAATTTTAAATTCTTCTAAAGGATTTCCCGAAAGATCAGTCTTAACAATCCTCTGACTCTCATCACTTAAAATCCAGAGAACTTTATCAGTTGAATCAAAATAAATTCCTGATACATCTTTTGAAAAATTTAAAGTGTCTCTTCTCTGCTCAACAAGATTTTGATCGAACGTAATTAATAGACGAGGTTTTTTCTCATTTATTACATAGAATATTTTTTTGTCAGAATCATAAGTTATTCCTTCCAGACCAGAATTAAATTCTCCGCTAAGATCAATAAACGCTCTTTTAATTTCATTTCCTGAAGTATCAATTACAACAACCTCCCGTGTTATTTCCAGAACAACTGCAAGCGTACTGTCATCTATAACTGTTATACCTTCAAGATCTTCACCATTGACTTTAAATTTTTTTAATATTTTTCCCTGGTTATCTAAAAGATAAACAGTACTGTTTTGATCGCTTACTACCCAGAAAGATTTTTCATCAGAACTGAGGTCTAATCCCGAAGGTTCAGAAACAGGGATGGATTCAGATAAAGAAAAAGTAAGCAAATTGATCGAATTTTCTTTTTTCACCTCTTTACAAAAAGTCAGGAATATGATCCCGCTAAAAAAGTATAAATAAGCCCTTTTTGACATGTAAACGCTCAAATTGTCTATTGTGTAAAATTTTCAAAGCGAATATAATCTATTATTTCCCAATTTAGTAAACCTGTTAAATAGGCATAAAAAATGTTGAATTGAACGAGCCTATCATTATTCGTGGTTGAGAAATATTATTAAAATACGACAAATTTTTTGTAAAAAAGTTATTAAGGGAGATTTTTTTCTATGATGTCAAAAATTTCAATGTTTTTTGGGATAATTATTTTATTGTGCGTCCTGATCTTTGGCTTTGTTTTCTTCGAGCCGATTTTCACTGAAGAAGTGATTGATATAAAAGTTACAAATAAAGAAGTATGGTCTGGAGAAAAGAAGAAATATTTTATTTTCTCGGAAAAGGAAGTTTTCCTGAATGAAGATAATTATTATCACAATAACAAATCCAACGCAGATGAAATTTATCGTTTATTCCAGGCTGGTAATACGTATCGTGTAAAAGTAGTGGGATTGTACATTCCTTTTCTACCACGATTCAGAAACATACTTACTATTATGGAAAAGAAAGATATAAACGTTCCGCTCCCTCAGGATTATTGATTGATTGATGATTGGATTAAAAAATCTTTTGACGATAAATCATAATAGACATAAACAATTGCCAGCCACAATAATAGAGCATTTATCTTTATTATAATCAAATAATAGAAAATACATTTTCATTATTGAGAACAACCTCCATTAACACTATTAAAGTCCATTCATTTCTTTAGAAATTCACTCTTAAAAAATAGTTTTAACTAATCTACATCAATTCGATAAAGGCACAGTATTTGTCTTTTCACCAGTGTTTTTATAATCGTTCAACTAAAACACAGGAAATCAAAAATGGCTTATTTAATAACAGATGATTGCATTGATTGTAATGCATGCGAAATTGAATGTCCAAACAATGCTATATATGCAGGCGGGGTTGCGTATGACTTGAATGGTCAGGAACATACTGCTTTACATGATACTCACACATATATTGCCTATGACAAATGCACGGAATGTGTCGGCTACTACGATGAACCACAGTGTGTCGCTGCTTGTCCAAGCGATGCGATAATTAAAGATCCGAATCATGAAGAAACCAGAGAACAACTTTTAGCAAAAAAAGAAAATTTAGGAACTATACTCAAATAATATTTTTCAGAAGGCTGTTTCAACAAACTGTTGCTACTTCCCTGCTGTTACAATGCCATTAAACTTACCTTCATAACTAGGGGTAGGGGAAAAATCGGGACCACACAAATTGGGGTGGCATTGAATTAAGGATGATGAAACAGCCTTTACTATTTTGAAATTATTTCTTCAGCTTAACTTTTGGCTTTTCTTTTTCTTCACAGTACTCTTTTATTACTCCATAAGCTTCAAACATTCCAAGTTCTCCTGCTCTGTTAAAATCTTCACACGCATTAGTCTTCATATTAATATTTGCATAACAGATACCCCTATTGTAGTATGCTGTCGCATCATTTTGGTCAAGGGAAATTATATATGTGTAATCGACGACTGCCGAAAGAAATTCGCCCATTCCAAGTTTTGCTTCCGCTCTTGAATAGTAAAGTGATACGTTGCGGGGTTCAATCAAAATTGAACTGCTATAATCTGCAATTGCATTTGCATAGTTGCCTGTTTTATAATATTCATCTCCACGATTTTTATATGCATTTATATTATTGGAATTAATCTTAACCGCTGTAGAGAAATCTTTTATAGCATTTTTTGAACTATCAAGAAATGAAAACAGCAATCCTCTGTTGATGAAGTATTTATAATTAGCAGAATCATAGCTTATAGCTATTGTGTAATCATCAATAGCCCCTGGATATTCGCCGATAGATTCTTTCGCAAATGCACGGTTGAAATAAATTGTTGAGTTAGTGGAATCCAAAACCTGAGCATAGTCAAAATCTAAAATTGCAGCATAAAAATTCTGACATGAAATCCGTGCAAGTCCCCGATTAATAAAATAGTCCGCTACATTCCTGTTTAAAACAATTGCCTTTGAATAATCTTCAATAGCCTGATGGCAGCTATCAAGCTGCATTTTTGTTTTAGCTCTGTAATAGTAAAACTCTGAATTTCCCGGCTCATCTTTTATCGCCTGACTGAAATAATCTATTGCCGTACGATACATCTGCTTTTCATAGCTTTCAACTCCTTTAGTAAACATTTCATTTTCTGCTGGCATACAAGAATAAAATAAGAATACTAACACTGCAAACACATTATAAATTTCCCGATTACGAAGTATTTGTTTTTTTAATACACATATTTGCAGCGAAGGATTTTTCATCAGTTAAAATTTAATCTTTTACTAATAAGATATAAAAACAAATTGTATTATTTTTTATCCGGATTTTTTCGAAAATGATAAATTCCTTGATCAATAAATAATTTGGGGTTCAAATGGACTTTATTTTGCTCTTAACCGGATTAGTTCAGGTTGTTCTTTCATTAATAATCGCTGTTGCTCTGGTTTATATATCCTCTAAAATTTTTCGCCGACTAATTACAGGAATAAATGAATCAGATGAACTAAAGAATAATAATGTCGCGGTTGCCATCCTTAACGGCTCAATAATTTTAGCCCTGATTCTTGTAGTGAAGAAATCTATCGAATCTGCAATAACTATTTTCAGCAATACACTTCGTAACCCGGATGCAATTTTAACTAGCTATTTTCAATCTGCGTTAATAATGATCGGTCATATCATTCTTGGTGGAATGATAGCTTTTACAACTATCTACACAGCACTTCAAATTTTTATGTGGCTGACCAAAGACCTTGATGAGTTAAAAGAGATAAAAGGAAATAACATTGCAGTTGGCATTCTGCTGGGAATTATTATTGTTTCGATGGCATTGCTTCTGCAGCCCGGAGTTGATACAATATTAAACTCGCTGATTCCGTTTCCCCCGGTCTCTTTAATCGATATAGGATAATAATTAACTGAACTTCCGGGAAGTAAATTTAAAATGAAATCAGGTTGTGTACAAAAATCTTTCTTTGGCTGTTCATTCATATTTCTCTTCTTAGCTGTAATAATAGTTATGATGTGGATTTCTTCTCAACTTCCGGAAATTAACTTTTCAACTAATGATCAATCAAAACGCGAATATCAGATTGAAGTTGATACCACAATTAATGAAAAAGTTATCAAGTCATTATTTACCTGGCAGTTTGTGGATAATTCTCTGCGAAAAAGAAGTTACAAATTATCTCTCATGCTTTTGGAAAAGGATGTAATCGAAGCGATGAAGTATGTTGAAGAGATTTCGTCAATGAGCTACAGGGAACTTGGTTTGAAAAGAGGTTATTCCGATCCTGTTATGGAATCACAAATAGTCTGGGCAGAAATCTATCGAAGAATATTTATTGATTCCAGCCCCCGGATGGAAACTGTTCTTCAGGGACTAAATAAAATATTCCTTGAAGAAAATTTTGAAATAAGAGACAAGGTATATTTCGTTATAACTTTTATTCAGAATATTAAGTATGAAAGACCCGGTGGAACACTCGATCTTTTTCCACCTCCGGGGACTCTGGCTTATAGATTTGGTGATTGCGATTCAAAAGCATTACTGCTTTATGTAATTCTGGAAAAAATAGGAGTCGACTGTGCAATGATGTGGAGCTACAAATATAAACACGCAATGCTCGGTGTTTGTATTAATTCAAGAGGTGAATACCTGATTGTTAACGGGAAAAAATATTACTTTCTTGAAACAACATATCCTCAATGGAGTATTGGAGATTTACCACCGGAATTTGGTAATACTAAGTTCTGGTTTATTTCTGAAATTGATGCGGACTTAAAGTTTTCCGCCTCTGATGAAATTAACATCAGGAAGGATGAATTAAAAAATCGTATCAAACCATCTCCGTCTGTTCCTTAGCGCAGTTTAATATTTTTAGCGACTTAGTGGTATAAACAATTGTTCATAAATTAATTTCCATTCATCAAAAAATGATTGTAAAACTTTACTTGTTTCAATAATTTGACATATAAATTTTTTAAAAATTTAACTATCATAAATATTTTCCTACCAAAATATTCAGGTGTTACAATGATAAACAAACTAATCTCCATCTTAATTCTCATTTTACTTTTTGCATCTCCTCTTCTCACACAAGAAAAAGAAGAAGACAAAAATCCATACAGCTCATCAACATTCAACGGATTAAAATTCAGATCGATTGGTCCGGCAGCTACTTCGGGCAGAGTAGTTGACTTTGCTGTTAATCCTGATGACTATCACGAGTTTTATGTTGCAGTTGCCTGCGGAAATGTTTGGAAAACAACAAACTCAGGGACAACCTGGAATCCGATTTTTGATAATTATGGCTCATTTTCGATCGGCTGCGTAACAATTGATCCGAATAACTATAATGTAGTATATGTTGGAACCGGAGAAAACAATAGTCAGCGGAGCGTTTCGTGGGGAGACGGTATTTACAGAAGTGAAGATGGTGGAAAAAGTTTTAAAAATATCGGACTTAAAACTTCTGAACACATCGCGAAAATATTAATTGATCCGAGAGATTCAAAAGTTATTTACGCTGCAGCACAAGGACCTTTGTGGGGACCTGGTGGTGAAAGAGGACTCTATAAATCAATTGACTATGGTGCAACGTGGGATTCGGTTCTTTACATCAGCGAAAATACCGGAGTGACAGATGTTGTAATGGATCCAAGAAATCCAGATGTATTGTACGCAGCATCGTACCAGAGAAGAAGACACGTTTGGACTCTGATCAATGGTGGACCGGAAGGTGGAATTCATAAATCAACAGATGGCGGAAAAACCTGGACTAAGTTAACCAATGGATTACCTTCTGTTGATATTGGAAGAATTGGGTTGGCAATTTCCCCCGTAAATCCGGATTATGTTTATGCAATAGTAGAAGCTGCCGAAGATAAAAGTGGATTCTTCAGAACTATTAATCGCGGAATCAGTTGGGAAAAAATGAGCAATTTTAAAAGTTCAAGTCCTCAGTATTACAGTGAATTATTCTGCGATCCTGTTGATGTAAATAAAATTTATATCCCTGATACTTTTTCACAGATAACATTAGATGGAGGGAAAACATTTACGCCGATTTCAACAAAAGCAAGACATGTTGATGACCATGCTATCTGGATTAATCCAAACAATACAAAACATTTTTTAATCGGTGGGGATGGTGGTATTTATGAAACTTTTGATGATGGGAAGGAATTTCATTTCAAAGAAAACTTGCCCATCGCACAATTTTATCGCGTCAGCGTAGATGACTTCGAACCATTTTACAGAGTAATGGGAGGAACTCAGGATAATAATAGTATGATAGTTCCATCTCAAACAATAAATGGGGAAGGAATCGTAAATGCTGATTATATTCCGCTTGTCGGTGGTGACGGCTATGAAGCATTGGCAGATCCTGAAAATCCTTATATAATTTATTGTGAATGGCAGTATGGCGGATTAACACGACACGATCTTCAATCAGGCGAAATTGTAAGCATTAAACCACAGGAAGGAAAAGATGAACCACCTTATCGATGGAACTGGGATACTCCACTTATTTTGAGTAAGCACGCAAACAGACTTTATGCTGCTGCGAATAAAGTTTTCAGAAGTGATGATAAAGGAAATTCGTGGACAGTAATAAGTCCTGATCTTACAAGACAGGTTGATAGAAATAAACTTCCGATTATGGACAAAGTATGGAGCGTTGATGCAGTTGCAAAAAATGCTTCCACTTCGTTTTATGGAAATATTGTTTCATTAACAGAATCACCGTTAGTTGAAGGATTAATTTATGCTGGAACTGACGATGGACTTATCCAGGTAACAGAAGATGGAGGAACAAACTGGAGAAAGATTGAATCATTCTCAGGAATTCCTGAAATGACTTACGTGAGCTGTTTGTATGCTTCCCGTTTTGATGCGAATACTGTATATGCAACATTCGATAATCATAAAAGAGCAGACTTCAAACCTTATATTCTTGTAAGCAGAAACAGAGGAAACAGTTGGGAATCAATATCAGGAGATTTGAAAGAACCGTTCGTAGTTTATGCAATCACACAGGATCATATAAAATCAGATTTACTTTTTATAGGTACCGAGTACGGGGTTTTCTGCACAATCGATGGTGGAAAGAAATGGATTCAGCTTAAAGGCGGATTGCCAACAATTGCTGTGAGAGATCTTGATATACAGGAAAGAGAAAATGATCTTGCACTTGCAACTTTTGGAAGAGGATTTTATATACTTGATAATTACTCATCTTTAAGAAATATTGAGCAACCAACTCTGGAAAACGAGAACTACATTCTGTTTCCAGTAAAAGATGCCCTGATGTTCATCAAAAGAAATGGCACATTCGAGTCAATTGGCTCATCGTATTTCAAAGCTGATAACCCGGATTTTGGTGCGATTTTCACATACTATATTAAAGAAACTCCAAAGAGTTTGAAAGATACAAGACAGAAAAAAGAAAAGGAATTAATAAAAGAGAACAAACCTGTTAGTTATCCTACCTGGGATGAGCTTCGTGCTGAAGACACAGAAGAAAAATCTTATTTACTTTTTGTTGTTTCAGATACTCAGGGAAATGTAGTTAGAAAATTGAAGGATGAAATTAAACAAGGTATTAACAGAATTACCTGGGATTTAAGATACGCAAGCACTTATCCAATCAAAACCGTAACAGATAAAAACGAAAGTGGAACGCCGGTTCTTCCCGGAAAATATTTCGTAGAAATGTTTATGAGTGTTGATGGTGTGTTGTCTAAAATTGCAGGACCACAAGGATTCGAAGCAAAAGTTCTCAACAATTCAACTTTGCCTGTAGAAGATAGAGCTGCACTTGCCGCATTTCAAAAAAAATTCTGGGAATTCAATCGCGCTGTTGAAGGTGCACTTAATTCTGTACGTGATTTGTCGGCAAAAACTGATGTTCTCATCTATGCCATAAAACAAACACCTCAAGCACCAAATTCATTAATGGAGAATGCTTTATTGATCAAGCAAGAAACTCAAAATATTCTTCAACATCTTTTTCAGGATAAAACAATTGCTGAACGAAATGAACCAACTATTCCTACTGTTTACGACAGGTTGAATGAAATTGCCTCTGGTTTTTGGCAATCAAATTCTGCTCTGACACAAACTCAAATTAACAACTTAAAGGTTGCATCGGAAGAATTTGAACCTCTGCTAAAACAAATACAAACATTACTTGAAGTCAACGTACCAAATCTTGAATCAGAAATGGAGAAATACAGTGCGCCGTGGACACCTGGAAGAGTTCCAGGATGGAATAAAGAATAGATAATATTAAAAAAGCAGCACAGATTGATCGTCTGTGCTATTCTATTTTATAAAATTAAAGGACTATTGCCCGGCTTAAAATCGAATCAATTCGGGGAGACGGTCGAATTAAGATTAAAGTTATGCAACGGACGCTTTGAGCCCAAACTTCGCATTGCCTCAGCCAGAGTATCATAGCAGGGAATTATTTTGTTAATTCCGGTTACTAAAAACAATTCCTGTCTGACGAGCTTTGGGAACACAAGAGCCAGCTTTCCATCTTTATCACCCAATTTTCTGAGAATCTTTACAAGAATTCCAAGAAATGTTGAGTCAACATTATTACAAAAAGAAAGATCAATAACTACTTTCTTACGATTAAAAAGAAGCTTGGATTCAAACTCATCCCACAAAGGTTTGGCATCTCTGTGAGTTGCAATAAGGATATCCACTTTGACGACAACTATTTCGTCAATAATATTTACAACAAAATCGCTCACAACATTTATCCTCAATTTAAATTATTTGATTGCATGTGGCAATTGAAATGCCAACTAAATGTTAGCTTATCAGCATTTGTGGAAATTGACCCGGTTTCAATTTTAGATTGTAATTCATTTTGGAACAGGAAGTACAGGTAAACGATATAAATTGTTTGGTAACTGACAATTGAAATTTGTTAATAAAAAAAGCCTCCGCCGATTTTCATCGGAGGAGGCGGGATAAAATTCTTTTATTATGTTATTTAAGAAGTGACATTTTTTTCGTTTCAATGAATGAACCTGCTCGCAACTGATAAAAATATGTTCCGCTTGGAAGACTTGAAGCATTGAATTCAACTTCATACTTACCTGCTGGTTTATATTCATCTACTAATGTGACAACTTCTTTTCCGAGTATGTCATAAACTTTTAACGTCACATCACTGCTTACTGGTAACCGATAACTGATTACGGTACTTGGATTAAATGGGTTAGGATAATTTTGTTCAAGTATAAATTGAGCTGGAAAATTTTCAGGATCACTTTCTACTGATGTCACCATTTCTGATAGTGGTCGTCTCCACACACCTCCGTCAGGGTTAAGTGTGCCTGCAAAGATATATTGATCCAAAACCGCAAGAGAATAGATATAATCATTTTCATATGAGAGACCGGAATTGACTGCTGTCCAATTCGCTCCGTTGTTTGTCGATAGAAAAACACCGCCGAAAATGGTACCTGCAAAGATATTATTTCCGCTTGCCCCGTTAAGATATGTTGCTAATGAGTAAACACTCCTATTCAAACCTGCACTTATGTGAGTCCAATCTGATCCATTGTTGGTTGATAAATAGACAGAGGAATATGTACCGGAAAAGATATTCATACCATTCGTTTCATTGGGGATAATTGCAAAAGAACCTGCCCATAATGTGGGTGAAGATGATTCAATCCAGCTTTGACCATTGTCAGAGGAATGAAAAATGCAATTACTTAGATTAGTATATTCCCTGTCAATACCTGTGAGGATAATTGTGCTATCCGCTTCATCTTTAAAAACTGTAATAGCATAAACTTTTAAGTTAGTAAGACCTGATGGTGCCCAGCTTTCGCCGTTGTCAGATGATCGAAAAATACCTTCAGTTGTACCAGCAAGCAGAATACTACCTTCGGTCTCATTAGGGATTACAGCAAGTGATCGAACCTCGCTATTCTCCAAACCCGAGTTAATCGCTTGCCAGTTTATACCATCATCTTTAGATATATAAACTCCACCCTGACCACCTGCATAAAGATTTCTGTTGCCACGAACAATGGAGTCCAGGGCAAAATCATCTACAAAAGGAAGTATTGTTGGTGGCAAGGTCAAATTCCAGGTATCCCCGTAGTCAGTAGAACGAAAAACACCGTTAACTGTTCCTGCTAATAAGCTTGTGCCGGAAACTGTAAGAGAAAATACCGCACCAGAAGGTTCGTTGGTTTTAACCCATTGGGAATACAATGGGGTTGCTAGAACAAACAAGACAATCGCAATCAATGAAATACACATAGATTTTTTCATAATAATATTCCTTTTAATTTTTATTTCACTTAACTAGAAATCACTTCAAAACAATCATCTTCTTCGTTTCAATGAATGAACCTGCTCGCAACTGATAAAAATATGTTCCGCTTGGTAGATTTGAAGCGTCAAACTCAACTTCATAACTGCCAGAAGGTGTATGCTCATTTAACAATGTTGCTACTTCATTTCCCAGTACATCATAAATTTTCAAACTGACAAACTGAGTTTGCTTCGTTTCACTCGCAATGACATTCGGAATTGTGTATCTGATTTTTGTGCTTGGATTAAATGGATTAGGGTAATTTTGTTTGAGTGAAAAAGTTGATGGAGATGTTACTTCAACTTCTATTACATTCGAGTATTCAAATGTTCCGTCAAAGTCAATTTGT
This sequence comes from Ignavibacteriota bacterium, assembly GCA_013285405.1. Lineage (NCBI taxonomy): Bacteria > Pseudomonadati > Ignavibacteriota > Ignavibacteriota bacterium. The sequence goes on along the minus strand of CP053446.1, from coordinate 1,765,462 downwards.
TTTAGTCTATAATTGTATTTACCAGTAATTAAATTTTTATCTATGAAAGAATAGACTTGTGTTTCTGTCGTTGTTCCGTGTCCGTCAACAAATCCTATTGTTTCAAATTTACCATCTTTACTTCGCTGTATTTCAAAACCCTGGTTGTTAGTTTCTGTTGATGTGATCCAGCTTAATTCAACATTATCATCATTCACAGTTGCAGAAAATGAAGTTAGTTCGACAGGCACGAAATCACTCAACGGACGCCGCCATACACCCGAAAGAGTCCCGGCAAAGAGATAATTACCTGAAATGTAAAGAGAAACAACAAAAGGGCCGTAACTAAAACCTTCATTAACAGTTATCCAGTTAGATGAAATGTTAGTTAAATGGAAAACCCCACCATCGAATCCAAAAGTACCGGCAAAGATATTTGTACCGAATACAGCAAATGTCCAGACATTCAAGTTAGTAAGTCCTTCATTGAATTGATTCCAATTTACTCCATTATCTGTGGAAAGAAATACACCCGTGCTATCCCAATAAGTACCGGCAAATAGATTTCCCTCTGAGGTCATTGCCAGAGCATTGTAAGTAGTATAGAGTAATCCTGAAATTGAAGGTAACCAACTTGAGCCATTATCTGTAGAACGCCATACTTGACCTGCGGCATCTCCAGCAAAAAGATATTCACCAGATGAAAGAAGAGATAAAATATAATATAATCCGGCTGACCTCCATGTATTACCATTGTTAGTTGAACGAAATACGCCACCAAAAAAAGCGCCAGCATAAATATCACTACCTGATATAGTTAAGGAATAGATTTCAGATCCCGTCATCCCTGTATTTGCTTCGCTCCAATTTATGTTATTAACTGATGACCGAAGCACACCACCACCTAAAGTTCCAGCAAATATAGTTGTGTCGGAAATAACAAGAGAATAAACCTCATAATCTGTTAATCCGGAGTTAACTCCGGTCCAGTTAAGACCATCATTAGTAGAACGAAAAACACCTGCGCCTTCAGTTCCTGCAAAAAGAACTCTTTCTCCTGATCCGTTGGTATAGCTTATAAAAGCTCTGACGGTAACATCAAAGGGAATGCTTCCTTGTACTCGTATCCACTGTGCATTCAAGGGTAATGGACAGATCAAAATTATAGTATAGAAAACTATAGAAATGAATTTCGACATATTGCCTCCTATTTATTTATTAAAATTTGTTTGTTTAATGAGACTACTTTAAAACAATCATCTTCTTCGTTTCAATGAATGAACCTGCTCGCAACTGATAAAAATATGTTCCGCTAGGAAGATTTGAGGCGCCGAACTCAACTTCATAACTACCAGAAGGTGTATGCTCATTTAACAATGTTGCTACTTCATTTCCCAGTACATCATAAATTTTCAAACTGACAAACTGAGTTTGCTTCGTTTCACTCGCAATGACATTCGGAATTGTGTATCTGATTTTTGTGTTTGGATTGAATGGGTTAGGATAATTTTGCTCAAGCGAGAATGTCGATGGAGATGTTACTTCAACTTCTATTACATTCGAGTATTCAAATGTTCCGTCAAAGTCAATTTGTTTTAGTCTATAATTGTATTTACCAGTAATTAAATTTTTATCTATGAAAGAATAGACTTGTGTTTCTGTCGTTGTTCCGTGTCCGTCAACAAATCCTATTGTTTCAAATTTACCATCTTTACTTCGCTGTATTTCAAAACCCTGGTTGTTAGTTTCTGTTGATGTTATCCAACAGAGTTCAACATTATCATCGTTCACAACTGCAGAAAATGAAGTTAGTTCGACAGGCACGAAATCACTCAACGGACGCCGCCATACGCCACCATTAAAGGTCCCAGCAAAAAGATATGTGTTTGATACGGTCAGAGATCTTATATTCGGATTCGCTAATCCTTCATTAATCTGACTCCAACTTGTGCCATTGTTGGTAGAGAGAAATATCCCACCGTTTGCAGTACCGGCAAACAGAATCGTCCCCGAAACTGTGAGACAATTGATATCGAAACTGGTTATTCCATTATTAACTTCATTCCAAGTTGTACCGTTATTGGTGCTGAGAAAAATGCCTCCCCCAAGTGTACCTGCAAAAAGATTCGTACCTGAAAAAATAAGCGAAGTTATATAATGGTGAGTCAGTCCATTATTAATTCCTGTCCAGCTTGTCCCTTCATTTGTACTCAGGAATACACCCCCGCCAGGTGTGCCGGCATATAGATTCGTACCGGAAACAGCAAAAACTTTAAAACCATCAAATAAAGGACTACCCTCGACCCAGTTGATACCATTATTTGTTGAGTTAAAAAATCCTCCATCAAAGTCGCCTGCGAATAGCTTTTCGCCTATTGAGGCAAACGCAGTCACTGTCCAGCCAAAACCGGTATTCACATTATTCCAAGTATTACCATTGTCTGAAGAACGAAAAAGTTGGCCGTAGGTTATATTTGCAAAAAGATATGAATTATAACTTGCCAGCAATTCGATTGATCGCTCTGTAAGTCCATTATTAACTTTTATCCAGCTTTGTCCGTTATCAGAAGAGCGGAAAACACCACCACCGCCGGTTCCTGCAAAAAGATTTTGATTTAGTTGAATAATTGAGGGAACACTTAAATGAGTCAGACCCGTACTGGCTTCAGTCCAATTGCTGCCATTATCTGTGGAGTGAAAGACACCTTCAGAATTGCTTGCAAATAAATCTGAGTTCGAAGCCAGTAAAGACCAGATACCGCTTCCAGTTAAACCCAACTGAGTCCAATTTACACCATTGTCAGCAGAATGAAATACACCATTAAGTGTACCGGCATAAATATTTGAACCTGAATTATGCAGTTCATAAACCTGAGTAAATGCTAAACCAGATTGTACCCAGGTTGTGCCGTAATTTGTTGAAAGAAATACACCGTCATCAAGTGTTCCAGCAAAAATGTTAGACCCAGAGATAATTAGTCCGGTGATATAAAGTTCAGTTAGACCAGAGTTTACTGCAGTCCAATTCATCCCGTTATCAGCACTTAAAAAAACACCTCCCCCGCCTGTCCCTGCATAGATGTTACTGCCAGCGATAGCAAGAGAGGCGATATTAAGATTAGTCAATCCATTATTAACAGAAATCCAGCTAGTGCCATTGTCGATGCTGAGAAAAAGTCCATCGTTATAAGTTCCGGCAAATATATTTGTGCCTGATATATCAATAGATCCTACACTCGGGTAATTTAAACTTGTCTTCGTCCAGCTTGAACCACCATCGGTCGAGTGGAAAACTCCGCTTGAAGTTCCGGCAAAAATATTAGAACCAGAGACAGCCAAAGATCGTACCCAGTGGCCGGTCAATTCATTATTAACATGTACCCAACTGACACCATTAGTTGTTGAATGATATATACCTACTTGAGTTCCTGCAAAGAGATTATTCCCTAAATCCAAAAAACAAGATACTCCACCACCGTACGGTCCATTAGTTTGTAGCCATTGGGCATTTAATGAAAATGAACTGTTGAAAATGAAAATTACTATTAAGACAAAATTTAATTTGAACATAAAGCCTCCTTTATATTTTTATGTATATTGATTGAAGATTAATTATTAGCTAATTACCGTATTCGTAAAATCATCTTTTTCATTTCTAATAATGAACATTCCTATTCATCTTCAGCGAACAACTGTTACTGTATTTGTGTTATTTGGATCTTCAGGTAAGCTGTGTGTTACCACTACATCTAAAAATCTGCTGAGACCATAAAGTTTTATTAACGCATGATTATTTGTTCCTCCGAGAACTGGCGGGTTTGCAAGCGATCGACTACCAAACGCCTGAAAATCAATATTCTGATTACCGGATACTCTTGTGTTCCGGAGTTGCACATTAACTGTGTTGTAGAATGTCATATCAGGACCAAATGCATCAGCACCAAGCACTAGTAATCCGCCGGAATCACCAAATTCTGGATCAACAGGTCCGATATTATTAATAAATGCTGAGTTACGTGCCTCAAAGATTGTGGAATTAGAGACAGAAGTACCTAATCCGGCTGTTCCTCCAGCGATTAAAGCGCCAAGACCATTTCCCTCAAACATGTCTCCACGGGATTTGACTTCAATCACCGCAGAACTACATCGGTTATTGTTCACGAGCAAACCGAAGTAGAAATCGTGTACGTGGTTGCCTCGCAAATCTGCAAATATCTGACCTTGATCGGCGCCGTTAGTGTTAACAATTCGGATGCCTTCAACGATACCGAAGCACTCGTTGTCAACGATTTCCGCATCGATACGACGTCCAGCCATAGTAGTCCCAATGTTCCTTACATCAATACCACGTAAACTTCCGCCTGAAACGACATGTGCAATTCTGATCTGTGTTGTTGTTGTTCCGGCAAGATCGGTTTCTATCCCACCAGCAGCACGGTCATTTCCAACGATAGTAAGCCACTTGATGGAATTTTTCCCAAGCCCAATACGAATAGGCCCTGTACGACCAGTGGAAACCACGAAAGAAGAATTTGGAAGACCTGAAGCATCGATGACGACTGCGGAACGATTGTTATATATTCCTGAAAGTGACATGTTCTGTTTAAGTTCCAGCCTACCACCATTCGGGCGAGGAGTACCCGCCGAATCATTAACTGATAGAATATAGGTACCGGCACTTAGGTGAAGTATTTTGCCGCATTTCGTCGAATCATTTACAGCCGCATAAAGTTGTTCTATATCGCAAATCAGGACTTTGTTTCCTTTTTCAAGAGCTAAGTCCTCATCTGCAGTAACCGGCGTTTCAACTTTCTCACATCCGAAAGGAAGAAAAGCTAAAACGATCAATGTAACAATGATCAAAGAATTTTTCATAACACACTCCTTAAATGATTTGTAAATAGACTAACATGTTTTTCGATTGCCGAAATCAAGAAACCTCAAAAGAAAGTTAGAGCAACAGCAACCTTTCTGAATCCGGAAAAGCAAACATCTTAATCTCTTAAAAAATGTTTTTTAATGTCATTGCAAATAAACAAATTGAAATAGGGGTGTGCATATCAGCTATGTTGCTTTGAGTATCAATTTTGTATCAATTGATATAATAGATGTTACATTAAATATCACTTATGTTACTTGCTGTTGAATTGATTTAATTTAAGGGGGGTTTGAGGAAAGATTTGACTGTGATAAATGAAACAATATGTCAACTTATTTTTGCAAATCCTTGGGTAGGTAACCGAATTCTTCCTTGAAGCATTTTGTAAAATAAGCAGGGCTTGAAAAACCTACTGAGTAAGCTATTTCGGATATATTACCCTTTTGTTCTTCTATAAAGTCTTTTGCTTTTGTTAATCGAACGGATCTTAGAAAATGACCGGCAGATTTACCCACCAATGCTTTAAGTTTCCTATGAAGCTGAACTCTGCTCATATTTAATTCGCTGCTAAATTCTTCTATACTGAATTTTTCATCTGATAAATGATTTTCTATTACAGCAATTACTCTTTTCATAAATTCTTCATCAATGCTGCTTAATTTTTTTTCAATTTTCTTTTGTGTGAATTGAACGTTTCCATATTTCTGTTGCAATTTTTTTCTGATTGCGATCAGATTTTCAATCCTCACCTGTAGTTCTTTTGCATCATACGGTTTGATAAGGTAATCATCTGCACCTTTTCTTAAACCTTCAATTTTATCCGACTGTTCAGATTTTGCAGTTAACAATATGATCGGGATATGGCTGGTTTTCTCATTGTTCTTTAAGATCCTTGTTAATTCCTGACCATCCATCTTTGGCATCATCATATCTGAAATAATAAGATCGGGAATAATTTTTTCTGCTTTTCTAACGCCTTGTTCTCCGTTAATCGCTTCTTCAACCTGATAGCTTGCATCGAGTGAATCTTTTATATATTCTCTCATATCATAATTATCTTCAACGATGAGGATGATAGTCTTTTCAGCATCTGCTTCTTCATTATAAATCTCACTTGTCAAACTGAGCTTGTCAAAGTGTGAGAACGATTCATTTAAACTCATCTGAAAGCCTCCTGCGGTCTGAATGACATCTTCCTTTATTTTTTTTTCTTCAACAATCTCGTCATCTTTTAAATGATCTCTGCCAATCGGAAAAGTTAAAATGAACTCGGTAAACTTTCTCATTTCACTTTCAACAGAAATATTTCCATGATGAAGCTCTACAAGTTCTTTGGTTAAAGCTAATCCAATTCCGGTTCCTTCATATTCTTTTGAAAGTGAACTATCTACCTGGTAAAACCTGTCGAATAGTTTTGGTATTTCATCCTGAGTAATTCCGATTCCGGTATCTCTTATTTTTATTTCAACAAATTTTTTCATCTTGTCATTTCGACCCCGGTTCGGAATCTCATCATCAATTGAAGATGCTAAAACAAATGCAGATCCGAAGACAAGTTCGGGATGACTCTCAGTCATATCAGCAGGACATTCGCTTACAGATACTGTAATTCTTCCATTCTCTGGTGTGAACTTAAATGCGTTTGATAAAATGTTAGTTAAAATTTTTATCATTTTTTCTTTATCAAAATAGAGATCAATCTGATCTTTCTCTGCCTGCAGCTTTAATGTTATATCTCTCGATTCAGATAATGATTCGAATGATAATGTGATTCCTTTTATGAAAGCAACTATATTTCCTTTTGAAGCTTCAAGTTTGAGTTTTCCTGCTTCTAATCTTGAAATATCCAATAACTGATTAACTAATTGCAGGAGTCTTAAAGCATTTCTCTTTATAGCTCCGGCATCTTTATTAATATCTTTTGAGATATTTGAAATGATTTTCTCGGCAGGTCCAAGTATTAAGGTAAGCGGTGTTCTGAATTCGTGAGAGATGTTTGCGAAGAACCGGGATTTCATTTTTTCTGTCTCTTCTTTTTCCTTAAGAACAGCTTCATCCATTTTAATTTTATCTTTTAATTTTAGTCTGTCCATTTCATACCGTCTTATCCAATAAAGTAAGAAAATCGAGATAAGAACATAAGAACTGTAAGCCCACCAGGTTCTCCAGAAAGGTGGAGAAATTATAATTGCAATAGAAGTTCCATTATTATTCCACACACCATCATTATTTGACCCCTTTACTCTGAAAGTATATTTACCGGGATCAAGGTTGGGGTATGTTGCAAATCTTCTTGTTCCTGAATAAACCCAACCCGTATCAATCCCTTCCATCATATAAGCATACTGATTTCTTTCCTGGCTCAGATAACTTAATGCGACAAATTCAAATGATAAAAAGTTTTCATCGTGCGAAAAGTGAATTTCATTTTCAACCGAAACAGGTTTATCGAGTTTTTTTACAGAAGTGATTACAACCGGAGGTATGAATGTATTAATTTTAATACTATCAGGATGGAATTTGACAATACCGCCCGGATATCCGAAATACATTTCACCATTTTCAGTTTTGCACCCATAAATATTACTAAGTCCGTTTTTCGGTAATCCATAAGAGATGTCATAATTCTGAAATTTATTTGTCTTTGTATCTAATTTGGAAATACCTTTCCGGCTACTAAACCAGATATTATTATGATCATCCTCAAGGATTGACCAGATTAAATCCACAGGCAATCCATCGCTCAAATTATAATAATATATACTATCTGTTGATCGTGTATATTTACCTAAACCCTCATCTGTTGCAAACCATAATGTGCCTGTTTTATCTTCGAGAATTTCCAGGAAAGTCTGGCTTTTGGTGTTGTTTGGGTTTTTTGAGTCAGGATAATATTTTTTGACAATAACATTTTTTTTAGAATCATAACAAATTAATCCACCTTCGTACGAAGCAACCCACATCATCCCAAAATTATCTAAATATAAATCCTTGACTGTGCCGGTGTTCTGCATTATCTTTTTAAGATGAGTTTGGTTCGGATCAATCTTATAAACACTTCCGGCAGCCGTACCTATCCAGACTGTGCCGTCAGATTCTTTATACATACATAATATACGCCTGGTAATTTCTTCTCCGGCAGATGTAGAAAAATTTGTTCTACCTCCATCTACATTCATTTTATAAATACCACTGGAAAGTGTGCCGATCCATAAGTCACCGGATTTCTCTTCTTCAATTAATTCATCAATTCCAAACGAATATGGAATACTCTCTTCATTTTCAGGATTAAATTTATAATACCCATTTGCTGTGCCGATCCAGAGTTTATTATTGTTTCCTAAAACAATTTTTCTTACGGAATCAAATGAATATAATTTGAATGGCTGCTTTACACGATTTATTTTGTTAATACCACCATCAATAGTTGTAATCCAGATCGTACCAGATCGTTCTCTAAATACAGTGGATATTTGATTGCTGCTTATACTACTCTGTTCTTCAGGATTATGTATGTATTGTAATACTTTCAATGTTCTTTTATTGAGTGAATATAGTCCATTTTCCCTGGTACCAATCCAAAGAGTTCCAAATTCATCTTCGCAAATAGAAGTAACTGAATTCATGTTTCCATGAAGATAACGGCTGGAGGTCATACTTTTAATATCAAATACAACTATTCCATTGTGTGTTCCCAGCCAAAAATTACCTGAGTTATCCTCGAAGATAGTATTTACAAAATAGTCAGATGATTCACTTTTATTTTTAATATTGTTCCAATAATGAATGAACTTTCCTGTCGCATGATCAAACTTATCAAGTCCGTTACCAGTGCCAAACCAAAGTGAGCCTGCTTTGTCTTTATAAATTGAATTAATAGTATTGCTGTTAATAGTTTCGTCATTTCTATTATCATGGAGTATAATATTAAATTTTCCGGAACTTTTATCGAACCTGTGTAATCCATCACTCGTTCCAATCCAAAGTTTCCCTTCATTATCTTCGCAAATTGAAATTACGTTGCTATTAATTTTGGTTTCCAGTTCATCAGGATATATTTTGAAATGTGTGAAGATACCATTCGTTCTGTTGAACTTATCAAATCCGTGCTTATTACCTATCCAAATATTTCTCTCACTATCTTCATACAAAGTATTCGTGAAAGCATTATCAATACTAGTTTTGTTATCCGGATTATTTTTGTAAGCGGTGAAGCTATATCCGTCAAACTTTTCGATACCGCTAAAAGTACTAAACCACAAAAAGCCATTGTTATCCTGAATCATGGAAGTAATATTTGTTTCATACATACCTTGATCAATGGAGTAACGCTCAAATTTTATATTCTCTTGTTGAGCATAAATATCAGAATTTCCTGGAAAATAAATGATCAGGTGTATAAATAAAAAGGCAAATGGATACTTAAGCACTTTAAGTAAAATTATTTTTTATATTGACAATATTGTTTTAAAGAGATCAGTGTTATTCTGTCTGATAAAAATTGTTTTTTTTTAATTAAATAACAAATTCCTGATTTAGCTTTCAGGGAATTGCAAAGAAATTTACAAATAATTTCCTGAAAGACATTTCGTACTATTTGGGTAAGATGAATTTTGCAGAAAAAATTGCAAAATAATTGGTTGGAGCTTCCACAAAAGTTGAAGTTTTACAAGATAAAGCAACCGTATCACGCAAAGTACTTTTCATTTTAATACCTTTTATTAAAAAGCTTATTTAAAACTAAGCCATTAAATCTAAAAGTATAACAACTATACAAATTAATTTCGTTTTAAGTAAAAACTATCCTCTATCTTCTGTCTGAACTGTAAATGGCAAATAAACTTTGAATGTTGTCCCATTGCCAAACTCAGATTCAACTTCAATCTTTCCTGAATATGAATCAACTATTCGTTTGACAATTGATAAACCAAGTCCTGTTCCGCTGATTGATTTTGTCTTTTCATTCTTTGCACGGAAGAATTCAGAAAATAACTTTTTCTTCTCTTCAGGTTTCAGTCCGATGCCTGTGTCTTTTATTTCAGTAATAAGGTAGTCACCTGATTTTGAAATTGTTATCGAGACAGAACCGTTTTCCTTGTTATACTTAATAGCATTACTGATGAAGTTTGTGAAGAGCCGGTTTATTTCCTCATAATCAGCTTTGATGCAAGCAGATTGAGTCTCACATTTCAACGCAACTGAGATTCTTTTTTTACTTATCTCGACCTGGAAAAGTTCAAGTAAAGATTTAATTACTTCTTCAACACAGACCTGTTTAATCTCACGCTTAACGGTTTTCATTTCCATTCTTGAAATATCCAGAAGATCGTTTACCATTTTAAGCAGTCCATCAAGTCGTAATTGAGAGCGAACGATGTAATCTTTCTGCTGTTCGGTGGTAAGTTTTATATTTTCATCAGTAATTAAATTGAGAAACCCGTAAACAGCAGCGATCGGAGCTTTCAATTCGTGGGACACCATTGATACGAACTGAGATTTCAACTGCTCAATTTTTTTCAACGCTGTTATATTTCTGATTACGACCACAACTCCTGCAAGCGAATTATCAGGATGCGGAACAGGTGATGCAGTTGCCTCAACAAACAAATCTCCGTGCGGTTTCATCTCCACTTGTGATGAATATGAGCTCGGATGATATACTTCTTTATTCAAAATATTATTAACAAGTTCAGCTATTTCTGGATGAAGCCTGCTGATAATTTTCTCTTCAATCTGAATTGATTCAAGTTCCAGAAGCTTCAGTGCAGCCGGATTATAAAGTACAGCCTCACCAGCTTTGTTGATCACAAGCACTCCATCATTTATTGAGTTGATGATAGTGTTGAGTCTAGTTTTTTCAAAAGCAACTTCGAGAAGACGCTCCTCCCGTTCCTTCCGCCAATTATCCGCTTCGATATAAATTTGTCTTGTCTGATATCCTTCTTTCAGATTTTGAATTAATTCTTCAACGGGGAAAGGTTTTGTTATATAACCATGTGCACCAATTCGTGTTGCCTCAACTGCAGTTTCATAACTGGCGTAAGCAGTAGCGATATAGCAAATTGTATTGGGAAATTTTTTCTTTATTTTTTTCAGGACTTCAATACCATCAACATCCGGCATTTTCAAATCAATTACAGCGAGATCAAATTCTGTTTCAGTTCCTAACTTTATCCCTTCTGTTCCGTTTTCTGCTTCAGTTACTTCATAATTCTCCATTTCGAGCAAACGCTTTACGCCAGTGCGCAGTGCTTTTTCATCGTCAACAACTAAAACTTTTGGTTTGTGTTCTTTCATAGAATTGTAATTTTACTTTGAGTCCTGGTGTCCCTGCCTACCGCAGGCAGGTTAGTGGCAAAGAAAAAAATAGCCACGAAGTCTCAAAGACACAAAGTTATTTCTCTTTCAACTCAAAAAAACTTTCAAGCTTCTTTACGAAGTCATCAATCACGACAGGTTTATTTATAATTGCATCAGCTTTTATCCATTCCTTTTCTTCGCTCGTTGATGCACTGAACTTAAAACCTGTTTCATAAGTTGCTGAAGTAAGTATAAACACAGGAATATGTTTTCCGTGCTGGTCGTTTTTAATTTTGTAACAAAGCACAAAACCCGAATCGTGTTCTTCCATAATCAGATCAACAACTGCTGCATCCGGTTTGGATTTTCTGTATTGTTCCCATCCTTCTTTTAAACTGCCTGCTGTTATAACCGCATAACCTTTGGATTCGATTAATATTTTATTTTGTTCAAGCAGATCGAGGTCATCATCAACTAATAAAATTTTCTTTTTCTCATTCATAATGCTTTAGCTCCTTCAAGTAATTCATCTTTTTTATACGTCTGTTTTTTTGGTAATGTTATCTTAAATGTTGTTCCTTTTCCTGTCTCAGTTGCAAAAGTAATATTTCCTTTATGCATTTTAATTATACCATAAGAAATTGCGAGACCGAGTCCTGTTCCTTTCCCGATATTTTTTGTCGTGAAGAATGGAGTGAACACTTTGTTCTGATTATCTTTTGGTATTCCGTTTCCTGTATCGGAGATTTCAACAATAAAATTATTTTGATCAGAAGAAATGTTGATAGATAGTTCTTTCTTCACGCTTTCACTCATTGCTTCGCATGCATTATTGATTACGTTGATGAAAACCTGTTTAAGCTGATCTTCATCACCCGTTATTTTATAACCATTCTTCAGTATGTTAAACTTAAAATCAATTTGTCTGTATTCCGAATCAAATGTAAAAGGTCTTAATATTTCAATAATTGATTCTGTTAAATCAAACTCGGTCAGATTGAGTTTTCCCTGACGAGCAAAGTTCAACAGATTTGATACAATATTTTTGCATCGGTTTGCTTCTTCAACAATCAAATCCAAATCCTGAGTTTTCTGATCTTCGTGATAAATTTTCTCAAGATCACGTTTTACTATTGATGCATAAAGCAAAATCGTTCCAAGCGGATTATTTATTTCGTGAGCAACACCTGCAGCAAGTTGACCAATTGATGCAAGTTTTTCTGCAACACGCAATTGTTCCTGTGTATCGCTGAGATTATCGTAGGCATTCTTCAACTCTTCTATCAGGTAAGGAAGACACATTTCTTTTTCAGCGAGATCTTTTGCAATAGCAACAGCATATTCTCTGCAAGTTTCATAACCACAGGCGCCGCAATTAAGTTCATCTTTCGGACTGTATTTTCCTGTCTGTGCCAATATCTGTTTAATTTTTTCTTCTGTTGGATACGGTCTTCGCTGATTATCAATCTTAAAATTTCTAACGAGGTTGAGTTTCCTTGCGTTATAGAGATTACTTTTCCAGACTCTTCGATCAACTGTGTTCAGGTTCTCATTTATATAATTGATTACTTTTTCTCTTCGTGCATAATAATTCAGAGATGTATCAATCGCTGGTCCACTGATACAGCCTTCACAAAAGAGTATATCAGTAAACTTTGCATTTATATGATTGTTGGCAATCTCCTCTATTATTTCAAGAACTTTTTTCTTTCCTTCAACAACTATGATGTCTTTTTCCAGGATGTCATCGTTAATATCAGTTGTTTTTAGTAAACCTCCCGCAAGCGGATAAGCTTTTCCCATCATAGCGAAAGGTCCATCAAATTCACTTTCTTCAAGCTCATCAATATTGATTGACTGCTGACCGAACATTTCTTTAATCTCAGAGAAAGTGAGTACTGCATCTATAACTCCAATAACATCTTCATCTCTTGCCTCATGCTTCTTTGCAACACACGGACCAATGAAAACAATTTTGACTTCCTCATCTTCAGTTTGTTTGAGATATCTGCCAAGAGCAATCATCGGCGAAACAACTTTAGCCAGATTCGGAACAAGATCTACATAATATTTCTGTATGTAGCTTACAACTGCCGGACAGGCTGAACTGATAATTGTTTTTTCTGTTTCACTTTTCAGCACATCCATGTAATTATTAGCAATCAGATCCGCACCAAAAGCCGTTTCAATTACTTTCCTGAATCCAAGTTTCCTTAATGCACCCGGAACTTTTCTGTAGTTATCCGGGAATGAAGCTGCAAATGATGGTGCGATAATAGCAACAGTATTATTAGCCGCAAGAAGTTCATAGGTGAAATCTATCTCTGAAAATATTTGTTTTGCATCCTGGGAACAGACTTTTACGCAATGTCCGCAAGCAATGCATCGCTCTTCTATCACTTGTGCCTGCGCATCAATAACTTTAATAGCTGATGCAGGACACTCGCGTACACAAGAGTAACATCGTTTACATCGATCTGATATTGTAGTTACTATTGCCTGGTTCATATTATTCCAATGTCATTAAATCAGATTATATAATTAATACCAAATTGTGCTACGGGTGTCACATATTTTCTAAATCTCCAACTGCCTTCCACGAACAATCCTATTCGCGGAAATAAATAATACTCTAATCCAATACCAAGTAATCCTGTGAGCACTTGTGATGATGTACCTTGGTAAGCTAGGTAACGATAACCTTCCCCATTTGATGACACTCCTGAAATGTAAGAGTTTGAACTATTTTGGGTGGAGAAACCAATTCCTCCTAAAATGTAAAACCAATCCCACCTTTTCTTTATATTGCCTATAAGATCAATAACTGAATTGCTACCTCTTTCCATTGTTTCCGATTCAGCAACCGGTGCACCATAAACATTATTGGAATACTCAATCGTCCCCTGTATGAACCAATTCTTTTCCAATGAATATTCGGTGCCCAAGCCTAATATTGGACCAATTTCCCATTCGCCACCTCCTGTTGAACCTGAAACTTGAAAACCGTGAACACCAGCGTAATCTGAAATTCCACCCTTTATGAAAATATTAAATTTAGATTCCTGAGCTAACAAGTTAGTACTCAATATTGAAATAAAAATAAAGTAATAATATTTTTTCATATTAATCAATAAATGATGGATTCCGTGTCAAGCACGGAATGACAATACTCTTTTAGCTAGTTCCTTAAAATTTTCTTTTTATCAAAATACTCAGTATGAAGAATCTCATGAGCTTTGTGTGAATTCGGCTCACCAAAAAATTCTCTGTAAAGAGTCAGCACTGATTCATTCTCGTGCGATCTTCTTGTCTTGGCATTCTCATCTATTTTGTAAAGAGCTTTAACTCTCTTCATCACTTTTTCAGGTTTTTGATGAATTGGCTGACCACCACCATTTATACATCCGCCGGGACAAGCCATAACTTCAATGAAATGATGTTTTGAAGTTCCGTTCTGAACCTGGTCAAGTATTTGTCCGACATTTCCAATTCCGTTTACTACTGCAATGTTAACATCAAGATCACCAATTTTGATTTTTGCTTCCTTCACTCCATCCATTCCACGGATTTCTTCAAATTCAAGATTGTCAAGTTCCTTTCCTGTAATTTTGAAATAAGCTGTACGCAAAGCTGCTTCCATTACTCCGCCGCTTGTACCAAATATAGCAGCAGCACCTGTTGATTCACCAAGAGGATTATCAAAATCACTATCAGGCAGATCATTAAAATCAATTCCTGCTATCTTGAAAAATCTAACAAGCTCTCTTGTTGTAAGTACAGCATCAACATCCGCTCTGGCTGCACTTGATAATTCAGGACGATCCGATTCATATTTTTTTACTGTGCAGGGCATAATTGAAACAACATAAATATCTTCGGGATTTATTCCCATTTTCTTCGCATAATAAGATTTTAAAACTGCACCTTCCATTTCATGAGGTGACTTGCAAGTTGAAACATGATCTAAAACTTCCGGTCTGTTCATTTCAACATACTTTATCCAACCGGGACAGCAGCTTGTAAACATCGGAAGGCTTCCGCCGTTTTGAATTCTGTTTATTAACTCGGTTGCTTCTTCCATAATTGTAAGATCAGCGGCAAAGTTTGTGTCAAAAACTTTATTGAATCCCAATCTTCTTAGACCCGTAACGAGCAAACCTGTAACATCAGTACCGAGTGGCATATCAAATTCTTCACCGAGTGAAGCACGGACTGCTGGTGCAACCTGGGCAATACAGTATTTCTTCTTGTCATAGAGTGCATTTGCAACTTCTTTGATTGAACTTTTTTCCCGAAGTGCTGCAGTAGGACAAACAAGAATACACTGTCCGCACAAAATACAATCGCTTATATTCAACCCTTTGTTATATGGTGTTGTAACTATTGAAGTGAATCCGCGTTTTGTAAAATCAATAGCTCCTACTTTCTGAATCTCGTGGCAAACACGAACACATCTTCCGCATAGAATACATTTTGCAGGATCCCTTTCCATTGATGCACTTGAAATATCTATTGCGTGGCATTTTGTTTCACCAACATATCGATGTTCGCGGACACCATATCTCTCTGATAAATCCTGAAGCTCGCAGTTTTTATTGCGCACACAAATCAAACAATCCTGAGGATGATTTTCTACAAGAAGTTCTACAATTGTTTTTCTTGCCTTTCGAACCCGTGGTGAATCTGTTTCAACAACCATTCCTTCTGAAACCGGATAAGCACACGATGGTGTTAAACCTCTGAATCCTTCAACTTCAACTGCACAAATTCTGCAAGCTCCTGTTGGATCAAGATTTTTAAGATGACAAAGTGTTGGTATTGATATTCCAACAGATTTAGCAGCATCAAGAATTGTCATTCCTTCTTCTGCATTTACTTTTATTCCATTTATTGTTAACTGAATCATTTATAACTCCAAAATTCATTTACTCTATTTGTCATTCCGATTCTACTTGACTGCAAGGCAGGCTTGTTTCGGAATCTCCATAAAATTTTCAAAAGGCGTGAAACAAGCTCAGGGTGATACACTAATTAATATTTATCGCCTCAAAACGGCAGATCTCATAACACATTCCGCACTTAATACATTTGTTATCCAATATGTAATGTGCCTGACCTTTTTCACCAACGATTGCTTCAACCGAACATTTCTTTACACACAATCCACAACCGCTGCAAACTTCATTGTTAATTGAAAAAGTCAGCAGTTCCTTGCAAACTCCTGCCGAACATTTTCTATCGTATAAATGATCTTCATATTCGTGGCGGAAATATCTCAATCCTGCCAGAACCGGATTTGGCGCGGATTGTCCTAATCCGCAAAGCGAGGTATCTTTTATTACATCTGCTAATCTTTGTAAATGAATCATTCCTTTGAATCTCTGCAATTGGTCGAGTTTGTTTCCATCACTTCCATATCTTTTAGGAATGCGTTCAATTATCTCCAACATTCTTTTTGTTCCTTCACGACAAGGAACACACTTACCGCAGCTTTCTTCCTGAATAAATGTTAAAAAGTATTTTGCAACATCAACCATACAGGTATCTTCATCCATCACAACAAATCCTCCGGAACCCATCATTGCACCAACTTCTTTTAATGATTCATAATCAACTGATGTATCAATCACACTTTCGGGTAAACATCCACCGGAAGGTCCACCGATTTGAACAGCTTTAAATTCTTTTTTATCAGGAATTCCGCCGCCGATTTTAAATATAATATCTCGTAAAGTTGTGCCCATTGGAACTTCAACCAATCCGGTATTTTTTATATTACCGCTGAGAGCAAATACTTTTGTGCCTTTCGATTTTGCAGTACCGATTTTAGCAAATTGCTGAGCACCCATCATAATAATTGGAGGAACATTTGCAAAAGTTTCAACGTTGTTGATGATTGTCGGTTTACCAAACAAACCTGAAACAGCGGGATAAGGTGGACGAGGTTTTGGCATTCCTCTTTTACCTTCTATTGAACCAATGAGTGCAGTTTCTTCACCGCAGACAAATGCACCGGCACCTTTTTTAATTTTTATGTGAAGTGAAAATCCGCTGTTGAGAATGTTGTCTCCAAGTATTCCGTACTCTTCACACTTTGCTATTGAGTTCTGTAACCTTTCAATTGCAAGCGGATACTCAGCACGGCAATAAATATAAGCTGTTGTTGCACCGATTGCATAAGCAGCGATCATTATTCCTTCAATCACACGATATGGATCACTTTCAAGAAGTGAACGATCCATAAATGCACCCGGGTCACCTTCATCAGCATTGCATACCAAATATTTTTGTTCCGATTTTTGTTTTGCAGCTAACTCCCATTTTTTACCGGTTGTAAATCCAGCACCGCCTCTTCCCCTTAATCCGCTGGCTATTATTTCTTTGACTGCTTCTTCGGGTTTCATTAGTCTCAGAACTTTATCAAAAGCTTTGAATCCACCGTTTGCAAGATATGCATCAACTGAAGCTGGATTTACTATTCCGCAGTTTGCCAAAACTATTTTCTGCTGATGTTCAAAAAAAGCAACTTGTTTTAAATTTAATACGCCATTTGATTTTCCGTGACTTCCGAGAACTTTTTCTTTATAGATTTCTTTGTCAACTAAAGTCGTTTTAATGAATCTCGGAACATCTTTAACTGTAATTTCCTGATAAGAAATTCTGTCTCTTCCAGGAAGTTTTATATCAACAATTGGTTCAACTGCACAAAAACCGATGCAGCCTGTTCCTTCAATTGTTGCTTCGATGTTTAATTTTTTAAGTTCAGCTTCGATAGTATCTTTAACTTTGGCAGCACCTGAAGCAAGTCCGCAGGTTCCCATTCCAATCATAATTATAGGATGATCGTGTTCTTCATATTTCAATCTTTTACGAAGTGAAGCTATTTCATGCTCACATTTATCATCGTGATGACAGAGCGGTCCTTCTGTGCAGCATTGAATAAAATGTTCGCAAGGTTTTTCAATTGTGTGCCAGCATTTTACGCAACAGAGTTGATTAAAATCTTTCATTGTGCTACCTCCTCTGCTTTTTCCACTTTCTTCGCTGTCTGATATTTTTTCAAAATTTTAGGGATATCTTTTACACTAATTCTACCATGGTAATCATCATTCACTAAAATCACCGGTGCGATTGAACACGCTCCGATGCAATTCACAACTTCAAGTGTGAATTTTTTATCACGAGTTGTTTGACCAGCTTTAATTCCCAATTCAGTTTCAAGCGCGTAAAGAATGTTAGCTGAATTTTTAACATGACACGCAGTACCTCTGCAAACACGAATTATGTTTTCACCCAGAGGAGTTAATCTGAATTGATTATAAAAAGTCGCAACACCGTAAACCCGGCTAAGTGGAACTTTAACAAAATCTGAAATATCTCTTAGTGCGGTTTCGGGTAGATACCCGTAAATTGATTGAATATCCTGAAGAAGAGGGATTAAACTGCTTCTGTCATTTACCTGATAATTTCCAAAAATTTGTCTGTGCATTTTTTCCTTAACAATATGTTCAACATTCACTTATTTGTAGTCATTTAAGATGCCACAGCAGAAGAAAAAAAAGCTTGCACTAAGTGAAAAAATCAAATCAATAAATAATATTTAGCAAATAATATTTCTTCTTTTTGAGAAGTGATTTTTGAAAGATGGAAAGCAGGTGTGAGCTATATCAATCACCAAAATTAAGCGCTTGACTGTTACTGATTATTGGTTTGAGTATGAGAATTATTAAATGGGATATATGTTCTATGCAGTGTATTGTTAACAAAAGCCAATAGTGTACTGTAGCTGGTGATAGGAACATCAAGCAACTTCGCCTGTCGTATTTTAGATAGGAACAATTTTCCTGCGAGCTGACATCCATCACAATGAATTATTAGTTTGTAATCAGAAATGTTTTGTGGAAAATCTGAATTATTTGAAAAATCGAATTTCAGTTTTTTATTCAAACGCGCATTAAGCAAACTTGTAATTTTTGTTTTCCCTAAATCAAATCTCTGCAGATGACTATCACAAGCTTCCAAGACTAATACTCTGTCACCATTTTGCAAATCACTAACTTTTTTAACACAATTAATTAGTTCGGAATGTGTTCCTCGATTTTTGGCAACTAATAGTGAATACGTTGTAAGTTTCACACTATCGCTGATAATTGGGACTATTCTTTCAGCACTGAGGCTATCCGTTATAATAAGATCCGGAAGCTTTTTTAGTTGTTTTAATCTGGACTGTAACTCGCTTTCTTTAATGACAATATTCTTAATTTGTTTTGGTAAGAGTTCCAGAATAGTTTTTATGTATGATTCAATAACTCTTCCATTCAACATCTCGTAGTCATCAGGAACAACGAAAACTACCAGATCCCTTTCACAAACAATATCTTTTAACTCCTGATTTTTATTCTTGTCTGGTAACAGGTGAATTAATTTCTTCTTGAAATATTCAATCCCTGCATTTTCTTTACAAGAAATTTCGAAGTGAGTAACTTCCAATGCACTTAATGCCGTCAGCAGATTTTGATTAATTCCAAATTCAATTTTGTTCACTGCAACTAAAAACGGAACTTCTATCTTTCTTAGTAATGTAATCAGCTTGGTTTCACTTTTAGTCAACTCACTTCTTGCATCAAGAACAACTATTGCAAAATCCGCATTAGAAATAGTTTTAAGGGTTTTATTTATAATTTTATCTTCAAAATCCTTCTCACTTTCTATACCTGCTGTATCCACAATCAAAACAGGTCCATAAGGAAGAAGTTCAACCTCTTTACTTATTGGGTCAGTAGTAGTACCTGGATACTCATTGACGATGCAAAGTTCCTGATTAACAATACAATTAATTAATTTTGATTTGCCAACGTTCTGTCTTCCGACTACAGCAATGTGCAATTTTTCTATTTCATCAGTTTTAAGCATTAAACTAAACAGGAAAATCTCAGATACTTTATTTACTTATTGTGCAATCAATCATTTTGACAAAAACTGTTCCACCCACCGCTGGTTATTAAATGATTAAAAGGATATTATTTAATCTCACATACTATGATTAGTTGCATTCTCATACCATTTGTAATAATTGGCTTCTCTATTCTTAGAAAGTGTTCAACCTTCGTTATCGTTTTAGGAGCATAGTTATTAGTGCTTGAGTTATGGTTATTATGAATCTCTTCAGTAGAGATTATGGTCAGTTGGTGATAGGTAAAAAAAATAATTTAATGAAGGAGCTAGACGGGAAATGGTTTGGTCAGCAAATTCACCTCACAAAACACAATTTGAATCAGCTTAAAACCAACGATTTTTGCCAACTTTAACATGGTATTGTTATTTCTTTCTACATCAATTAAGAATTCTTGAACGATCGACTTCCCCAACCGAACCCCAATGCTATACAGGAAAACAGGAATTAGTACCGTTGCAAAAAACTAAAGAGTATTTAACATAATCCTCATTCCTGATTTAGAAGAAAAAATCGACGTATTTTACATTAAATGACGCAATTATCGAAGATAATCGACTAATGCACCATTATAGTTGATAATTTTATAATCCAGTCCAAATTACATTTACCCAAACAATTTCATTGGATAGAAAAGGCGACCAAATTAATTTTGTTTCGCAAATAAATGTTAAACTAATTTTGAGGTTATATTGAAATCACTGGTTATCGTGTTAATTATATTAGTAGTAGGTGGTTTAGTTGGGTTTACTGTGTTAAAAAGTGAGAATAAAGAAGGAATTGAACGAATTTTGGTGGATGAGTTCGTTCCTAAAACTGTTAAAGAAAACACCATTAATACTTCAGCAATTGAATATATTGATCGTGGAACTATGAAAGCATCCTGGTATGGACCTAAGTTTCACGGTAAAATGACTGCGAATGGGGAGATTTATGATCAGATGGCACTCACAGCTGCACATAAAAGCTTACGTTTTGGAACACTGTTGAAGGTTACGAATCCTAAAAATGGTAGATCAGTAGTAATACGAATAAATGATCGTGGACCTTATATAGAAGGACGAGATCTTGATCTTTCAAAGGGTGCTGCGATTGAACTTGGTATTCTAAGGAAAGGCGTTGCTCGCCTGAAAATTCAGGAGGTTACTCTCACCAAAAGTGGAGTTCAAACCGCTTTGGTGAATTAAGTAAATCACTTTTCATTTTAGCCCGGTCAAATTAGATCGGGCTTTTTTTATTACTGATTCTCAATCTCCCTCCCTAAATTTGCAGTCAAATAAATGGATTTAATAAAAGAAATGAAAAAGCTCAATCTTGGCTGCGGAAAAGATATTAAAGATGGCTACATTAATCTTGATATAGTTGATTATGGTGGTAATCAGATTCACGATATCAATTCTTTTCCCTATCCTTTTAAGGAAGATTTTTTTGATGAAATATACGCTTCACACGTTCTTGAGCACCTGAATAGCTTTCACAATACAATCACTGAACTTTATCGAATACTCAAACCAAATGGATTATTGATTGTTTATGCACCATTTTTTCTGAATACAAAATATTTTGGTGAACCAGACCATAAAATTCCTTTTTCAATAAGAACATTCGACAACTACGAATACATTGGTAATCGTAAATTAAAATTTTATGAAAAATGGAAACTAAATCATCGCACTAACTATGAAGGTAAAGCACAATTTGAGGTTCTTGAAAAAAAATTTATCACTTCACACTTTACTGCTCTAAAATGGATGGATTTTTTTGTCAATATAGAACCAGTGATTTATGAAAGATTCTTTGCCGGTATTTTTTCGCCCGAAGAAGTTTATTTCGAGCTGAAGGCAATTAAGTAATTTATAGTTCATTGCTTTTTTCTGACAACTTCGATTATTATTCCAAGCCATCCGATCAGGAAACAAACTCCACCAACCGGGGTTATAATTGCAAAAATTTTTATACCGGAAGTTGAATAAAGGTAAAGTGAGAATGAGAATAAAATTATTCCCAGCAAAAATAATATTGATGAGATTTTTCCTTTAATAAAGTTTGTTACAGATAGAATTAACAATACAATAGTATGTACAAATTGATAAAAAATTCCCGTTTTAAATATTTCTAACATTTCTGCTGATATTGTCGATTTCAATCCGTGAGCACCGAACGCACCAAGAGCTACAGTTGTAAATCCTGAAACTGCTGAAATAATTATCCAGATTTTTTTGTCATTCATTTCATGCCTCATTTGCATTGAATAGTTGAGTGTAAATTCTTTAAATTTGTTCGCAATTTAATCAATTAAAAAAAGAGATATGAAAAATTTACAAAAGCTTATTTTACCGGTTCTGATAATTGCTGCAATATTTTTAATATACAAATTTTATTTTGATAAAGGTACTGAACTTGGTTCCTATTCCGATTTTGACCCTAATAACAACGCGGTAAAAGAAATCAGAGTTGAACTTTTAGCCGATCGTGGAATAGAACAAAGTGGTGGAGCAGTTAGTTTTTTTACTGCTGATAGAAACGGAAAGGTTGTTCAGGTTTCTGGTGAATTGATGTTACCCGAAGGATTTAAGAATGCAAAAGTAATAATATTAAAAGGTCACTTAAACCAGAGTGGATTTCATGGTCATGAAGTTTTGCTCGAATAATATATGAACAAATTCAAACTTGTTTCAAATTATAAGCCTGCCGGAGATCAGCCTCAAGCTATTGATAAACTTGTTGATGGATTAAAACAGGGTGACAAATTCCAAACTTTACTTGGTGTAACAGGAAGCGGAAAGACTTTTACAATCTCAAATGTTATTCAACAAGTTAACAGACCCACATTAATTATCTCACACAATAAAACTTTAGCAGCACAGCTTTATTCAGAGTTCAAATCTTTTTTTCCTGAAAATGCTGTTGAGTTCTTCATTAGTTATTACGATTATTATCAACCCGAAGCTTATGTTGTTAAAAGTGATCTTTACATTGAAAAAGATTTTTCTATAAACGAAGAAATTGATCGGCTTCGACTGAAAGCAACTACTTCACTTATCGAAGGACGAAGTGATGTAATTGTTGTTGCAAGCGTAAGCTGCATTTATGGAATTGGTGCACCGGAAGAATATGCCAGACAAATTATTTTTGTGAAAAAGGGTGATACACTTGATCGTAAAAAATTTTTAAGAGAGTTGATAGATATCCATTTCGTAAGAAACGATTCTGAATTTGGAAGAGGAACATTTCGTGCAAGAGGTGATGTGATAGAAATAATCCCTGCTTATCAGAATGAAGAAGCAATCAGAGTTGAACTTTGGGATAACGATATCGAAAGGATTTCTATCATCGATTCATTGACCGGAAATATTATTCGTGAAGTTGAATCGGCTCCGATCTATCCTGCTAAATATTTTGTCACTGATCGCAATAAAATGCAGAAAGCAATATACAATATCGAACTGGAACTTGCAGAGAGATTAGAAGTATTTCGTAAGGAAGAAAAATATCTTGAAGCACAGCGACTCGAACAAAGAACAAAGTTCGATATTGAGATGATGAAGGAGATAGGTTATTGTTCCGGAATTGAAAATTATTCGCGTCATATGGATGGAAGAGCACCTGGTTCGCGCCCTTTCAACTTGTTCGATTATTTTCCTGATGATTTTCTTTTGGTGATTGATGAATCACATGTAACAATTCCGCAGATCAGGGGAATGTATAATGGTGACAGAAGCAGAAAAAGTACGTTAGTTGAGTACGGTTTTCGTTTACCATCTGCACTTGATAACAGACCGATGAAGTACGAAGAATTTATGGAAATGTTAAACCAGGTAATTTTTGTAAGTGCTACTCCGGGTGATTACGAACTTGAGATGTGCGATGGAGTGATTGTTGAACAAATTATTCGTCCAACAGGATTGCTCGATCCCGAAATTGAAGTTCGTCCGATAAAAGGACAAATTGATGATCTTATTGATGAAATAAGAACCAGAGTTAATAAAAAGGAAAGAACTCTGGTTACAACACTAACAAAAAAGATGGCTGAAGACCTTGCAGATTATCTCGATAAAATAAAAATTCGTGTCCGTTACATTCACAGCGATATTGATTCATTAGAAAGAGTAGAAATACTTCGTGATTTACGTTTGGGTGAATTTGATGTTTTAGTTGGCGTAAATCTTCTGAGAGAAGGGTTAGATCTTCCGGAAGTTTCACTTGTCGCGATAATCGATGCTGATAAAGAAGGATTTCTTCGAAGCGAAAAATCTTTGATGCAGGTTGCTGGAAGAACTGCCCGAAATGTAAATGGCAAAGTGATTATGTATGCTGACGTAATAACGCAATCAATGCAAAAGACTATTACTGAAACCAACAGACGAAGAAAACTCCAGAAAAAATATAATGATGAACATAACATCGTTCCTGCTACAATCTATAAAAGTATGGAAGAAATTCTCGCTTCAACGTCCCTTGCTGAAGTTAGAAAGCGGGATGATAAAGAGGATTACGGATTTGCTAAAGTAGCCGAACCGGTTTTAAAGTATATGAACAAAGAACAGAAAGAAGATTTGATAGATCAATTACGGGAACAAATGAGAAATGCTGCAAAAGATCTTGAGTTTGAAAAAGCTGCTTCGCTGCGAGATGAAATTTTAAGATTAGAAAAGATGGTTAAATAATATTTTAACTTCTGGATTATAACCTTCGATAAATTTTTTCTTGAATAATATCATCAAATTCATCTCCATAAAATCTTAAAAACAATTCCTTCTTTAATTCTTTGTCGGATAAATCTTTAGGCAGAGAAGATATTACAATGTCTCTGGCTGTTTCAAACATTTTTAATGCAATCAGAATTTTCTCTTCACCAGTCTTTTTCAAATAAATCTGGTTTATCATTTCTTCTATTCGAGGAGACGTATCATTCATCTGTTACTGCTTGAAATTGTTCATTAAGATTTAATTTTCTTAGCCAATTTAACAAATAATCATTTTCATAACCAGAATTAAGCAGATTTTTTATATCTTTTTTTTGGATTTCTGAACCACTCTCTCTGAACCAAATCAATTTCGAAATTATCAAGTCTTCTTTACTTACAATGAAAATTTCAAAATCTGTTAACCTTATTTTCTTCCTGCGTTCAAATTCTGATATTCTGTATTCATCATTCTTTTTTACAATGCAATCTATTTTTATTAAACTTTTAATATGTATTAAATTAAAAATGAATTCATTTTGGATTGCATCATGTATCGAGTCAACTGAAATATAGTAATCTGATGCAAAAACTGATTCCATATTTTCAACCATAGTCGGAACAATATTTACAACTAAATCGATATCCCTTGTCATTCTTGGTTGAGCATAATACGACATTGCAAGCGAACCGGTTAACATATACTGAAAGTTCAGCTTTTCAAACTTTTGTGTGACATCTTTTAATACATCAAGTTCTGTTAGCATTTGTTACAAATTTAGGCTTAAGAGTAAATACTTAAGAAATTTTATTAATTGTATTAAAATCATCTTCAAATTTATCTCCAACATATAAAACCCTTTCCAAAAATAATCCTGATGGCGGTGCTGTAAACTTTGCAACTTCATTTGATTTTTTGTGCAGATAGTTCAAAATATCACCTTCATTTTTCTTTCCTCTACCTACTTCAACAAGAACTCCAACAATTCTTCGAACCATTTTCCAGATAAAATGCGAACCGGTTATTCTTATCAAAATTAAATCTCCCTCTTCTTTCATCTGAATATTTTCTATTAAAACTCTTGTGGATTTTTCATCCGGGTCATCATCAGTGAAAGATGAAAAGTCGTGCATACCAATGAATAATTTTGAAGCCGATTCCATTTTATTAAAATCGAGTTTGTCTTTCACCCACCAAACATAATTTTTCCCAAATGCCGTTCTTCTTTTAGAAATTTGATAAATGTAACTACGTGTCTTTGCATCATGTCGTGCATGAAAATTGGTTGATGATTTTTCTACCTTTAAAATATTGATATCATACGGAAGTAGATCGTTCAATTTTATTCGAATAATTTTCGGAGAGAGAACTGTTTTAACATCCAGATGAGCAACCTGGCAAAGTGTATGAACCCCACTATCAGTTCTTCCTGAACCTTGCAGATCTATAAATTCATTTCCAAAAATTTCTTTTGCTGCTTTTACAATTGTTCCCTGAATTGTCTTTGCGTTTTCCTGTTTCTGCCAGCCCGAATAGCGGGTTCCATCGTACTCAATAAATAGTTTGAAACGAGAAAAATCTTTTGAAGGTTTAAATTTAATTTGAGATTTATTGAATTTGAAATTTTTTCTACTCGAATTCTTCCTCTTACTTTTATTCATTATAAACGCAATGATTCTTCAGCATAATCATCTGATGTTTCATACACTCGAACTTTGATTTCGTTCACGTTTTCAGGTAGTTGAGTTTTATTAATTTCATTCAAAAGATAAAGACAGATGTTTTCTGCAGTTGATTGGAAATCAACAACAACTTTTTTTGAATTCATCTTTTCTAAAAATTCAAGAACAACTTTATCGTTTTTATTTACCATAAAAGAATGATCGAGTTTTTCAATTATCGGGTTGATGATTTTTTCCACATCGTAATAATCAATGATCATTTCATCTTTGTTAAGCTCACCATCAAACTCAACGAGCATTTTGTATGAATGACCGTGAATGTTTTTGCACAGACCAAAATGATCCGGTAATCTGTGTCCCATTTCCCATCTGAACTCTTTTGCGATTTTCATAATTTTATTTCCAATTTTTCTTCTGTCATTGCGAGAATCCCGATTTATCGGGATACGAAGCAATCCCAACAATAATTTATAAACAGAGATCACTTCTCCCGACTAAAGTCGGGATCGTGATGACAAAGCACACTAAACTCCTTTTGTTTCCGGGTGCCAAATAAATTTATGCATCTGAAGTTGAAATCTTACCTCCAGTTTATCTTCCAGAATCCAGTTCACCAACTCAATCGGTTCAAGTTTGCCAAATACAACAGAGAAAAGTATTTCACACTTACCTTTCAGGTTATTTTTTTTCAATGTGTTGACTGTCCACTCATAATCTTCTCGATTGCCGATTACAAACTTTAATTCGTCTGTGGATTTCAAGTACTGCAGATTTTCATAAAGATTTTTTTTCTCCATACCACTTGATGGACATTTCAAATCCATAATAATTTTCACACGATGATCAATATCTTTTATTGCAAGACTTCCTCCTGTTTCGATCATTACTTCATATCCAAGATCGCATAGTCTTTTCATCAACTCAAGACATTCATCTATCTGAACTAGTGGCTCACCGCCGGTTACTTCAACAAGTTTGCAATTATATTTTTCAACTTCATCAATAACTTGTTGAACTGAAAAATCTTTTCCTTCGTAAAAAGCATATTCAGTATCGCAGTAAGTACAGCGAAGATTGCAGTAAGTCAATCGTACGAAAACACAAGGTCTTCCGGCACTCGTACTTTCGCCTTGAATTGAATGATATATTTCATTGATTTTTAGCATCATCAGTCATCCCGAACTTGTTTCGGGATCTTAATATTCCTTCTGAATTAAGAAAAAGACCCTGAAATTAGTTCAGGGTGACATCATAAATTGAAATAATTAGCCTTCAAAAGTTACCTTCACAAAGGTTGATTTCAAATCCCATATAACCTATATTTGGCACTCAAATTTTGACAAAAAGAAGTTATAATTAGTTAAAAAAGAAGGATTTTTATTTAATGGCAACTCATAAATCGGCTGAAAAAAGAATTAGAGTAAGTGCAAGACGACAGGTAGTTAACAAAGCAGCAGAATCCAGGATTAAATCAAGCGTTAAAAAAGTTTTAGCATCTGCAAACAAGGAAGAAGCAGAAAAACTTTATAAAGAAGCTGTAAGCATTCTTGATAAAGGAACTACAAAAGGTCTTATTAAAAAGAACACAGCTTCACGAAAAAAATCGATGATAACAAGACACCTGAACAGTTTACAGAAAAAAGCATAGCTCGCTCATAAAGAGTCTGTAAAATAATTTGTGTAAATGGGAATTAGTATTAAAGAACATTTTTTAATCTCTGGTCAAAAATAATAGATAAATGAGATAAAGCAACAGCCCAGTTCTGCACGGGCATAACAGTCCACTTTTTTGATATATCTCTGTAAGCTAAGTAAAGCATTTTTTTCAGTGCTTCATCATTGGGAAAAATGCTTCTCTGTTTTGTTACCTTTCTAAACTGACGATGCACAGCTTCAACAGCATTGGTAGTGTAAATGATTCTTCTGATTTCATCCGGATACTTGAAAAACGTAGAAGCGTGAACCCAGTTCTGTCTCCAGGTTCTGATTGATAGAGAATATTTCTTGCCCCAGTTTTCTTCCAGATTGTCAAGAGCAATCAGAGCTGCTTCTTCTGTTGGTGCCGAGTAAACTAATCGAAGTTCCTTCATAAATGATTTCTGATCTTTGCTTGCAATATATCTCAGAGTGTTTCTGATTAGGTGAATGATACAGAGCTGGATTTCTGTTCCCGGAAAAACTGTATTGATTGCTTCAGGAAAACCTTTCAGTCCATCAACACAAGCAATAAGGATATCCTGGAGACCACGATTCTTTAATTCAGTTAAAACACCAAGCCAGAAGTTTGAGCCTTCAGCTTCGCTTACCCATAAGCCCAGAAGATCCTTTTTACCCGTAATATCAAGCGCCAGACAAGTGTAAGCTGCTTTATTAGTTACCTTTCCTTCGCTGGTTACTTTGTAATGGATTGCATCGAAAAATACTATTGGGTAAACCGATTCAAGTGGACGGTTGTGCCATTCTTTGGCAAGGTCAATGATCTTATCGGTTATCTGTGAAACCAGCGATGCACTTATATCCAATCCATAGAACTCCTGAACGTGTGATTGTATATCTCTTGTGGTCATTCCCTTTGCATACATTGAGATAATTTTATCTTCAATCGGTCCCAGGGTTCGCTCATACTTTTTTACTACAATAGGATCAAATGAACCGTTGCGATCTCTGGGTACTGTTAGCTCAATTTCTCCGTTATCATTCTTCAGCGTCTTGTGGGTTTTACCGTTACGACTGTTACCTGTGTTTTTACCAGCAGGTGAGTATTTTTCATAACCCAGGTGTTCGGTAAGTTCAGCATCCAGCATTCCCTCTAAAGAGGCTTTGATGATCTTCTTGATGGCTCCTCCTTCTCCCATCAAGTCTTGATATGTTTTAGCTTTTTTAAGATCGGCTTTTAACTGCTCGATCATCTCTGGAGTAAGTTCCATTCTGTAAATCTCCTTCCTGACTACCAAAAGGTAGTTCGGATAATGGTTAAAAGTAATTAGTTTTTTGTGAAATGAAAACCCCGAAGGATTTTCGCCAAGCTAAGTGCTGCTTCGCTACGCTTCGCAGCACTTAGCTAATTTCTTACTTTAACCATTTACACAGAATTATTTACACTCCCCTCATAAATTTTTCTCACACAAAAAAGCTCTTCGAAAGAAGAGCTTTTTTATTCTACAAATCTTGAATCACTTTCTTCCCCTCACTCTCCGGCACAAAATATCTTACTGGCTGTATCTTTCCTTTTTTATCTTTCACTGCTCGAACTTTCTTTTTAACAAGTATGCTGTGCTCGATAAAAAGATTGTCAGCTATTTTCGAACCGAAAATGTATGATGTTCCTTTTATCAAAACATTTTTTCCAATTCGTAATGGGAATTCATCACTGCCGGTCATATTAACACTGGATTCAATTATTGAACCATCACCGATAACAATGTTTCCCTTGATAATATCTCCCCAGAGGATTTGCACATCGTTCCCGATTTTAAGTGTTTGTCCCGGGTAACAGGAAAGATGAACATTCTGACTTACAGAAACATTTTTCCCGAACAAAACTTTCCCGTCAACAAAAACATTTTTTCCAAGTTGCAAATTAAAATTCAGGTTCACATCTTTTCCGATATGAACACCTTTTCCAATAACAACATCAAGTGCAGCATACTTTTTATCCGCCATTAAAATATTTTCAACAACTTTTTCGTGGATGAAGAAATCATCCGGGTCTTCAATTTCAATAATGTCTTTCAGCTTTTCATAAACATTTTTCCGGGCAATAGCTTCCATTTCTTTCAACACAGACTTGTTGTTAAAGCCCATTACAACGTAATCTTTTTCGGGGCTTACAGCAGAAACAGAATAATTCTTTTCATTGAATAGTGAAATGAGATCGGTGAGATATATTTCTTTCTGAACGTTTTCACTCTTGAGTTTATTAATAAGTTCTTTCAACTTCCCAAACCGGAAAGCGAAAACACCGGAGTTGTATTCATTATTTTCAATTAGTTCTTTTTTTGTAAAAGAATACTTCTTCCCTTTATAATTTGTTACATACGACTTTCCATCAGGTAAAGCAAGAATATCTTTGTACTCCATTATCTCAATTACTTTCCCATGATCTTTTCCGGATCGTTTTCCCTTTGTGTCTTTATACTTAACTCGGATTATTCTTCCATAATTATTTTCCTTTGAATCTCCTTTGAACAGTCCTGTCAGAACAATCATATCAGCTTTTGAGTCAACAAAACTTTTTCTGAAACTTTGAAGTGTTTCGACATCTATCAATCCCATATCACCTGGAAGCACGTAAACAATTCCATCATCAGGAAAATTTTTAATACTTTTCAGAGCAACCTGAACTGCGTGTCCGGTTCCGTTCTGTTCCTCCTGGTAAGCATAAGCTGTGTTTGATTTTTTTCCAAGAACATTCAACACATCAAGTGCTTTGATTCCTACAACTACAACGGAGTTTATTCCTTTCACAGCTTTTGTGCAGGCATTGTGTACTCTTTCAACGGTTGGAATTCCCCAAATTGTGTGAAGCATTTTTGATCGCTGAGATTTTATTCTTTTGCCGTGACCGGCTGCAAGAATGATCGCAAGTTCTTTGCTTTTTGGATTGAAAGGTGAGGACAATTTTTTTATATGTTTTATAATTTCTTTTTTATCGGTGTTTTGCATATACAGTGAATAGTCAAAGTTGTTTTTATTTTAAATATTTATCCAAAAATAATGATGAGAGCTTAATTTTAACTCTCATTTGTTTCTTCTTTATATCGAATGAATAATGCAACGTTCAATCCGACTGTAAAATAAATCAGTGTCGCAATTTCCTGGTCCCAGAAATTAAGTTCAGATAATCCAGCAATAAGGATATTGACAAAAGCAGCCAACGCTCCAAGTGAGTAAGATGCGATAAACGGTTTACCTTTTGTAGATTTATAAATCCGGCTGATTTTAATTATAATCATAATAAACATATACATTATAGCTGAGAGCCCGAACAATCCCAGAGTAGCCAGAAAATGAAAATAGTTGTTGTGAAGATGTCCGTGTATTTCTTTGTCATAAGGACGTTTGTAATGAACATAATACTTTTCAATTCCAATGTCACCAACACCAAACAAAGGATAATCTTTAAATATTTCCCAGCCACCGCGCCAGAGTGCTAAACGATTAAAATTCTGCTGAAGATACGGATCGAAGAAGCTTAAAAGTCTTCCACGGTTTATGTATGTGCAATAAATATTTCCATCAGAATAATTGAAGTTCGTTGGTTTTGGTGAAACCTGATCACTTGCTATAATCTCAAATTTCTGATTTTCATTAACTTTAAGTTTATAAATTGTTCCATTACCAGTAAGCACAGCAAGGATATCTCCGTCACTATCAATCCTGTTGACGTGACTGATCTCTTTCGGATGATCTTTTAATACAATCTGATTATTTTCTAATCTGTACATCCACACACATTCTGAATTACCAACGATCATATTTCCTTCAAAGAAGTAAATTCTCCTCAAATTATCAACGTCTTTTTTAGCAATCAATTTACCAGGAAAATTTCCTTCTCTGGAATAAACTGCTGCGCCTGGTCCATCTCCAGCAAAGAAAAATGATGAGGAGTCAACAAACATTTTAATAAAGCCTTTTAACTCAGGAAAACGTACTGGTGTAGTTGCTTCGGTTATCGAATTATAAAATGTAAGTCCGCTATCAATGTCTAAAGTATAGAGTGATTTATCAAGTAAGAAAAAATCTTTTGTATTCCCGGGGGGTAAAATTTCATTTATCTGATTGATTTCCTGATTATTTTTTTTGAATATTAAAAATCGTGTGTCAATCAGTTGAGCGATGAATATGCTGTCATCAACTTTCAAAAAAGAAGTAGCGGGTTCGGGAGTTGCAATTTTTCTTACGAGAACTGAATCTTTATAAAACAAAAGTCCGTTTTCATAATCGTTAATTATAAATAAGCTGTCATCTTTTGCAACTGACCAAGCTCTTCCATCAGTTTTGAATGAATAAAGTTTTTTAGCCCTTGACCCTTCAAAATTATAAACACTTACCTGGCTGACGTTCTTATCAATTAAGAATAATACTATTCCGGCAATGAAAATCGGAACAAGGATTTTCCATTTTTTTTTGATAATGAGAATAAGCACGATTCCAATTGCAACACCCATCCAACCAGTACGTTTGAAGGTTGCGATCAATGTTAAAACTGAAATGGCAAAACCAGCATATAATAACAGTTTGACTTTCCAACTTGCTTTTTCGTTAATTATAAATGCAAAAAGAAATAATACTGCAAAGCTGATTATTTCGCTCGTGGTTATCGGGTTCTGAATTAATGCCGGACCGGATTCAGTTATTAAATATTGATTGTTCAGATAATATTGAAAAGCGAAAACAAGGTAAACAATTCCCGTGATTAAAGAACCAACAATAAAGAGATTAAAAAAGTTTTTGCCGCGTTTCAAATTTGTTGTTACTACTATCGTGGTATAAAGAACAGGAATCAGCAGCGCTCTTTTTGTAAAGAAATGAAATGCCTGCGCCTGATACTCTGATAATATAAGTGATATAATTTCAGCAAGCATATACAATGCAAATGCAAGTTCAAGTCCTGTTTTGCTGAATGGATTTTTTCTTGTTAGAAATGCTTTGATCAGTATAAAAAGAAGTGCGCCAAAATATCCAATCTGGTTAACAAAGATTGAATTGCTAAGACTTAAAATGAATATGACGAATAATGAAAGTATTACCCAATCAAGAATTTTATAATCCTTAGTTCCCTGAATTTCGTTCAATAGTTACACCTGAATTGTATTTGGAATGACAGCGTTTTATTTAATAATGATGCAGGATATTTACTCATTTATGGTTTAAATTTAATGTCCCCAGTATCTAAATCATAATATATTTACCCTGCTAAATTAAAAAGATTAAATAATTAAATTTTAGTGACTATCTTTTCACACAAGATTATTATTAGTTGTATCAAATGAAAGTTTTTTGGCGATTCTTTAAATATCTTAAGCCGTACATCAAACCTCTCGCTGCTGCAAATTTTTTCATGCTGCTATTTGTTATTTTCAGTCTTGCTTCAATCGGTCTTGTTATGCCGTTTATAGATCTGTTATTTAATCAATCACCTGACAAACTAAGTACCGAAGTCAGTTTCAGTATCGTCAATATCAAGGAGTGGCTCTCATATCAATTGAATCAGTTTGTTCAATCATACTCAAAAATTGAACTCGTTACATATTTATGCGTCCTGATAATTCTCGTCTTCCTGCTTAAAAATCTCTTTTCATATTTGCAGACATGGTTTATGTCTTTCGTTGAGCAGGGAATAATAAGAGATATCAGGCTCCAGCTATATACTCACTTTCACAAATTATCTCTCGGTTATTTCACGGAAGAGAAAAAGGGGATATTAATTTCAAGAATAATTAATGACGTCCAGATAATAAAAGATTCAATGATAGCGGTAATAAATAGTATTTTCCGGGATCCTCCGCTCATCATAATTTTTTCTGCTGTACTTTTTATTTTCAACTGGCAGTTGACATTACTGATTTTTGCATTACTTCCTGTTACAGGATTTATACTTGCTAAAATAAGCGACTCATTGAAAAGAAAAAGCATCAGATCACAGGAAAGAATTGCAGAAATCACTTCGATACTCGATGAAACTTTTGGTGCGATGAGAATTGTAAAAGCCTTTGGGATGGAACAATATGAAGTAGAAAGATTTCGTGAAGAAGAAAAAAAATATTTTAACCTGCTTACAACTCTAGTAAGAAGAAGAGCTCTTGCTTCTCCAATAACAGAAACTCTTGGAGTTATAACTATATCAATAATACTTTACTTTATTGGCAGCCAGATTGTGCAGGGCAAAAGCGATATGACTCCGGGTGCATTCTTTGTATTCCTTGGAATATTTTTCCAGATGATGCCTTCAATAAAACTGATTGGACAGGTTTTTAACAGCATACAGGAAGGTATTGCTGCATCAGAGAGAGTTTTTTCAATTCTTGATACAACTCCAAAAATAGTTGACGCTCCAAATGCTGTTGAATTAAAATCTTTTAATAAGAAAATTCAATTTCAGAACGTTAGTTTCAAATATGAAAAAAGTGATTTAGTGCTTAGTAACATCAATGTGGAAATAAATAAAGGAGAAGTTTTGGCAATAGTTGGGCCCAGCGGAGCCGGAAAATCCAGCCTCGTTGATCTTATCCCGCGCTTTTATGATGTTACAGGCGGGCAAGTACTGATTGACGATATAGATATTAGAAATATCTCAATGAAATCGCTTCGCTCTTTTATTGGTGTTGTTACTCAGGAAACAATATTATTCAATGACACAATAAGAAATAACATCGCTTATGGATTACAAGACGTTCCGATGGATCGAATAATTGAAGCTGCAAAAGCTGCTAATGCAGATAATTTTATTCAACCGTTGAAAGACGGTTATGAAACGGTTATTGGTGATCGCGGAACCAAATTATCTGGTGGAGAAAGACAACGCCTTTCCATTGCGCGTGCATTGTTAAAAAATCCTCCGATATTAATACTTGATGAGGCAACTTCATCTCTTGATACAGAATCTGAAGTGTTGGTTCAGCAGGCAATTGAAAGATTAATGAAAGGAAGAACTTCAATCGTTATTGCACACAGATTATCTACTATTCAAAAAGCAAATAAAATTATTGTGATCAGCGACGGCGAAATTGTTGAAGAGGGCGCACACGAGGAACTTTTATTAAGGAACGGTCTTTATCACAAACTCTATTATATGCAGTTCAAACTCAACGAAAAATGAAAGTAAGCGGTTTCACAATAATAAGAAATGGTATAAAGTATTTTTATCCTTTCCGTGAAGCTATTCTAAGTATTCTTCCGCTGTGTGACGAGCTGATTGTAAATGTCGGTGACTCTGAAGATAAAACTTTTGAAGCAGTAAAATCGATTGATAGTAACAAGATCAAAATAATCAGCAGAACATGGGATATGACATTGCGCGAAGGGGGAAAGTTATTATCTGTTGAAACAAATGCAGCTTTAACAGAATGTTCTGGTGATTGGGGAGTTTATATCCAGGCAGATGAAATTCTCCACGAAAAGTATCTTGATACAGTAATGATCGCTATGAAGAAATATTTCAGTAACGATAATGTTGAAGGATTACGATTCAGATACAAACATTTCTACGGAAGCTATGATTACGTTCAGGATAACTACAGAAATTGGTATTTCAAAGAAAGCCGGGTCATCAAACTTAACAAAGATATTGTGTCGTGGGGCGATGCAACGAACTTTAAACATAAAGTCGGCTCATCAATAAATTCTGTTGACATAGATGCTGAAATATATCATTACGGTTGGGTCAGACCACCGGATACAATGATGATGAAAAGAAAAGACTTTCACAAACTTTATCACACAGACGAAGAAATA
This sequence comes from Ignavibacteriota bacterium, assembly GCA_013285405.1. Taxonomy (NCBI): domain Bacteria; kingdom Pseudomonadati; phylum Ignavibacteriota; species Ignavibacteriota bacterium. The sequence goes on along the minus strand of CP053446.1, from coordinate 1,729,527 downwards.
AACCAATCTCCACTTACTTCGCTTAAATTTGATGACCTCGGAAATCTGATAAAGTTTAAAGGTACTCATCCTGAAGTAATGAAAACCCGAATTGAAATGACTAACTGGGAATTTGATGCAAAGCTCGATCAGCAGCGACCTGATTGGATCAGGAGAATCCTGGTTTTTCTTTTCCCACTCACGAAGAGACTTAAAAAAATATTAAACTTTCAAAAGTAGTTATTTGTCTGCCAGTAGTGGCATCGTTACAAGACCGCATCCCTGTCTGGGTTTAATAATATCTATAACTTTATTTTTATCCAGATTGAAAATGTTTATCACAGAACTGTTATCAAACCCATCATCAAAAATCAGCAAATCATTCAGGCTGATAAAGTTCTTAAGCCCTGCCCCGCTGAATGCACCAATTAATGAATCTGCTTCCATCGAGTAGATAAATAATTCTGAGGTTTCGGGATTTTTAGTTTTAACCGTTTCATTTTGCAGATCAAGTGTTGAGATGAATAAATACTTTTCATCCTCGCTCCAGTTGAGTTTATTCAGTTTGTGCTTCATCACTGAGATAAATTCAAGTGAATCGCCGTCCGCTTTTTTTAAAAATACAGTGTCTTGTTTGAATGAAACTCCAAATTTCCCGGACGGAGATAAACTTGAATTTCCAGGTGGTAATATTTGAGGGAAACCGTTTTTAAGAATGTCAATTGTCCTGATCTCACTGTCAACCAGCTTGCCGTAATGGTCAAAAACTTTTGTGTATTGATTAACATAATTTGCGATTGTTTTATCCACAGCAGTAAATATTAACTCCAGGTTTTCATCATCATTCCATCGTGCTGTGAACTGAACGCCATCTCCGATATCATCAATTTGTTTTATCTCGGAAAGATCGTTTGAAATTATAAACAGCTTTAATCCGCTGAACGAAGGAATATTTTCAGTATTTATAATTTTATCTGCAGTAAGAAAATATGCCGCGAAATTCCCGGGTTTATAAATCAGCATAACAACATTTTCACGAGGGTGCCACCAAACAGGTTTGTATTTTTTCTTTCTCAAATCATATTGATTAACACCAACTTTATCGAACCACTCAGTTAAAAATAGAAAATTTTTATGGTCGTTTGAAGTTAAAGTATCTGAAATTCCAGTTGTGCCGGTTTGCTGTTCCGTTTTGCCTGCGTCTTTGCAGGAAGTAATAAGAATAAGTAAAAGAACTGTTAATGATATTTTTATATAGAATAAAGCCATCAGATTATTAGCTCAATTTCTGGTTTAAGTATATTAAAAATAATAAAAGTGCTGTTTAAAGAATTGATGTGTTATATTTTTTGAACAAATTATTTTCTGCGAGACTAATAAAAAAGGCCGGGTTGTTTTGCCCGACCGCTTGTCACTGCTAAAGGAAAATACTCTTTTAGTGGTACTATCTTCGAAGAATTATCTTAGCAGGATCATCTTCTTTGTGTCAATAAAATTATTTGTTTTCACTTGATAAAAGTATATACCGCTCGATAGATGACTGGCATTAAAATTTATTGTATATGTGCCTTCTGGTTTTTCTTCATTAACAAGCACTTCAACTTCCCTTCCAAGAATATCATATATTTTCATTGCAACAAAACCATTATTAGCAATAGAATATTTGATTTGAGTGCTAGGATTAAAAGGATTTGGGTAATTCTGCTCCAATTTATAATCAGTCAAAGGACTAATATTATTTTTCGTTTTGTTTTCCTTACCTAAATACTCACTACAAGATAAATATGTATTCACCAGATTTATGTTTTCAGTTTGATTGAAATATTCTTCAGCAACACCTTCAAGTATCAATTTAACACTTAAATCGTACCGCTGATTTAACCTATTAAATGGGATTGTCAGGTTACCTGATATTGTTCTTTTTATTGAATCCAATGGAAGTGTATAAGAATCAGAAGTATATAAAGTATTTCCTGTTGTTCTGTCAATTAATTTTAATTTTAAGGAAACATCGTTTGTATTGATTGCTTTTATTTTAGACAAGTTCTTTATTACAGCTTCGTACTCAAATGCGATTTTTTTATACAAATTTGACCGCGGAATAGAATCACTGAATAAAACGTTAAGCACATCACTAAAATTCTGAAAAGTAAAGTTTGCATCAAGTTCTTCTGGTTCCAGAGGATAACTGTTATTGTTAATGTCTTTTAATTGAAAATTACCGAGCTGCAAAGAGAGAATGGCGTCAAGTGCTGAGTTACTGAATTCTGCTCGCCTGAACGTCTCAAGTGAATCGGCGTCTCCAAAATCATCCTGATTTTCTTCACAACCGATACAAGTATTACAATCGTATGGTGCATCACCCGCAGAAGTCCAGAAATAAGCAAAATCATATGGTAAATCTTTATCAATGGAGTTAACAAATCTTGCATTTGTCTGTATAGAAGGAATAAACTCAGTAGACGAATGATCCCACCGTGTGCCGTCATTAATAACTTTCTTAATATCCAGGTCATCACCAGTATACCAATAAAGTGTAACACCTCCGTTTGTATCAAGGTGTCCAAATGTTGACGGCTGAAAACTCATATACTGATTATTTCTGAATTCTGTAATTGGTGTTCCAATCCCACCGGATGTTGATATTCTTTTATGAAGTATTGAGTTTGTTTGATATACCCAATTCTCTCCTTGCCAGGAGATATGAAAGTAATTCAATGCATCGCTTGTAACAGAACTTTTCGTACTGCTTGAAATATATGCAGACTGAAAAATTGAAGATGAGATAGCAGACCAACTTCCTCCTGCCGTTAAAAAAGCATAAATGTTGCCCATATAATCACACGTAAGCAATATCTCCCCAAGCCCGTTTACAGTTATGCTCGAGTTCCTGTACCCTGTCGAAGTATTAGGTATTTTATGAACTGAACCCTGTTGACTATAATAATAAATTTGAGAATCAGGTGTCCAGGCGAATAAGTTTATATGATATATTCCATCGGAGTTTCTATAGGCGATCATAACTTCAGGTAAACCATCAGTGCTTGAATAATTATTATCAATATTTTCAGCAGCAACTATTACTGGCAGAGGATCTGTTGGAGAAGAAAAATATACTTCATCATCATTAATTGTCATTGGAGACCAGCCTGTCATTGACGTATACATTCCTTTAATTTTGTATTTATGCTGACTCCCGTCTAAACCTAAGTATTGCTGCCAGGTTATGTATAAATAGTTATCCATTGTGGTTATACTTGGAAATTTATTTTCACCGGTGCCATCGCTTAAACGAACAGGTGCCTGCCAGCTATTTCCGTTATTAGTACTTTTACGATAAAAAATTTCTCCACCTGAAGTAAATACGATGTGATAATTTCCAGCATTGTCTTTCACTAATTTTCTTTGACCGTTTAAAGATGTTGCGGTATGATCTAGTGATTTATTTTCATAAGCAAATCTTAAATCACTTTCATATTTTGCAATGTAAACTTCTGGATTATTATCTCTATAATCAGTCCAAATTGGGAACACTCTGTTTCCTACACTAGATGTAATACCTAAATAATCATTATTACTGCAAAGATTACAATTTCTTGGGTCACTTATGGAATTGGTAAAATTAGTAATTTTATAATCATGTAAATAAAATGAATTTTCATCTTTAAATAATTCTGATACATAGACATTTAATTCCCAATCTTCAAGGTTGTAATAAGCCAAGTGAATGTTCCCATTAGAATCTGTACTTAACCATGGAAAAAGCTGATGTCCCGAAGTCAACTCAGTAGCAATTTCAGGGCTAGTCCAATTTTCTCCATCATCTTCAGAAATAATATAATAGATGTTTAAATCTTCACCAATATCTTTTTGAACAAAAACTATGCATATGTCTCCATCTGGTTTAAATGCAATGGTCGGATTACTATAATTTCTAAGTGCTCCAAATTTTTGATTGGTGGAGACTCTAATATTTGGTGCTGCAATAATTAAAGGTTCAAAACTTATCCCATTATCAGTTGATCTTCGGATTCTTATTGAACTACCGGAATCATTATACTGTTCACCTTGAAGCCATACTACATAAACATCGCCATTGGGGGAAACAGCAGGTACTGTCCCAGCAAAATATGAGAACGATGTATATTCATTAATAAATTCCGGTAATAAATAATTATCTAAAACTTCATCAAGTTTTTGTAAACCTTGCCAATTTGAAGCATTGTCTGAGTAGGTAAAATAAACTTCATTTGACTCACCTGTTAATAATATGTATGCTAAATAAAATCTATTAATTTCAGGATCAAAAGATATATACGGTTTATCAATATAAGAGTGATTACTAACCTCTATGTTATTCCAATCAATACCGTTGTTTGTTGAATTTGCAACATAAGGGAATCTACTTGGAATATAAGCCATATAAGAATAATACAAGTTGTTATTTAAGTCAAATATACATGAAGGATCAGCCCCTCTTGTTAAACCTGTAGGAAGAGGTATTAAATTATTGGACCAAGTTATTCCTCCATCTGTTGAGATCCCATACCCTGGTTTATTATTAACACCATCGCTAAAATCCATCCACGTAGCAAACAAATGATTTGGGTTGTTCGGATTGACTGCGATAGCAGTTTCGTATTGTTCCTCAGAATTGTTTGTAATATTAATATTGTCAACCTTATAAGTTTGACAAAAATTATTAAAGGAAATAAATAACATAATTAAAAAGATAATTTTTTTCATTTTTTCCTCCTGTTATTGAAGTGATTAAAATTTAATTACCTTTATTACTTACTTCGTTAATATAATTTTTTTATTAATTACACCCATTTCAGTGCTCAATTGTAAGAAATAAACTCCTGAAGCTAATTTTGGGGAGTTGAATTGTATTTCTCTTCTCCCTTCAAATTGATATTCATCAACCAAAGTTTCTATTTCCCTGCCAAGTATATCAAAAACTTTTAATGTAACAGTTCCTGATTGAGGCAAATAATAGGAGATATTTGTACTGCTGTTAAATGGATTTGGATAGTTCTGGAAAAAAGTTAATTCCGATAGTGATGTAAAAATTTCATTTTCAATCGAAGTTATAAAATCTGCCTTATACACAATTATTCCTCTGCTTCTGTTTCCCACAAAAACCAGATTGCCAGATGCGGCTACAGCAGAGACATCAACTTCTCTTATATATCCTTCTAAGTATGGATCAGTTGAATCAGAAATATTTATTGCTTCTAAATTCCTGCTTAATCCTAAAAATAAAAAATCATTTATTATGGTTATGTCAGCTGACCCAATTCCCGAACTGAAAGGGAAATAATTTTTTATTAATAATGGTGATGATGGATTTTCTATATTATATATATAAAGTCCACCCATAAAACAAAATAACAGATTGTTTTTTATTAATAGAGAAAGTGATAATCCTTCTGTAAGAGAAGTAATATTAATAGGTGGCTTAGTTTTTAAATCATAAAGTTGTGTCCCCATATGTTTTTCAGAACTAAATAAAATTCCATCCTTAAATCCTAAATCCATAATAAATCCTATTGCTGAAAAGCTGTCAATTAAGGCAGGTACATAGGGATCTTCAATATTAATAATACCAAAATAATCTTTATCCATTGAAGCTATTAGAATTGTATCAATTAAAAGCAATGCTCCCGCATCCCTAAATGATTTATTAAACTCTAACTCCGAGATAAAAAATGGATTTAAAGGATTTTTTGTATTTATAATAACTAAGGAATGATCGGTTAGAACGTAGGTTATACTATCACTTACTTCTAAATCTTTATAAGCTGATTTATCCTGATATTGTCCAATGACTTTCAATTTTACAGGGTTAGAATAGTCAATAATTTTTAATCCGCCATAATAAGAAGCGCTATATAATAAATTATTTATTTTATCAATCCTTGTGATAAAATCTGATGTAAAAAATGACCCCAAATAAAATGTTGAGTCAATATTCTCAATATTTACAATATCAAAACCTGAATAGAAAGAAATTAGAAGATTATTTTCACCAACTGAATGATTAAAAGTAAATGGAGAATAATTTGTATTTATATGCTCAATCTCTACAGGATTATTATTTGTTATATTAATTATAGAAAACCCTTTAGTATACAAAGAAGCAAATGCAATTGTATCTTTAACTGATATTTCAATGGGCACATCCTCAAACTTCAAACCTGTTAATAAATTTGGGTTTAAAGGGTTAGAAATATTATAAATTCTAAATTGGGGTTGAGAAAGGCAGCCTGCATATAACAGTGTATCTTTAACGAATAAACCTCCTCCAACATATCCAATAAATTTACCATTAACCCAGACAGGGTTGTTTTTATCAGTAATATCAAAAATATCAATCACTAAACCATCGTATGTTGTTGCATATAAATAGTTATCATAAATGGCAATTGAATTTACCATCTCCCCCGATGTTCCAGCGTAACCTAACACATCAGGATTGTGGGGGTCTTCAATATCCACTATACTAATCGATGAGAATCCTCCCAGGTAAGCATGATTTCCTTGAATATAAATTTCATCCAAACCACCACTAATTAATTCAAAAAAAATAATTTCTGGGTTATATGGATCTGTAATATCAATAACTGTAAATGGTGCAAGGAGGTAAGCATAACTTCCATTAATTTCGATATCATAAACAATTCCTTCAGGCAATAAGACTTCACCCAACACTATTGGTTCAGAAGGATTACTTATATTTATAACCTGAAAGTATCCTCCATTGCCAGCGTAAGCCAAATTACCTTCAACTACTACATCCATACAGGGCCCGATTGCAAAATGGCTTAGTTGTGTTAAGTTGCTGTCAACTGATTGATTTAAGTTAAACTCAGAATACAAATTCTTGTAGTAACTAAAATCTCTTTCAGGAGTAACTCCTTCATTCATTGGTGTTGTAATATTTTGCGGTTGAGAAAGGAGGAATGATGAATTAGATAAGATTAAAATCAACCAAATACGTAGCGTTCTTTTCCTAATTTTCAAAATTTCCGGTATCATTTGTTTTACCTTATTTCACATAAATAAACATTAGGTTTTCATTAAAATAAATTTCAGATGAAACATAATAAATAGATTTTAGAATGTAAAAATTGGACAGTGTTAATTTTTTTCGAATTCTTGTTTTCACAGATTTTCTATAAAATAATTTTAACCCCTCGGATGATAATCTTTGTGAACCTGTTTTATATAATCTCTGTCAATATGAGTATAAATCTGCGTTGTGGAAATATCAACGTGACCAAGCATTTCCTGAACAGCACGCAGATCAGCACCACCTTCAAGCAAGTGAGTTGCAAATGAATGTCTGAACGTATGCGGATGAACTTCTTTTTTTATTCCCGCTAACTTTGCATTGCTGTCAACAATTTTCCAGACCCCCATTCGTGATAGTTTCGTTCCCCTGCTGTTCAAAAATAAAACGTGCTGACTTTTTGCTTTCTTCTCAAGCAATGGTCTGCTGTTTTTCAGATATTCGGTAATCCAGTTAATAGCAGAAGAGCCAATCGGTACAAACCTTTCCTTCGAGCCTTTGCCAAAAACTCTTATCATCTCTTCATTCAAAAAAAGATCTGATATTTTAAGATTAATAAGCTCGGAAACACGAAGTCCGCAGGCATAAAATGTTTCGAGAAGTGCTTTATCTCTCAATCCAAGTTTTTTACTCGTATCCGGCTGGGAAAGTATCGCTTCAATTTCATTGATGTTTAGAACGTTCGGTAATCCTTTACTCACTTTCGGTGCGGATATTTTTTCCATCGGATTTGCTTCAATGTAACTGCTTGCAATTAGATAGCCGAAGAAACCTTTCAACGATGAATAATATCTTGCAGATGACCTGCTGCTCAATCCGAGTTTAGTCAATAAAATAAAAAAGTCATTCAGCATTTTTGAATTTATCTGCGAAGGATCATCAACTCCTGAATCATTCAAAAAGTTCAGTAACGACGTGAGGTCATTTTTATAGGATGCGATTGTATTTTCGGAAAGATTTCTTTCTAGTTTCAGTGATGCCAGGTATTCTCTTAAAAAAACATCCATTATTTGTTTTCAGTTTGAATTCCTTTTTCTGCTTCTTCCTGCTTCGGGTATTTTATTCTCCGGTGATGCTGTCCGAGAAGTATATTAAGGAATTCTTCTTTCATAATTTTTATATCTCTGAAATTGACAGGAGAATCTTCAAGCTGCCTATCATCAATCCTCGATTTAAATATACTATCAATAACATTCTCGACTTTTGTTGGATCCGGATTCTCGATTGACCTGACAGCGGATTCACATCCGTCTGCAAGCATAACAATAGCGGTTTCTTTTGTGTTCGGTTTCGGACCTGGATATCGGAAGTCATCAACTTTTACTTTTTCCTCACCATAAATCTTTTTAGCGCGTTCATAGAAATAACTCATAACCATCCGCCCGTGGTGCATCGGGATAAAATCAATTATCTCCTTTGGAAGTTTATTCTCTTTTGCAAGTTCAATTCCTTCATTAACGTGTTGAACTATCATACTTACACTTTCTTCGGGTGTCAGATTTTCATGAACGTTCTGGTTATTCAATTGGTTCTCCACAAAATTCTGAGGTGAAATTGTTTTTCCTACATCGTGATAGTACGCACCAATTCTTGCAAGTAATGGGTTTGCCCCGATTTTTTCTGCAGCAGCTTCTGCCAGGGTTCCCATCGTCATAGAATGATTGAAAGTTCCGGGTGCCTTTCGGGCAAGTTCTTTTAATAATGGTCTGTCAAAATTCGATAACTCGAGCAATGTAAGGTCTGTTGTTATTTTGAAAAATCTTTCAAAGAAAATTAATAAACCATAAGTGAGAACAGGACTAATCAAAGCATTTGTAGCAGCAAACGCTGATTCAATAAGCATATTATCTACAGTAGCAAACCTCTCAAACCCGAATGCAAAGATTGAAAGTATGTATCCAAGTAAAATGAAAAGAAACGATCTGAATATTTGTGATCGGTTTTTAATATCACGAACCGAATAAACTGCAATGCCGCCTGCTATCAGATTCATAGTCATAAAAGTATAATCATTTCCCCTTAAAGCACCCGTTATTAAAGTCATAATTACAGTGGAATAAAACCCGATTCTTGAATCAAACATAATTGTAAGCAGCATCGACGCAGCGGGGATAAAAATCATATATTGAAGTGGTGCCTGAACTTTTACCTGGTTGATAAGGAATGTAACGAACGAAACAAATAGAATTATTATGACAAACATCAGCAGCTTTTGATTATCATAAAATATTTTTTTCCTGAACAGATATAAATAGGTAACTAGCAGCGATAGAATTAATCCAATATGAAAAAATTTTCCAACTGACTGGAGTATCGACGCACCCTGACCAATCAGATCACCCTTGGCTTCTTTATAAGATTCAATTTTTAGTTTAATGTCTTTTGTAATACGATCATGCTTTGCTATTATTCTTTCATTTTCATTCACAATTCCGGAATACCGGGAAACGTTGTTTTGAGCCTGGGTTGTTTCCTCATCGGTCAGCTCGCTGCTGAACACGATGGTCGGCAGCAGAAAGTGTGTTGTGTATTCCAGCAACGCGGTTTTTATTTCTTCAGTAAATTCTGTTCTTTCAACTCTCTCAGCGATTTCTTTCTTTACCTGATCAAGAAATAAATATTCGCTGATAGGTTCAATCGTATCAAAGTTTCCCTTTCTCAGAGCAATACTGTCTCTTAATTGAGTGCCTGTATCTATGCTAAGTACTCCTGTTACATAGATCGAAGAGAGTGCGTCAACAGCAGCATTAAAAAAATTTTTCAATTGATTACCTGACCGGATCAGATTTCTTTCTTTTATTCTCAGATTTTGAAGAATTAAAAATGAAGGGGTGCTGAGGAACGTTGGATTTGTAACAACTGTTGATTTGGTTTCAATGCTTTCATCTATTGCTTTTATCAAATAAGCATTGTAATTCTTTAACGTTTCTATACTTTTTTGTTTGTTTGTGCTTTCATCCAGGAACACCGGATAAACACTTCTTTTTGCAGCATTGACTTCTTTGCTATAAACTTCATCACTTTTTTTTATCGGAAAGCTGAATGGTGCAATCAGATCATCATACAACCAGATAGCACCTTCGGAGACTTCAAATTCGATAGACTCACCTTTGGGAAACATAATTACGATTAAAATTATTGTTACAAAACCCAATAAGAATTTTGTGAACAACCCTTTTCCACTTTTTTTATTTCCGGGATTATCCATTTTTATCTCTCTTCGATTTTAAAACCATCTCAAAAAACTCAGCAGTTCCATCATCATTATTTGACCTGGTTGTTATGAAATCTGCAGCACTAATTAATTCAGGGATTGCATTTGCAACTGCTGCTTTAATTCCATTTGTTTGAAACATCGGCAGATCATTGTACCAATCACCTAAAACTGCTGCCTGTTGATGCTTCAGCGATAAATGCCTCAACAATCTGCGAAACGCTTTTCCTTTTGAACAGCCTGCTTTTCTGATCTCAAGATAAAAAATATTTTCATTTTTCTTACTTCGAAAATATGAAGTGCTGCAGCCAATTGTATTCGGAAATCTGAATTTATTTTCCATTCTTTTAATTGAATTTTTTATATCGCTTGAACAGACAATTTCAAGCGTATCTGCAATGTAATCTGAATAAGAACCTACTTTCGTATAGATCGCACCATACTTGCTGAGCAGTGAAGGTAATATAGAATTATTTTCCGTATAATAAATAGTGTCTCCATGACAAAGTGCAATATTAATAAGCAATTCTTCCGATAGCTTGATGGCTTTTTGTAAGTGTCGTTTTTTAAGGTATGATTCAAATATTCTTTTATCACTGATATAACTTTTTATCAGAGCACCATCAAGCGATATAATATATCCGTTCAGCGAAAGTTGTTTTGCAATCTCTATCGTTGCAGAATGAAGTCTGCCTGTTGCCAGTGAGATGATTACATTTTCCTTCATCAGCTCCCGGATTAATTTTTTACTTTCAGATCCTATTTCCCCATTATCATTCAAAAGAGTTCCGTCAATATCTGATACGATAAGCTTTAAATTTTTCAGAGATGTAATGTCAATTTCTTTCAACAATAACCGAACCCTTTTTCAATAGCGTCTATAATGAACACCCGGGAAAATTTTTCACTCAAATAAAATTTGAATTACTCTTCAAAATACCACTATTACTTATAGTTAGAGATAATCAACCCTTATTGCGCTATGTTTATTAAAGCACGCTGAGATTATCAGAACTTTTAACTTTTCATTAATGAAAAAATATGGATTTTTGTCTAAATTTGTCGTAGAATATTTTATACTAAATACAAATAGTTCAAGGAATAGATCAATAATGGTAAACTTAGTATGCTGTATCTGATTGGCGCAATAGCGTTACTCATAATTGTTTATGGATTAATACTTTTCTTTAAAAGAGGAAATAAAGAATTCGAGGCAAAATTATCTTTGCGCGAAAAAACCGAACTTGAAAAAATACTTGAAAAGCAGGTTAATGAAGAACAGGCAGTGGATAAAAAAGTTCCTGAAAAGGAAATTCCTGTAGAAGTTCAGAAATCAGAGGATCTCTTTCCAAAGGAAGAACTTATTTTTCCATCAAAAGATATTAATGCTGAAATAAACAGGTATGCTACATATATTGATTTTAATAACTTGAAAGTGCAGAATTCAATAAGGAACGGCGTAGAAAATTTTAATAATCTGGATTACAAGAAAGCTTTAGAAGAATTCAGTCTTGCTATTGAGACTAATCCGCACGAAATTACCGGATTTTACTGCCGTGGGCTAACAAAGTTTCAACTAAAAAATCACGAGAGTGCACTTAGTGATTTTACAGAATGTATAAACTTAAAAATGAAAGAACCAAATGCATTCTATTACAAAGGATTGTCCTACTTTTTTCTCGACGATATGGATAATGCGATTCTTAATCTCAAAAGTTATATAAATTCTGTTAGCGATTCTCCGGAAGCTTATTTTGATCTTGCGCTCTGTTTGAAACAAAAGGAAAATACTTCAGAAGCAATCAATTACCTTTCGAAGGCAATAGAAATTAATCCAAAGTATGAAGTTGCATACCTTGAAAGAGGACTTTTAAAACACAAAATGAACGATGTTGATGGTGGGTGCGCAGATTTGAAAAAGGCTCTTGATTTGGGTTACCTTGGTGCTTTTTATTATGTAAATGAATTGTGTAAGAAAGAAGATTCGTAAAAATTAATTGTATTTAATCTACTTTTTTCAAATCCTGAAACGCTTCATCAACTGTCTGACAAACCGGAAGCACCCTGTCTAACTGAGTAATTTTAATAAGTGCATACACTTTTTCTGATGGCGACGCAATTCGCATTTGCCCATTTGTAGAATTGAGAATTCTATTAGCAACAAGAATAGCGCTGAGACCTGAGCTGTCGCAGCTTTCAACGGAAGATAAATCAAGAATAAATTTTTTTGCACCTTCAACCTTTAAGAGCATAGTAAACTCACCTTTGAGCAAACCTGATATGTTCGTATCGAGTCTTGCTTCGTTCAATTTAAAAATTGTTATCCCTGTTTCTTTTTTTACTTCAAAATTCATCTCAATGTCCTTGAAACATTTTTAAACAATCGATGAGATTTTTGTATGATGTTTCCGGATCATTCTGCTTATTGACAACCTGCAAGTTAAAATATTTATCCGAGTCTGATCTGGAAAAACCAATTTTTACCTGTGAATTAAGCGATCGGGCAATGTAATTATAAAAAAGAACTTCTTCCCTGTTAGCATCTATAATTACATCAAAACGTATATTCGTCAACTTATCAAGTAATTTTTTTGATGGGAGATTTAGTTTAGTTTCATCCTTTACACCATGTTCAACTGCATTTGTTTTAAAATACGGCTGAAGCAAACTAACTCTGTAATCATAAGTCATCACAACAATATTTTTTCGTTGTTCTCTAAGATATTCAAGAATCGGAAAAACAAATCTGAAGTCACTCTCTTTTGCTGGCATCATTACCAGGAAGGAATAGGTCCTAGATAAAATAGAAGCAAAATTCCGTTGACTAAATTCAACAACCGGAGTTTTTTTCCGAACTACAAATCTCGCTGCCTGTTCTTTTAATGCTGCAATCATTTCAATTCTGCTTCGCTTACTTTTTCTATAAATTCAAATTCATTTATAATTTTAATACCCAATGATTTTGCTTTCTCCAGTTTTGATCCGGCTTTTTCACCTGCTAAAACATAATCTGTATTTTTACTAACACTCGAAGACGTACTCCCGCCAAGATTTGATATTTTTTCTTCCGCCGCTTCCCGTGTGAGAGTAGTTAAAGTGCCCGTTAAAACAAATTTTTTATCCTTAAAGAAGTTATCTCCAACAAAAGTAGTTTTAGCATCAGTAAATGTAAACTTTAAGCCAGCCTTTTTCAATTCCTCAATAATTTTTTTGTTATGATTATCACTAAAAAACTTACGTATGCTTTTGCTAATACTTTCACCTATTTCGTGAACACTTGTTATTTCTACTTCATTTGCTGACATTAATTCATCAAGTGATTTAAAATGGGAGACCAGTTTTTTAGCAGCTCCAGAACCAACGTAACGAATTCCTAATGCAAATAGTACTTTATCAAATGGTTTTTCTTTACTTTTTTCAATTGCTTCCAGAAGGTTTGAAACACTTTTTTCTCCAAGCCGATCAATGGCTACCAAGTCATTTTTAAAGTTTTTCAGTTTGTAGATGTCACTATATGTCTTTAAGAATCCTTTTTCAACAAACAAATCGATTAGTGATTCTCCCAAACCCTCGATATCCATAGCACCACGAGATGCAAAATGTTCCAATCTTCCTTTAACCTGATCAGGACACTCTGTGTTTTCACAATAGAATGCGACTTCACCTTCAGGCTTGAATAATCTGGAGCCACAGGCAGGACATTTTTCTGGTGGTTTGGTTTTTTTGGTTCCTGACTTTCTTTTACTCAAATCTACCTGAACTACTTTCGGAATTACATCTCCACCTTTTTCAATTACAACAATATCTCCAACACGAATATCTTTTCTTATTATCTCATCAAAATTGTGAAGAGTTGCACGGCTTATAGTTGAGCCTGCAAGAAATTTCGGTTCAAGTTCTGCAACCGGAGTTACTGCACCTGTTCGACCAACCTGCCAGACAATATCTTTTATTTTTGTTACTGCCTGTTTCGATTTAAACTTAAAAGCAACAGCCCATCGTGGAGCTTTGGCTATGTTTCCTAATTCGTTCTGCTGTTTGACTGAATCAACCTTTATTACTGCACCATCAATTTCATATTTCAAATCTTCCCGCAGAAGTTCAAATTCTTCACAAACTTTAATAACTTCCTCGATATTTTTACACTTCTTGTAATGTTCATTCACTTTAAAACCAAGTTTTTTTAGTATCGAAAGGTTTTCTCCTTGTGATTTGAATTCTTCCTCAAGACTGATCAAACTATAAGTAAAAATATTTAAAGGTCTTTGTGCAACTATTTTGGGATCCTGTAATTTTAAAGTGCCCGCTGTGGAATTTCGTGGATTCGCAAAAGTTTTTTCACCTTTCTGTTCCCGTTCTTTATTCAACTTTTCAAATTCTTCGATCTTCATAAATATTTCACCACGTACTTCGAAGTCATTAAGTTTGAACGGGATTGAACTGTCTTTTTTAATTTTCAAAGGAACTGCTTTTATTGTGCGAACATTAGCTGTGATTTCCTCACCAACAGTACCATCGCCGCGTGTAGAAGCAGTTTGCAACTTTCCATTTACATAATTTATGCTTACAGAAGCACCGTCTATTTTCAGCTCTACAATGTATTCTACCTTTTCTCCGGCAGTAAACGATTCTCTTACTCTTCTGTCAAAATCATATAATTCTTCCTCTGAGTAAGTGTTTGAAAGACTAAGCATTGGAATTTTATGTTCAACTGGTTTGAATTCTTTGGTAAGATCACTGCTTACCCGTTGAGTTGGCGAATCAGTAGTAATTAATTCCGGATGTTGTTTCTCCAGAATTTCTAGCTCTTTGATGAGTTTGTCATATTCGAAATCTGAGATAGTTGGCTGAGCAAGAATGTAGTAGTTATGATCATGTTTCCTGATCACTTCACGGAGTGCTTCGATTCTTTTTTCAATTGAGGTTGACATTTTGCTCAACCTTAATTACGGGGGGTGAATTTAATCTTTGAATACCTTTCCTCGTCACTTCGTAATGTCTTACCGATCCTTTTCTGCCTTCAAAATTCAACTGCTGATTATCCAATTTAAGAAAAATCACACCAGAGTTACCCAAAGTAAATTTCAGATTCTCCCTTGCACGAACTGTTTTTGAGTTTCCAGGATAAAGCAGGAAATCTTCTTTTGTCAAATCATCATGAATAACCATGACCCAGGCAGAGTCCACAGAATCAGTATTAACAAATTGCAAAACAAGACTATCCGTACTTAAAGGAACAAATTCTGAATCAATCTTTTCCTCTTTTGTCTCGTAACGGTTTCTGGTTTCTTCAAGAATCTTTTCATATGGTGCTTCTTCAACAATTATCGTGGATGTTCGATTCACCAACGCAAAGTAAATGATGACGCCAACAAATACTGCTCCTGAGATATAAATTAATATTCTGAGTTTTTTATTAAGATCATCTGGTTTTAATGATGGTTTATTTTCCGGAGGCGCACTATTAAAAACGATTGTTGGCTTTTCGTCAGCAGTTTTGGGCTCAGGTCTGTTTATTTCTATTTTTTGTTCAAGGAGAGATTTAGGTTCGTCATCGTCAATAATTTTGCCTGCAAGTGCATCTTCATATTTCTTGATCGTTTCATTCTCATCAAGATCCACTGACTTAGCAAATTGTTTAATGAATGCTTTTACATATAAGTCGGGTAAAAAACCAAAATTCCCGTTATCTATTGCTTCAAGAAACTTTATATCTATCCTGGTTTTAGCAGCTATTTGCTGAAGAGAAAGTCCTTTTTTCAGCCGCGCCTTTTTTAATTGTTCTGCAAATCTATCAAGCATTTAAATAACTAATTATAATTTCATGAAATCCTTACAAACCTTGCTGCAAAGGCTCCATCTGTTTTATGAATATGAGGCAAAGTTTGGATGCAGCCATTCTCGTCGATTACTTCATCAGGTACTTTTCCCCGCGCACTTTCAAATTTGAAATTTGGATTTTCATTCAGAAACTTTTTTACGATTTCAAAATTTTCTTCAGGTTCAATCGAGCATGTACTATAAACTATTACCCCATTAACTTTCACTAAGGATGTAGCTTTTGCAAGGAGTTTTGACTGCAAAACATTCAGATCACGTATATCAAACAAATTCTTCTTCCATTTGATATCTGGTTTTTTAGAAAAAGTTCCGCTGCCGGAACAAGGTGCATCAACAAGCACTCTGTCGAACGGCAGACTTTTATACTCCAGAGCATCAACTTCAATAATTCTGACACAATCAACACTTAACCTTGTCATATTTTTTTGTAGCAGTTTCAACCGGCTTTCAAACCGGTCAATTGCAACAACTTCACCTCTTGAGTGCATCAATGCAGATATATATGCAGTTTTACCGCCAGGTGCCGCACACATATCAAGAACACGTTGACCTTCATTAACATCAAGAAGCCTGCACGCTAATCCCGCACTCTCATCCTGAATATTGAAATATCCTTTTATATAATATTCCCAGGCAGTTATGTTTGTAAGATTATGCAGCTTGAAAAACTCAGGCAAATAATTTCCCTGATGATATTTTAAGTTCACTTTTTCAAGAAGTGTTTTAAATTCTTCCGGTTTTGTTTTTAAAGCATTGATTCTTAAAGTTAAATATGGTTTTTCATTATTAGCAGCTAACAGTTTTTCTGTTTCTTCCCTGCCGAATCTTGCCACGTATCTTTTGACCATCCAGGATGGATGCGAATAGTATGCAGCAAGATAACCAACGAGGTCTTCTTCCGGATCAGGATATCTTATTGTGTTTTTGCTTCTGATAATATTTCTGAGGACTGCGTTTACAAGATCAGCAGGTTTCTGCCCCTGAAGTTTTTTTACGAACTCAACAACTTCATTTACAGCAGCGTAATCCGGTACTCTATCTAAAAATAATATCTGGTAAAGAGCAACACGAAGAGCATTTTTCAAATTTGGGATTGCTTTTGAAAATGTTCCTTTATAAAAGCCATTTAAAATCCAATCAAGTCTGCCCTGCCATCTGACAACACCATGAACAATTTCGTAGAGCAAGGCTTTATCAGGTCCGCTCATATCCGTGCTTTTCATCTCGTTGTCGAGAAGTCTTTCCAGATAAGCATCCGTCCTGTCAATTCTATTTAAAATTTTGATTGCTAATCCGCGAACTCCCTGATATAAATCTGTTATTGAGTGCGTTTCAATTTTTATTTCTGAATTATTCGTTTCCTGATCCACTAATATCCTCTTTTCGTTCTGTCTTCTTTTGTTAGGTTAAATATTGTTCTAAAAAGCATTTCATCTTCAATTGTAAAACTTTTATTTCTTCTTATAAAAACCGCTTTTGCTGTTTCAATAGCTTTCGCAAGTTTGTATTCCTGCATAGATTCATTTCCACCCCATCCAAAAGATGGAAAATATTTTGGAGGAAAACCAGCACCAAAAACGTTGCTTGAAAATCCGACAACTGTTCCTGTATTGAACATAGTGTTAATTGCTGTCTTTGAATGATCTCCCATCATCAATCCAACAAATTGTTTCCCTGAATTTATTCGTTTGCTATTTACCTGAACTGTGATCGGTCCGTAATTATTTTGAAGATCGCTGTTGTTTGTATCAGCACCAAGATTTATCCAGCTTCCAAGATATGAATGACCAAGAAAACCTGAATGCTGTTTATTTGTGTAAGGTTGAATGATAGTATCCTCAACTTCACCACCAATCTTGCAGACTTTTCCAATACTTACATTCGGATAAATTGTTGCACAGCTTTTTATTCTTGAAGATTCGCCCACGTAAAAAGGTCCCTGAATAACTGCGTTCGGAAATATTGTTACATTCTTTTCAATAAATATCGGTCCCGTTGATGCGTCGAGCACAACGCCAGGCTTTATTTCAACATCTTTACTGATGAAAATATTTTTCTTATTTACAAAATTTACTCCGGGGTATTTTTTCTTCGCAGATGATTTTCCTTTTGTATAAATCTTGAAATCATTCTGAATTTCTTCTCCGTTCAGATAACTAAGATCCCACAAATAATTTGCAACCGGGATATCAACTTCAACTGAGAGGAAATTACTGATTAGTTGTGTATTGATGAATTCAACTTTGTCGAGAGAAAATTCTTTAATCCTTTTAGCAGATACTTTTGCCGCAATAATAACACCACCAGAAACAAAAACTTTTTCTTCCCCGGGTTTTACAAATAAAATATTTTTCAGATTTGAAGGAGCAACAATTCTTCCGTTGATGAATAAATAATCATCGTTATCAAATTGATTTACTTTGCATTTTGGATTTTCAGTTTTTATGAATGGCTCAAGATAGTGCCGGCATTTGAGAACAATTTTTTCTTTAGGGAATGCTCGTATAATTTTCTCTTTGAGAGATGTCATTCCGCAGATTAAATCATAAACCGGTCTTGAGTAGATCAGCGGTTCGAAATCGAGATATTGTTCGTCCTCAAAAATGCAGATGGGCATATAAATTTCTTTTTAATTTTTTGAAATTTAATACTTTTTGAGTTAAGATTTTTGAACTGAAGCTTGCAAAATCTCCGTTTCGGTAACATTGCTGACTGTTGCAGTTTTCCTTGATAAATAAGAATACATTGCAGGTACAATAAACAAAGTGAGGAATGTGGAGAAAATCAATCCGCCAACAACGGCAATACCCATTGAAACTCTGCTTTCAGAACCGGCACCGAGAGCAAGTGCAATTGGTAATATTCCAAGTATGGTTGACAAGCTTGTCATCAAGATTGGTCTTAATCTTGAAATTGCTGCACTGATAACTGCTTCAGTTTTTTCAATTCCTGCAGCTTTTCTTTGATTTGCAAATTCAACAATTAAAATTCCGTTCTTAGTTACAAGTCCAATCAACATAATAATTCCTATCTCACTAAATATGTTCATCGTCTGGTCAAAATACCAAAGAGAAATTAACGCACCAGCCAGAGCAAGCGGCACTGTAAATAAAATTATAAACGGATCTCTGAAACTTTCAAACTGAGCAGCGAGAACAAGATAGATTAATCCGAGTGCAAGAATAAATGCGAACAATAAACTCGATGAACTTTCCTGGAAATCTTTTGAAGGACCATCAAGTGATGTTGCGAATGATTCATCCAGAACTTTATCAGCAATTTCATACATTGTTTCTATCCCTTCACCGAGAGTTTTACCCGGAGCTAATCCGGCAGAAACTGTTGCAGAAACATATCTATTGAATCTGTAAAGCTGAGGAGGGGCACTTTGTTCTTCCGTGAATACAACGTTATCAAGTTGTATTAATTCGCCTTTGTTATTTTTCACATAAGTTGATTTCAGATCGATCGGTGCATCCCTGTTCTCTCTTGAAAACTGACCAATTACCTGATATTGTTTTCCGTCTTTAATAAAGAAACCAAATCTCTGACCACTGAACGCTGCCTGAATTGTTTGAGCAATATCAGCCGTTGACACACCGAGTGCTCTGGCTTTCTGTCTGTCAATACTAAGTTTCAATTCAGGTTTATTGAATTTCAAATTTGCATCAACTACAGTGAAGATAGGATAATTCCTTGTTTCATCTAAAAATTTTGGAAGATATTCTTCAAGCTTATCAAAGTTTGGTGCCTGAATTACAAATTGGACCGGTAATCCACCTCTTCTTCCTCCGATTGTCTGCTGCTGTGTTACGAATGTTCTTGCGCCTGTTAGTTTATTAACAACAGGAGTAATGTCATCCGCAATTTGCATTTGAGTTCTTTTTCTTTTATCAGGCTCAACTAAAATTGCGCCGGCAAATCCTGAATTAACTGAGCTTGATGCACCAAAACCCGGTGATGTGACCGAAAAAATTCCCTCAGCTTCAGTTATGTTATCTTTCATTATCTGGATGAGTTGATCCATATAATGATCCATATATTCGAATGTAGCTCCTTCTTGTGCAACTGCATTAACATTTAGACGACTTCTGTCTTCAATTGGTGCTAATTCAGAAGGAATGTTCGCGAATAAAATCCAAATTAATATAAGGGTAACACCAATACCGGGAAGTGTTAGCCATCTGTGCTGCATAAAACTTGTCAGATGATGTTTGTAAACTGCATTCAGTTTTACAAAGAACGGTTCGGTAATATTGTAGAACCAGTTATGAGTTTCCCTATGTTTTAATATTCTTGAGCTAAGCATTGGTGTAAGTGTCAACGCCACGAAAGCGGAAATGATTACACTTCCTGCAATCACAATACCGAATTCTCTGAACAATCTTCCTGTTAACCCCTGAAGAAAAATTACAGGCATGAATACTGAAGCAAGTGCAACTGTTGTTGAAACAACAGCAAAGAAAATTTCCGAAGCACCTTTTTTCGCCGCTTCAATAGGTTCCATTTTATTTTCAATTTTTACATAAATATTTTCAAGAACGATAATTGCATCATCAACCACGATTCCGATTGCGAGCACTATTCCAAGCAATGTTAAAACGTTGATCGTGAAATCAGCAATATACATTACAAAGAAAGCTCCGATAAGCGAAATTGGAATTGCAATTACAGGAATAATAGTAGATCGCCAGTCTCTCAGAAACAGAAAGATTATTAATACAACGAGCGCGAACGCAACGATAATTGTTTGTTCAACCTCAGTGATGGATTCCCTTATAAAAGTTGTAACATCAAAACCGATTACAGTAGATATATCAGCAGGGAGAGTTTTCTTAAGGATTTCAAGTCGTTTATAAAATTCATCTGCGATTGCAATATTATTAGCACCGGCTTGTGCAATAAGAACAACACCAACCAT
Source organism: Ignavibacteriota bacterium (assembly GCA_013285405.1). NCBI lineage: Bacteria > Pseudomonadati > Ignavibacteriota > Ignavibacteriota bacterium. The sequence goes on along the minus strand of CP053446.1, from coordinate 1,708,497 downwards.
CGGAATTCCATTCCACTTTAATATTGATCTTTCATTTTCTGCACCAAGTTCTGCATAACCAAGATCTCTCAATCTTACAATTCCACCGGCATCTTCTTTAATGATAAGATCGTTGAACTCTTCCTCGGTTGATAATCTTCCAACCGTTCTGATAGAAAGTTCTGTGTTATCGCCTTCAATTCTTCCTGAAGGCAATTCAATATTTTCACGATTCAAAGCATTGCGAACATCAACTGCTGAAAGGCTGAATGCAGCAAGTTTATTTGGGTCAAGCCAGAGACGCATTGAATATTTTTTCTCTCCCCAGATCTGAACACTGCTGACCCCTGGGATTGTCTGCATTCTTTCCTTAAAAACATTATTTGCCATTTCAGAAAGCTGCAGTAAATTCCTGGTATTACTTTGAATTCCCAGAAACACAATCGGTGTTGCATCTGCATCTGCTTTTGCAACGATTGGTATATCAACATCCGGCGGTAAGAATCTTAAAGCCTGTGATACTCTGTCTCTCACATCATTAGTTGCGGCTTCCAGATCAACATCAATATCAAATTCAACAGTGATTGTACTTCTTCCATCTCTGCTTACCGAAGTTAAACTTTTAATTCCTGCTATTCCGTTTATTGATTCCTCAAGAGGTTCTGTTATCTGACTTTCAATTACATCAGCATTTGCACCAACATAATTGGTTGAAACAGTAATCACCGGAGGGTCAACTGAAGGAAATTCTCTCACTCCAAGATATGTGTACCCAATTACACCAAACACGACAATCACGATTGACATTACAATCGCAAGTACAGGTCTTCGGATACTTGTTGATGATAAACTCATAAAATAATATTATTAATTCAAAGCTTCTAAAAGATGACATTTATTTAAAAAGATGTCATCTTTAATCTCATAAAAAAATGTTAATTAAAATCCGTTAATTTTACTTTTATACCTGGTCTCATCTGAAGTATTCCGGAAGTAATCACTGTATCACCTTCGGTTAAACCAGAAAGTATTTGAACAAATTGTTCTTCCCGCAAACCTATTTCAACTTTTTGAGAATTGACAATTCCTCCTTTATACAAAAACACTGATTGACCTTTCAATTCGGGAACAACAGCAACTGTGGGAATCAGGATTGCATCTTCAGTTTCTTTAAGATTCAATTCAACATTCACAAAAGCACCGGGGAATAAATCTTTATAATTAGTTGAACAAATTGCACGAAGCCGTAATGTTCTGGTTGAAGATTCAATCTTTGGTTCGATTGCATAAACCTTTGCTTTATATTGAAAATCTTTTCCACTAAGTTTAAAAGTCAATTCGTCGCCTATCCTTACCATCGAGCTATACTTTTGTGGGATTGCAAAATCAACTTTCAGATTCGATAGATTCTGAAGTCTTGCAATCACAGTATTAGTAGTAACAAAACTTCCTTCACTCACTTCGCGCAAACCAATAACACCATTGAACGGGGCTCTGATTTCTGTCTTGTCAATTTGTGCTTTTATCAAATCATATTCAGCTTTACTCGATTCAAGATCGTTCAGTGTACTTTCATAATCTTCCTGACTTATCATCTGGTTTTGAGCAAGCTGTTTTTGTCTTGCTTCTCTATCCTGAATTAGTTTTACTTTGGATTCTGCTTTTCTTAATTGAGCCTGAAGATCAGCATCATTAATTTTAACAAGAAGGTCTCCTTTGTGTACGTAAGCACCTTCTTTAAACAATATTTGAATGACTTTCCCGGCAATTTCACTTCGCAACTCTACTTCTTCATTTGCCAGAATTGTCCCGGTTGTATAAACATTGTTACCAAGTCTTTCATACGAAACGATATGAGCTATAACCGGAATTGATTGGTTCATCCCTGCTGAATTATTCCCGGCAATATTTTCACTTCCGGAAGAAAAAATTTTAGGTAAAATTATTATAAGTAGTATAGCAAGAATTGCCAGACCGATTACTAATGATTTAAACTTTTTATTCATCTATTAATAAATTTTATTAGTTAATAAACACTAATTGAAAACCAGAAAAATTTCAATGCCAAAAATAAAAAAAGCCAGTCGAACTGGCTTATAGTAAAACCTTAATTTCTAAATTAATTTTTACTTGATTTCTTAGCAGAATACTTCTTCTGAAATTTCTCAACACGACCTGCTGTATCTACAAGTTTTTGTTTTCCTGTAAAGTACGGGTGTGAACCACTTGATATTTCCAATTTAACAAGCGGATATGTGTTTCCGTCAGTCCATTTTATTGTTTCAGAAGATTTCATTGTTGATCTTGTAAGAATAGCAAATTCACAAGAAGGGTCCTGAAAAACAATTGGTCTATAATCCGGATGAATTCCTTTTTTCATCTTTAAATCCTCGATTTTTATCTTTTTCTTCAAATTTGAGGGCTAAATATAGAAAGATTATAAGGAAATAAAAAGATGAAATCTTGAATAAAATTAAGGCTAAATTAAAAAATCAGCTCTGATTTCAGGCTACTTTTGCTCTTTGTTTGATTTGTTTAAGGATTGAACCTGATCCTTTAATTCGTTCACAACTTTTTGTTGTTCTTCGGTTAACTGGATTTGTCTGAAATTAAGTTCATCCTTTGAAATTTGTCCTGCTGTTGAATCAATCTTACTTTTTACTATTGCGGTTGGTGCATTAACTTCAACAATATTTGAAGCTACCGATACTGAATCAACAACTGTTTCAAAACTTTCGGCAGCATTTTGATCGAGCGCATAGTTTTTTTCAACTGACATACCCTCCATTTTTCCTGATGATTCATCACTTCTCATCATTTTGTCATCACTCGCTTTTAACTCATTTTCTTTTTTTCTTTCCTCAATAACCGGAACATCTTTTACAACTGTCTTTTCTTTAACTTCCTCGTTTTCACTATTTCCCAAACTTCTATAATCAGTTACTTTACCCAGATCTTCCCTTAATTTTGGCTGGATAAGAAATGGATTATCAATTTCTTCAGAATTTGTTTCAACAACAAATATTATTAGAATCGCTGTTGCAATTAATCCGAGAGAAGGAATTAATCTTGTTGGGATAAAAATATTTTCCCAGAAACTTTTCTTTTCTTCATTTTGAAACTTTTCCGAATTAATTTTTCTCTGAAGATTAGCTTCGAAGTTTACCGGAGCTTTTACTTCCTGTAAACCTTTTAAAGTTTTTATCACATCTTCATATTTCTTTTCATCATTTTCCACAATACAACCTATTCTTTATAAATGCCTTTCAATAGTTTTTGCAATTGAGCTCTTCCTCTATTAATTCTCGATTTAACTGTACCTTCATTCACTCCAAGTATTTCAGAAATTTCTTCATAGCTTAATCCCTGAATATCTCGCAAGATCACAGCTTCTCGGTAAGTCTCTTTCACTTTCAATAATGCTTTCTGAATTATTTCATCCTTTATTCCGCTATCAGTTGCAATATCCGGTCTGTAAGTTTCATCCGGCAAATCGTATGTCTGATGCTCTTCTCCGTAATCGCTGATTGAAAAAATATTTTGTCTTCTCTGCCGTCTGTATTCTGTTCTTGCTAAGTTTCCTGCAATAGTATAAATCCAGGTTGAAAATTTTGCCACTGAGTTGTACGCATCTTTATACCTGTAAACTTTTATCATCGTTTCCTGAACAACGTCATTGCAAGCTTCATAATCACCGAGAAATCTGAACACAAAATTGGTTAACGGATTTTTGTACCTCTGAACAAGTATGTTAAAAGCATCTTCCGTGTTGTTCTTCTGGAACTCAAGAATCAGCTCTTCATCCGAAAGTTCACGGAAATTCTTATTCATTAATCCGCTTTTATACCTGTGTTAGTTGAAATTTGTTTCAAAATTGACAGCGTCAAATTAACCAAAATGAATGTTTTACAGAAAAATGCAATATCAATTGTGAAGGATTTCAGCAATAAGGAGAGTAATAACTGTTTTTTCATCTGTTGAAGTAGTTTTAACAGAAACATCAGCTTTCAACAAAGCTCGGAAAACTTCAACAAGCTTTTGATCAGAAAAGAGATTTTTTGCTTTAACATAATTTGGATAATAGAAATGATGTGTGCCAACGATTCGTGCAGCTTCCTGCACCGGAGTGTTTTTAGATTGTAACTCCGGGATTTTTGCAAGTCCCATCAAATATCTCGTAAGCATTGTAATTATAAAAGTCGGCTCAACTCCGTTATCAAGCAGATTGTTTGCAATCAATAGAGATTTTGTTTTATCTCTTACTCCAATTGCATTCTGCAGATCGAAAATATTAAACTGCTTCAGTTCTGATGAAACTTGCTGAATACTTTCCAGGGTAATTTCTTTCTTTTCATTTAAGAAGATGCAAATCTTTTCTAATTGATCTTCAAGCATATTCCTGCTTTCGCCGACAATATCAACCAGCACTTGTGCATTTTCCTCTGATAGCTTTTTCCCTTTTTCTTCAGCCAAACCAATCAGCCAATCAATCAAGTTCTTTCCTTTCAACTCCTTTGCCTCATATAAATACTCATTAGTATCAAGAGATTTGAATGGTTCGCTGTTCAGATTCGTGATCGAGCCGTTGTGGAAGAATGCGATAACCGTAAACTCGGCTGGAGAAGAAGCGTAATCTTTCAGCGGCTTTTTGTCTTTTATTTTTTCTGCTTCTTTTACAATGATTAATTTTTTCTCCGAACCAAATGGAAATGCAGTTGCAAGTCCGAGTATGTCGATGATCGATCTATCTTCGGAATAAATAGTTTCTTTATCAAACTCAGAAAGCAGCAGAGGTTTAAATGCTTCTTCAAGAGTGTGAAGCGCAGCAGTAAGATTATAAGAATCTTCACCAAAGAAATAGTAAATCGGTTTAAACTTACGCTTTTTGATTGCAGTTATTGCTTCGAGTATTGATGGAGCTTTACTCTTTGCCATTTTCCTGCTTCATTTTTTCATATTTCAAGGCACGGCTGAGAAAAAAAGTTAATCCGCCCCAGACTATTCCGATAACTATTAACGCTGTAATGATTGTTAATGTGTTCATATCGTTTTTGAAATTCCAAAACTCAAATTACAAAAACCAAACAAATCCAAAATTCCATTTTCAAAAATCCAAATACGTTCGAATTTGATGCTTGAAATTTCTTTGTGATTTTATTTTTGTTATTTGGTGCTTTCTCTACTTTCGATATTAAAAGCCAATTTATTTACCATATACTTATTTAATAAAACGAATACCACCAGCACGATTGTCCATTGAAAAATTACAGTGCCTAAATTTTCTGAATGAAAAGGATTCCACCATTCTGCATCCCAGCCAATTGATGAAATCAGCCACCAGCTCAACAATGCCACAACCTGGATCGGAACAAGAATTCCAATTACAAAATTATACCACTTCCCAATCTTCACATCACTTCCATAACTATTAATTATTTCAGTTCTGAATTTATTAACACCAAACTTTATTATTGAAAAAGATATAAAGGCACCGCTTAGAATTAATCCCATTCCCCAAACCCAATCCTGGTTAACAAGAAACTTCAAATCAATAGCAGATGGAATTCCAAGAATAAATCCAAGCACTGCTATTATAACTATCGCTTTTTTTCTTTCGTATCCAAAATCTATCATTGTTCTCGTTGAAAGTTCAACCATTGAAATAAGTGAAGTGAATGCAGCAAAAAACAATGCAATAAAAAAACCGGATGCGAATAAAGTATTAATTAAATTACTCCCGGATATCTTCGTGAAAAGAAGCGGAAGATATATAAATGTTATTCCCGTATTTGCCGGACCGGATTGCGAAATCTGTCGCATTGCATCTGCCTGTCCGGTAGACAGGTCAACTGAACCAAGTGCAAATACTGTTGAAAATATGGTTATGCCTGCAAGTAGTGATACACTGTTATTTCCAAAACCGATAAGTGCTGCATTGAGTGAAATATCCTCTTTCCTTTTCATATAGATTGCGTAAGCTAAAATCAATCCCCATCCGGCACCCGTGTCCCATGCATTTTGTGTCAATGCATTCAACCAGACTTTGTAATCGAGTATCACATTCAAATCGGGAGTGAAAAAAAATTTTATTCCTTCAAGTGCATTAGGAAGAGTAATTGCTCGCACAAATAATATGAAGAGAATAATTAATAAAGCTGGCATCATCAGCTTTGTGGTTCGCTCAATTCCGTTCGTTACTCCTTTCACAATAATTACTGCCGCAAAAACTATTACAATAAAATGAAAGAGTAATGGCTGATAGCTGGAAGAAAATTCATTCCAATAAAGTAAATGATCAGAAGTGTTAAACAAGCCGCCCGAGACAGCCGAAAAAAAATATTTCATGCACCAACCAGTTACAACTGAGTAATAGAACATTATCGCAGTTGAAACAAATACAATCCATGCCCCCATCCATCCAAAACTTTTTCCGGCAACTTTTGTTATTGCCCCGACTGGTCCCATTCGTGCTGATTTACCGATTGCAAATTCAGCAATGATTAATGGAACTGACCATATCAATAAAAATATTACCCAGGGAATAAGAAAAGAACCGCCGCCGTTTTGAGCAACTACTCGTGAAAATCTCCAGATGTTACCGGTACCAACTGCGATTCCCAGAGTCGCAATAATTAATGTCCAGCGTGAAGAAAAAAATTCTTGCTGCTTCAAAGTCAGGCCTCACCCAAACCCTCTCCAAAGGAGAGGGCTTTAGAATGTAATAATTTATAACGAATAGATTTGTCAGAAAGATTAACTAGCATTCTCATTCAATGAATAGTGCTTTATTTGAAAAATGTTTTTCTCTTTTTATTCTCCCCTCCTTCGGAGGGGCCGGGGGAGGCCTTGTTATTTCTTTTCTCTTTTTTCTATCGTTACAGTTTCCATTACTACATCTTTGAGTGGTTTATCTCCAGGTTTACTTGTTTGCACTTTGCTGATTGCATAAACAACATCCATTCCTGAAATTACTTTTCCAAATACAGCATATCCTGGGTTTCCAGGTGCATAATTTAATGAGGAGTTATCGGCTACGTTTATGAAAAACTGAGATGTCGCTGAGTTAGGGACATTTGTTCTAGCCATTGCAATAGTTCCTACATCATTGTTTAGTCCATTGTTTGATTCTAATGTGATAGGAGCATTTGTTGCTTTTTGATTTCCATCTGGAGTAAATCCACCTCCTTGAATCATAAAGTTACTTATTACTCTGTGGAATATTAACCCATCATAAAATCCCGAGTTTACATACTTTACAAAATTATCCACAGTAATTGGTGCCTTGGATCTGTTTAATTGTACTTCGATTGTCCCCATATTAGTTTTAATCACTGCAACTGCCATTTCATTTTCTCCCAGTTTAAATTTTTCAGTTTGTACTTGATCAGTTTCTGTTTGCTGTACTTTTGTTTGTTCTGATTTAACAGTTTCCTGTTTGGTTTCAACTTTTGAATCGTCCTGACCATTACAAGCCCAGACTGTAAACATTGTTATGAAAGCAATCAATAATTGTTTCATTGTTTTTACTCCTTTATGGTTTAATAATGTTGTTAAATAATAAGATGAAAATAATAATACCCAATCCTATCCTGTAATAAATAAACAGAAAGGTTGAATTCTTCTTTAAAAATTTTAAAAGAAAATCTATGGCGAGATAACCACTTATTCCTGATACTATAGTTGCAACAATAATGTTAACAGCCATAGCTTTATCTAAAAACTCAACAGCTTCGTAAAGTTGTAAAACTCCGCTTGCCAGCACAGCAGGAATACTTAATAAAAATGAGAACCTTGCTGCTGCTTCACGGTTTAGCCCGACAAACAATCCTGCTGTGATTGTTGTACCGGATCTTGATGATCCCGGGATGAGTGATAATGCTTGAGCAACCCCAATAATTATTGAATCCAGGATTGTAACATTCTCTATATTTTTTTTGAACTTTGCTGTCTTCTCCGCGAGAGCTAAAATTAATGCAAGAACGATTAAACTGGCTGCTATAATGTATAAATTTTTAGTTATTGCCCCTTCAATTACATCTTTGAATGTCAGACCAATTATAACTACCGGAATAGTTCCGATGATTATCAGCCAGCCAAGCTTTGAGTTAACTTGCTGATTTGAATAGCTTATTCTTTTAATGATGTTATCATTGATAAAGTCTTTAATAATAGAAATCAAATCTTTCCAAAAGTAAACCAGTACTGCCAGCATAGTGCCAAGCTGAATTACTGCAATGAATGCTGTCCATTGTTCGGGATGTTCTTCTGAAATAAGATTCATAAATTTACCTGCAAGAGTTAAATGTCCCGTACTGCTGATTGGCAGAAACTCTGTAAGTCCCTGAACTATACCAAGAATGATTGCTTCGAGTAAATTCAATTGCTGACTCCAAACAAATATGAAATACCGAGTTTAACACCGAGCGAAAAAGTATCGAAGTTTACGTTTTCATTTTGAACATTGTTGATTAATGTTTTACCCTCATTGTCTTCAGGTTCACCGTTTATATCGTAACGCATATCGAGTCCAAGATTCGCATAAACATTTTCAGCAAGTGCAGTATTTGCTTCTACCCGAAGCAATCCGCCGAAACCAAAAGCATTGAACGCTTCGTCTGTTCCCTGCCATTTTTTGCTTTCTGTAACACTCACAAATCTTACTCCGGCTCCTCCACCAAATTTAAAATTATAACCGTCACCCATCAGAACATAATATGCCATAACCGATGGTAAGACTGAATTGTATGCTAATTCGTACTGACCTAAACCAACATTTTCTGTGTAAGAATATATCTGATAAGGTAATTCAATTCCAAGTTCAAATGATTTGCTCAAAAACATTCCGGCTTCACCAGTAAATATTATTGCAGAACTGAAGGTCCCTAATAGTGAGCCTGATGGTGCATAGTTTTCATTTATATAATCCTGCATTGATGGCACACTTAAAAAATTAATCCCCATTGTTCCTTTTAACTCAGTCTGGGCAAATCCAGCACAGTTAATTAGTATAATAAAAAAAAGGATACAAGATTTTTTCATGTTTCTTCTGAGTTAGTTTTAAAAATATTTAGCAAGCTGATATGCTGTTTGTTCAATGCAAAATACATTACAAGCGCAGTAACAATGAATAAAATGTAAGAAATGATGTGGGTAAGAAATGCATAAGCTGCACTAATCGCTTCCCCAAATCCAAACAACAAAACCAGAGTATTTATCGCCAGTGCGTGATACGAACCGGTAGAGCCCGGTGTTGGAACAACAACACCTATCGAACTGATACTCATTACAATCCAACCCATTGCCAGCGTTACATCACTTAGCGATTGCATGTGAAGCATATAAAATCCGAAGTATGAAGTAAGTGCATAAATTAAAATCATTACTACAGTCGTAATAAAAGTTAGTAAGTAATTTTTTGTTCCCTTTAAAGCAGTAAATCCCTGTATTAACATTTCGAAAATATATCCGAGTCTCTCCGCAGCTTTATTTGACACTTTACCAATTAATTTCAGAACATATCCATAAAATCTTTCCTTAAATTTTACCGACAGGTAGATCAATATCAGAACAAATATTAGTAGTGCTGCTGAAATATAAAGTGATGCTTCCAGCCATGGAAAACTTTCATATAGATTTTCGCCCCAAATGAAAGCTGAAATTAAAACTGCAGCACCCATCGAAATAATATCGATTACTCTTTCAACTATTACAGTCCCGAACATTGATGAACGTGAAAGATTCTCATATCTGCCAATCATAATTGCACGGGTAACTTCACCAAGCTTTGGAGTAACACAGTTTACTCCATATCCAATCATCAACGCTCCAAAAAGATTCCACATTTTAACTGTGGGTTTAACCGAGTGCAAAATAATTTTCCATCTGACTGTTCGTATGTAGTGCCCGAGCATAATCAGAACCGAAAAGATTAATATCCAGAAGATAGAAGCTTCTGAAACAAGATGGATGACTTCACTTAAGTTAATATCAGCAAATGCCAAATAAAGAAAGACTGCAGCAAGAGCAATTGAAACTAAAAAATTTATTAGTCCACGCAATGCCGGTATTTTTTTTACATTATCTGAGATCAATAATCTGGCTTCCTTCGGGTGGTAAAAATTGGAAGTAACTATCTGCTAATCCTTTATTAATCTGAATATCTGATAAATTGACTTGAATATTTCCCGTTGCAGGATCATCAATCAGTACTTTAATAATCAGATTTTCTGAATCCACGAACAATTTAATAGAATTAAAAGTGAATGTGTCATCCTGCGGAATCAACTCGAGCGTTTTTATTCCATCAACTTCACTCATCGATAGCTTGCAATCTTCGGGATATTCATAAATCAACTGACGGATTGAGAGAATTTTATTTCCTTCACTATCATAGTCACTAATAATAACTTTGTTCTGTTTTTTGCTGTAGTTCCAGGAAGTTTCGCCATCGGATACAATAACATTATTTTCAAATTCAAATCTCAAATGATTATCTTTCTTATAAAAAACTTTACCTTTCAGATTAATTTTCCCGTTAACTGATTGAGCTAAATCTGCTGAAAGATCATTGATCGAATTGAACTTGTCCTGAATATTTTTTAATAATTCCTGTGGGTTAGCTTGTCCCAATGAATTGCTCAGGAATAATACTGAGATAAAAAATATACTAGTAATTACTGATTTCATTTTCATTCCTGTTTTATAGTGATCGTAATACTGCTTCAAGCTGTTCTTCATTTTCAACTAAAACTTGTCTTGCTTTACTGCCATCGTTTGGACCAACAATACCTGCATCTTCTAGTTGATCAACGATTCTTGCCGCACGCGAATATCCCAATTTTAATTTTCTCTGCAAAAGTGAAACAGAACCTTGCTGATGCCGGACAATCACCCGTGCTGCTTCTTCAAACATCGGATCAAGGTCGGCAGACAATCCTGAAGACGAACTCTTTTTCTTATCGTAAATTGACGGCAGATAATATGGTTTCGAATAAGCGGGTTGCGAATATACATAGTTGGTTATTGCTTCTACTTCATCAGTTGATATGAAAGCATTTTGCATTCTGATTGGTTTCGGTGATCCTGTCGGAAGGAACAACATATCACCTCTTCCAAGAAGTTGTTCTGCACCATTCATATCAAGAATAGTTCGTGAGTCAATCTTTGTCGCAACCTGATAAGCAATTCTTGAACTGAAATTTGCTTTTATCAAACCAGTGATAACATTAACAGAAGGACGTTGTGTTGCAAGGACAAGATGAATTCCGACTGCACGAGCTAATTGAGCTAATCGTGTTATTGGTTCTTCAACTTCCCTTCCCGCAGTTATCATAAGATCGGCGAGCTCATCTATGATAACACAAAGATAAGGCAAGTGATGATGTTTAATTGATTCAGAATCGTGAGGTTTTGTTTTTGGATTATCAATCTTTTTGTTGTAATCGACAATATTTCTTACACCAGCTTTTGCTAATTTATCGTATCTCTTTTCCATTTCAATCTCAACAGATTTTAACATCAATACTGAATTCTGTGGTACTGTAATTATCTCTTCATCTATATCCGGTGATACAGCAAGGTAGTGTCTTCTTAATTTATTATAAAATGAAAGTTCTATTTTCTTCGGGTCAACCAAAATAAATTTTACATCGGCAGGAACTTTTGAATAAAGCAAGCTGCTGATGATCATGTTTATACCAACGCTTTTTCCTGAACCTGTAGAACCCGCAATAAGAAGATGAGGCATTAAAGAAAGATCTGTCAGGTAAACATCACCACTAATTGTCTTTCCAAGTGCTAACGGTAATTGTATTTTAGAATCGCGAACTTTTCCAAGAACTGAACGTGCATTAACAATAGCAGCCTCAGCATTAGGTATTTCGACTCCGATAGCGCCTTTGCCGGGAATTGGTGCGATGATTCTGATTCCTCTGGCTGCAAGGGCAAGTGCGATATCATTTTCAAGACCAACAATTTTACTGATTTTAACTCCCGGTGCCGGAACGATTTCATAAAGCGTAACTACCGGTCCTGGTGTCACGGAAATATTTTGAATTTCTATATCAAAAAGCTTGAGCTTATCTTTTAACAGTTCAGCATTCCGGGTTAATTCTTCTTCCGCTACCTTTATGTCTTCAGCAGCAGCCGGTTGAAGAAGATCGAGTCCGGGGAGCTCATAATCGAGATTTTCTTCCCATGGATCTGGAAGATTTTTTTCCTCATCATCATCATCAACATTTTTTTTCTGAGTTGGTAGTTCACCGGTTTTTTCCAGATCGACTTTTTTTCTCTCATCGACTTTGATTTCATCTTCTTCCATTACTTCGGTATCAGCTTTTCGTATTATCCGGATTTGTGTCTGTGCTTCTGCTTCCTCATCCATCAGGTCTTCAGCCGTAACATCTTCATCTTCCACTGCAACAGGTTTTTTCTTTTCTTTACCAAGCTTCTTTATTTTTTCAAGATTTGAATTGTCAGCTTCTGTTTCCGTCTTCCCAATATTAATTTTAGTCTCTTCGTCAGAAGCAAACAAATTTTTTATGAACTGAAATATGTTTTCAATTTTAATATCGAAAGCGAATATTAACACAACCGCTGAAACAAATAATAAAAAGAGGATGCTTCCGGCAGTTCCGAATAATCCGACAAACCAGGCACCCAAATATTCACCAACGTTTCCCCGAAGTTCTTTTGTACCGGGTAAGAAATCCAGACCGGCTTTCAACACACCGAAAAAAGAAGCAATTGTGAGTCCGAAGATTAGTAACAGATTAGTAGTATGAATAAGAGTTTTGAAAGCAATTTTTTTAAAGATAGAAAGTCCCCATAAAAACATAATTGCAGGAACTACAACTGAGAAATAACCAATAGTTGACTTTATAAAAAAGTATGAAAAATGGGCACCAATTATACCAAGCCAGTTGTGTGAATCGGCGCCAGAAAAAATTGAATTTTCAAGAAGTGCCTCGTCTTTCCTGCTGTATGAAACTATGCAAAGGAAAATAAATACAGAAAAAAGCAAAAGAAAAATGCCGGCAATTCTTCTTTTCTTATCAGAAGAAAATGTGAAATAATTCTTCCCTGAATTATTCTTTTTGCCGTTACCATTTCTTTTACTTCTGGTCATTTAATTGATTGCTTCGTTTAATACCTTTAATACATTACCTTTATAAACCGGGATCACTTCGGTACTATCAAGCTCAGCACACATTTTCAGATCATCTTTAAATCCATTCTCGATAAGCAATCTGCCATGATCTGTTTCATTTAACATTTTCAAAATATTTTTTCCAAAGGATTTGAATAATGCAATTGCGCTTCTGGCAGCATCTGTCAATTCATCTTTTTTATTTTCTGTAACTAATTCATTTACCAGCATACCAGCACAAACAGAATCTTCCAAACTGAAAAAATTGTTATTGCCTGAACAAAGAATAACTACATCTTCATTCAACTTTTTGAGGTGTTTTGCAAGTGTAACCAAATTATTAAACGAACAGATAAACAGGTTTGCGGAATATTTTGCTTTTACAATTGCACGCGAACCATTAGTTGAATAAAACACAATTGATTTTCCCGATACAATTTCTTTTTTATACTCCGACGGTGAATTTCCCAATGCAAATCCTTCTATTTTTTTCGTGTTTCTTTCACCGCCGAGAAGTGTTTGCCCACCGAATATTCCGCCAGAGACTTTTACCGCAAATTCAACAGTCCCCACGGGAACAACTTCTTTTGCCCCATTGGAAAGTGCTGTTGTAATTGTTGTTGATGCCCGAAGAACATCAATCACAATAGTAGTCTTACCCGTAAAGTAAAGCTCATCTGCCTGAACTGGTGAAAACAGAACGTCAAGTTTCATTTTTATTTTACTTTTTTACAAATGGAAGTTTAGTTACTACAGCCGGAATTTCTTTGTCTCGAATTTTAAATACCACATTATTTCCCGGAGAGTTAAATGGTTTATCAACATAGCCAAGTGCAATTGGCTTTTCCAAAACAGGGCTTACAGTTCCGCTGGTAATATGACCAACCTTTTTTCCTTCCGAAATTATTTCATAACCGTGTCTTGGAAAAGTTTTTTCGTCAGAAATCATCGCGACTAATTTTCTGCCCGGACCTTCTTGTTTTACTTTTTGAATTATTTCTTTTCCAATAAAATTTTCTTTATCAGTTTTCGTAATCCAACCTAAACCGGCTTCAATTGGATTGGTGGTTTGATCAATATCGTTTCCGTATAAGCAATAACCCATTTCCAGACGCAGCGAATCACGGGCAGCGAGTCCAACAGGTTGTATATCGAATTCTTTACCGGCTCTGAAAATTTCTTCCCAGACTTTTTCAGCCTGATTAACGTCACCGATAAAATAAAGTTCATAACCAAGTTCACCAGTATATCCGGTTCTTGAAATTATCATATCAATACCTGCTATTTTTCCGTTGGTGAAATGATAGTATTCGAGATCCGGCATTTTTGCAACTAATTTTTTGATGACTTCGCCTGAATTCGGACCTTGCACAGCAAGCAAAGAATATTCATCGCTTCTATTGTCAATTTTTACTCCAAACTTGTTGTTCTCTTTCATCCAGTTTACATCTTTTTCAATATTGGATGCGTTTATAACAAGTAGAAATTCTTTGTCTGAAATTTTATAGACAAGCAGGTCGTCAACAATACCGCCATCCGGATAACACATTGCTGAATACTGAACTCTTCCGGGAATTAATTTTGAAGCGTCATTAGTGGTAATGTGCTGAACAAACTCAAGAGCTTTATCACCTGTGATGAATACTTCACCCATGTGCGATACATCAAAAACTCCGACTGAATTACGCACTGCTTTATGTTCTGCAATAATGGATGAATACTGAATCGGCATTTCATAGCCAGCAAATTCAACTAATTTTGCCCCAAGTTTTTTATGAATATTATTGAATGTAGTTTTTTTCATCTTTGTGCCCCATCAAAATATTTTGGAATAATTTTCAGAATTTATTCTGATTTTTGAATAATAAATAATTTAAAACTAATCAAATTCCTGTGTTAAGTCACGTCCTGTTTTTGCTGAGAAGAATTCAAAAGTATCCGGTGAAATTGAAGCATCTTCTTTTATAGTTATTTTAACAAAATATTTAAGCTGTAATTTGAACAATGACTTTATTTTACCGTCCCTGATTTTTGCAGCAGTAGAAGGATGGCTCTTTATGATTATACTCCGTTCACGAGATTTTCTTCTGAATTTTCTTAACCAGCTTTCGAGATCGTAAACAAGATGCGAGCTTTTTGTTAACAGTCCAGTTCCATGACATTCCGGACATACTTCTTTAATTGCCTGAACAATGTTTTGCCTGATTCTCTGTCTGGTAATTTGAATCAATCCAAAATCTGACATTGGTAAAATTGATACTTTTGCTCTGTCTTTTCTGAATTCTTTTTTTAATTCATCATAAACTTTTTTTCGATTTTTATCATCTTCCAAATCAATGAAATCAATAACAATAATCCCACCGATATCGCGTAATCGTAACTGACGTGCAATTTCTCTTGAAGCTTCAAGATCTGTTTTGAGTGAGTTTGATTCCTGATCTTTACTCTTCGCATACTTTCCGCTATTAACATCAATAACAACCATTGCTTCTGTATGCTCAATAATCAGATAACCACCGCTTGGGAGAGGAACCTTTCTTCCCATCAGCGTTTTTATCTGCTCTTCAATTTTGAAAGTGTTGAATATTCCATAAGTGGATTTGTAAAGTTCAACTTTTTCAGCTATCGCCGGCTGAACAAGCTCCAGATAATTTTTAATTTCCCTGTGAAGTTTTTTTGAGTCAACAAATATTTTGGAAATATCAGAGTTGAAAAGATCACGAATAACGCTTACTGTCGTATTCAAATCCTGATAAACCAATGCCGGCGGTGTTTGAGATTTTGATTCTTTCTCAATTTTTTCCCAGGTTTTCATCAGGTTTTTCAAATCATCTTTAAGACTATCTTCTGGCTGATTTTGTGCTACTGTTCTTATTATCAATCCATAATTATCCGAAACAATCTGTCTTGCTATTGATCTTAATCTTTTTCGTTCGCGGAAATCATAAATCTTTTTTGATATTCCAACTTTATTATCGTACGGAAGAAGCACACAAAATCTGCCGGGAAGAGAAACGGATGAAGTTACACGCACTCCTTTATTATTAACCGGTTCTTTAATTATCTGAACAAGAATTTCCTGTCCTTTTTTGAGTGTGGGGATTTGAGGTTCGGTTTTTTTTATTTCCGGTTTGGCTCTGGCTGGAACTGATCCGTTTGATTCATCTTCGTCATCATCGTCAGTATCTGAATCTTCGTCACCGAGCATATCCTGAAGCTGCTGAGTCCGTTCGCCAATATCTGAGAAATGCAAAAATGCATCGTGTTTCATTCCGACGTCAATAAATGCAGCACGAATTCCGGGAAGAACTCTTGCAATTCTTCCGAGATATATGTCACCAACCATTCGGCGGTTTTCAGGGTAGTCTACAAAGAAGTCGACTAAGTTTCCATCTTCCGTAATAGCAACACGTGTTTGCGTGGAAGCAGAATTGATAATAATTTCTTTTACCATTTGGTATAATCTCGCTTGATGAAAAAATATATTTCATCGAAAATCTTTTAATAAATATGAGGCTCTTATGCAATCGTTCCTGTCTGATAGAAAAATTCAGACAGATCAAAGCAATAACTAAATTGAATAGAAATATTTCAAATTGCATATTGAGTTTTTCAACTAAAATTGATTATAAATAATTCATTAAATGAAAATAAATAATATTTAAAGGCTGTCAGTTCGCCGGAGCTTTATCCTTCTTGCCTTCTTCTTTTAATAATTCTTTTCTGCTGAGAGAAAATTTACCATTTTCAATTTTCAGCAGTTTTACTTTTACTTTATCACCGACTTTATAGTAATCACTTACTTTTTCAACTCTTTTGTTGTCAATCTGGGATATATGAAGAAGTCCTTCTTTTCCCGGAAGAATTTCAACAAACGCACCGAAATCCATAAGCTTTGTAACAACACCATCGTATGTTTCACCAATCTCAGGAGTAGCAGTCATCTTTTTGATGTACTCTTTGCAATTTACGGCATTTTCTTTATTTGGTGAAGCAATATTTACTGTTCCGTCTTCTTCAATATTAATCTCAACGCCGAACAAACGCTGCATACCCTGGATAGTTTTTCCACCGGGACCAATTATCAATCCGATTTGATCCTGCTCTACTTTCATAGAAATTAATCTTGGTGCAAATTCAGAAAGTTGTTCGCGTGGGTTTTCAATAGCCTGATTCATTATTCCGAGAATATGAACTCTGCCTTCACGAGCCTGTTGTAAAGCTTTTTCCATTATCTCAAAAGATATTCCCTGAATTTTTATATCCATTTGGAATGCTGTTATTCCATTTGTTGTTCCAGCGACTTTAAAATCCATGTCGCCGAGATGATCTTCATTGCCAAGTATATCAGATAGAATTGCGTAACGGTCACCTTCTTTTACTAATCCCATAGCAATACCAGCGACACTTTTACTTATGCCAATTCCTGCATCCATCATAGCAAGTGAACCAGCACAAACCGTTGCCATAGAAGATGAACCATTTGATTCCAGAATATCAGAAATGACGCGCACAGTGTAAGGAAAAATTTCTTCACCCGGAAAAACCATCTTTAATGCTCTTTCAGCTAGATTGCCATGTCCGATTTCTCTTCGTCCAACTCCGGTCATTCTTCCAACCTCACCAACACTGAATGGTGGAAAATTATAGTGTAGCATAAATCGTTTTGTGTATTCTTCACGAAGACCATCAATTATCTGTTCATCGTTTTTTGTACCAAGAGTTATAGTTGTTAAGCTTTGCGTTTCGCCCCTTGTAAATAATGATGAGCCGTGTGTTCGCGGTAATATTCCAAGCTCGATAGTTATTGGTCTGATTTGAGTTGTGTTTCGTCCATCAAGGCGGATTCCTTCAGACAGAATTCTTTCTCTCATTAATTCTTTTTCAAGATCGTGAAGAATTGAACCGATTAGCTTTTCCTGTTCAGGAAATCTTTCCGCAAGAGCTGCATTTACTTCATCCTGAAGCTGTTTGTTTTTTGATGATCTTTCTTCTTTTGTGAGAACTGAATGAACTATATCTCTGAATTTTTCGCCGGCAATTTCCAGCACTTCCTTTTTTAATTCAGGATCAATTTCGTTTTCTTTTATTTCCCACTTTATTTTGCCAGCTTCTTTTCGTAATTGAATTTGAAGATCAACAAGCTTTTGAATTTCGGTCTGAGCAAAACGAAGTGCACTTAATAAATCATTTTCACTCACTTCTTTTGATTCACCTTCAACCATAATAATGGAATCACTGGTTCCGGCTACAACAAGTTCGAGATCGCTTTGTTCAATTTCGGCGTGAGTTGGATTTACGATAAATTGTCCATCAATTCTGCCAACACGTACTTCTGCAATTGGTCCATCAAATGGAATATCAGAAATTGTAAGAGCTGCTGAAGCACCAACTGCAGCAAGAACATCAGCATCATTTTCGCCATCGTACGAAAGCACAAAAGCAATAACCTGAGTTTCATTCATGAAACTTTCGGGGAAAAGAGGTCTGATCGGTCTGTCTATTAACCTGGAACTTAAAATTTCTTTTTCAGTTGGTCTTCCTTCGCGTTTAATAAATCCACCGGGAATTTTTCCTGCGGCTGATGTTTTTTCTCTGTATTCAACTTGCAGAGGAAAGAAGTCCTGACCTTCAACCGCTTCGCTTGTTGCAACTGCGGTAACAAGAACCATAGTATCACCATAACGAACCATTACAGCACCATTTGCCTGTCTTGCATATCTCCCTGTTTCTATGGAGAATATTTTACCACCTATTTCAACTTCCTTTTTAATTATCATTTCAAATTTCCTACTTTCTTATGTTCAAATCTTTAATTATCGCTCTGTATCTCTCAATATCTTTCTTTGTGAGATAATCAAGAAGTCTTCTTCTTTTACCAACCATCATCATCAGACCTCTTCTTGAGTGATGATCTTTTGCATGTTTATTAAAGTGATCTGTCAGGTCATTAATTCTTTTTGTTAAAAGAGCAACCTGAACTTCTGTTTTACCAGAATCTTTTTGATTCCCGCCATATTGTTTAATGATATCGGCTTTTTCTTGTTTGGTCATTTTATTAATCCTTAATATTAGTTATACGATATAATCCCAGAGTCAATCATTCAGAATGAATGAACCAGAATTAATTAATTATTTTGTTTAAAATTTGTCTTCCAATTTTTTCATCATTTTTCATCTGGATAATCAAATCATCCACAGTATTGAATTTTTCTTCGTCTCTTATTCTTTCCACCAGATTCACCTGCATAATTTTGTCATAAATATCGTTGTCAAAATCGAATATATAAAATTCCGGAATTACAGTTCCGTTATCGTGAAAAGTGGGTCTGCTTCCAAGACTCAGCAATCCAAAGTGTTTTTCGTTTTCAACAATACATTCAGCAGCATAAATGCCTTTTGCCGGTATAAGTTTATCCTCACTATCAATAGAGATATTTGCTGTGGGGAAACCGAGTTGTTTTCCTCGTCCATCACCACGGACAATTTTCCCTTTGAAAGAATAAAATCTGCCGAGCATTTTAGCCGCAGTTATTACATCTCCCTGAAGAAGTACATTCCTGATTTTTGTACTGCTGACAGTTTCTCCATCAACACTAAATTCCGGTACGACAGTAACATGAAAACTAAACTTCTTTCCAAGCTCCTTTAAAATTTCAAAGTTTCCGTCTCTTCCTTTCCCGAAGTGATGATCATATCCAATTACAATTTCGCTCAATCCAATTCCATTTACAAGATATTTTTTTACAAATTCTTCGGGTGGCTGTTTTGAAAATTCACTCGTGAATTTAATTACGAAAAGATTTTCCAGTCCAAGCTGCTCCAAAATTTTAACTTTCTCATCAAGAGTACTCAGAAGTTTAATATCATTTCTTCCCGGAATTACTTTTCTCGGGTGAGGATCAAAAGTCAGCAGAAAATTTCTTCCTCCAATTAGTCGTGATTTCCGGATTACTTCCTGAACTATCTGCTGATGACCAAGATGAAACCCGTCAAATGTTCCGAGAGTTATCACACTCTTTTCGTCCCTTTTTATTTCTGCTAAATCTTTTATTATCCTCATCTTAAACAGCTTTTTAAAAAGGGTTCAAATTTAAATTAATCCAATCCGAAATAAAAACTTTAGCCAGATGTTTGTCCGATGAATTAGTTATCATTTCAATATTGAATTCATCTGAAAATTATTCGAAAATGTTTCAAGAGTAATTGCATCTTCAACGCGAAAATTTCCGATACCAATTCTCCTGAGTTCAGTCAAAATTGCACCTGTGTGTAGTTTTTTTCCAAAGTCATCGGCAATAACCCGAATGAAAGTTCCCTTAGAGCAAGTAATCGAAAAATAAATCTCTGGTAATTTTATTTTTGTGATGTCAAAACGTTCAATAAAAATTTTTCTTGGTTCGCGCTCGATTGATTTTCCTTTTCTTGCAAAGTCATAAAGTTTTTTTCCGTTTATTTTAACTGCGGAAAACATCGGTGGTATCTGTTCAATTTCTCCAAGAAAGCTATTCCTTACATCAAGAATTTCATTTTCATCAATATTTTCAGGGATCGGAATTTCAGTGCATTCAGTCTCCATATCCATCGAAGGAGAAGTTAAACCCAATTTAATAATACCTGAATATGACTTGTTCAGATTTATAAAGCTATCCATTACTTTCGTTTTCTTACCAGTGCAGATGATCATTAAGCCGCTTGCATTCGGATCCAAGGTGCCTGAATGACCAACCTTCTTCACATCAATTATTTTTCTGATCCTGTTGACAATCTGAAATGAAGTTGGACCGGATGGTTTATCAATTAAAATAATTTCGCCCTCTGAAAAATTAACCTCAGGAAGATTAAGTGTTAGATTTGTTATTATTCTGCTTGTGGATTTCATTTATCAATCCTTCAATCTTTTCAACATAATCGAGCGTATCATCAATAAAAAATTTAAGTTCGGGCACAAATTTAATTCTGATCCTGTGAGCAAGTTCTGTTCTGATGTGTCCAAGTCTCAGGTTTATTTTGTTCAGGACAAAATCTCTTCGTTCCTTTTGAAGTACGGAGAGATAAATTTTTGCGATCTTTAAATCTGCACTGACTTTTACATCTGTTATAGTGATAAAGCCAAGATCATCGCCCTGCATTTTATGAAGCAAAATGTAGCTTATTTCTTCTTTAATTAATTGTTCAACTTTATCTATTCTATGTGAGGACATTTTTTTGCTGGTTTTACAGAATGTTAAATTATTAAGCCAGAGTTTTCTTTGTTTCGATCAACTTATAGGCTTCTATTATGTCACCTATTTTTACATCATTATAATTGGCAATATTTAATCCGCATTCATAACCTGAATCAACTTCCCTTACATCATCTTTAAATCTTTTAAGAGTGCCTATATCACCATCAAAAATAACTATGCCTTCTCTGATTAGTCTTATTTTATTACTTCGTGCTATTTTTCCTTCAAGCACATAACATCCGGCAACAGTGCCGAATTTTGGTACCTTGAAAGTATCTCTAACCTCAAGTGTAGCAGTTACCTCTTCGGAAATAATCGGTGACAACAAACCTTCCAACGCTGATTTCACTTCGTTGATCGCACTATAAATTACACTATAGAGACGAATGTCAACATGCTGCTTCTCCGCAAGCTTTCTTGCATTCAGATTTGGTCTGACGTGAAAACCAATAATAATTGCTTGCGAAGCGTCCGCAAGAAGTACGTCACTTTCGGAAATTCCACCAACACCTTTATGAATTACTTTTACAATTACTTCCTGAGTCGAAAGTTTTAACAATGAATCCGCAAGTGCTTCAACGGATCCATCAACATCACCTTTCACAATAAGCGGAAGTTCTTTAACTCCACCGATGCTGATTTGTTTTGCCACTTCATCAAGTGTAAGATGATGAATCTGTTTTTGATCTTGTTCACGTTTGAGCTGCTGTCTTTTAATTCCTATGTCTCTTGCAACTCTTTCAGATTCAACAACAACAAAAGAATCACCAGCCTGCGGCGGGCCTTCAAAACCAAGAACAAGAACTGGAGTCGCAGGAGGAGCTTCAGCTACTTTGTTTCCTCTTTCATCAAACATTGCGCGGACTTTGCCCTGATATATACCGGCAATAAAAGGATCGCCAATCCGTAAAGTTCCTTTTTGAACAAGGATAGTTCCGGTAATTCCTCTTCCCTTATCAAGTTCAGATTCAACAACAACTCCTCGGGCTAATCTTTCCGGGTTTGCTTTTAGATCAAGTATTTCGGCTTCAAGCAGAATTTTTTCCATCAATTGTTCGATATTTGTTCCATGCTTGGCTGATATTTCAACTGACTGATATTTCCCGCCCCATTCTTCAACGAGAATATTTCTATCCGCAAGCTGCTGCTTTAACCTTTCAGGATTAGCACCAGGCTTATCAATTTTATTAATCGCAACAATAATCGGAACACCTGCGGCTTGTGCATGATTGATCGCTTCAATTGTTTGCGGCATAACAGCATCATCTGCGGCTACAACGAGCACAACAATATCAGTTAACTGAGCACCACGAGCACGCATTGCTGTAAATGCTTCGTGACCAGGCGTATCAAGGAATGTTATTGAACGACCATTATCTAAATCTACTTTATACGCACCGATATGCTGAGTAATACCACCAGACTCACCGGCTACTACATTTGTTCTTCTTATATAATCAAGCAAAGAAGTTTTTCCATGATCCACATGACCCATTATCGTAACCACAGGTGGTCTTGGTTGAAGTTCTTCCTGTTCATCTTCATTATCTTCAACTGCATCGGAGGTGTACTCTTCCTGCAGTTCAATATCAAATTCAAATTCATCAGCAACGAGAGTAATAGTTTCAACATCCAGTCTCTGATTGATTGAAACCATCAAACCAAGTTCAATACATTTGGTAATTACATCACTTACCGGGACGTTCATCAAATTTGCAAGTTCGCTAACAGAGATATACTCATTCACTTTCAGTTTTTTACCGGCAAGCGATTTTTCCTCAAGTCTTTTTTCTTCAAGAGCTTCTCTTTCTCTTCGCTTTCTTTTTCGTACTATTGCTCTGCCGGGTGCTGAAATATCATCCATACTTAGCATAGTTTTTCTTATTGCTTCTTTAACTTCCCGATCATCTACTTCAAATCGTCTTACTCGTTTCTTCTTTTTAGCTTCCGGTGTGTCCTCAACATTGCTTTCAACTTTTTTCTTTTTAATTCTGGGTTTTCGTTTTTTCTTGGTGTCTTCTTCTGTCTTTCCTTCAGCTTCAGATTTCGGTTTAGTTTCTTCAGTTTTGGCAGGTTCTTTCTTTTTCTTAGCATCAAGATCAATTTTCCCAATAACAGTTAACCCTTTTGCTTTAGGGATCCTATTCTCTTTTTCTTTTTCATCTTTAGCTTCTGAAATTAGCTCTGTTTTTTCTTCCGGAAGTTCAGCCGTTTGCTCTCCAACTTTCTTTTTGGATTCAATTTGTACAACTTCTTCAACTGCTTTTTCTGTTGCTTTAATGATTGTATCAGCTTCAGCAGCTTCGGTTTGAAGTGTTACTTCGGGAATTTCAGCTGGCTTTTCTTCATCCTTATTAGCTCTTTCAGTACGTTTTTTATGAAACTCAGCTATCTTTTTATAATGAGTCTCGGCTTTCTCGATCTCTTTTTTATAATTTGTATTTATAGCAGTAATCATATCTTCTTCAAGAAGAGACATATGATTTTTAACCTTGAATCCTTTACTGTTCAGAAATTCAACCAGTGAATCAACGGAAAGATTATATTCTGTTGCAAGTTTATAAAGTCTTATTTTCTTTTCTTTGGTATCAGCCATAAATGTAGATTAGTGTTTTTATTCTTCTTCCTCAAATTGAGCTTTTATCAATTCAATTATACCGTTTGCTTTTTCCTCATCAAAGCCTTCAATTTCCATTAGTTTCTGTGCGCCTGCAGTTAATACTTCAAGAGCAGTATCATAACGGTTATTGATCAACGTAGTATAAACCTCTTCGCCGAGTTCTTCTTTCAGATCAATGAGCTCGATATCTTCTTCATATTCTTCAAAGGCTTTTTGCTCACGAAGAACATCTATCTCGAAGCCGGTAAGTTTCATCGCAAGTCTGATATTAACACCATTTCTTCCAACTATTAATGAAACCTGATCTGAATCAGCAGTAACAATCGCCTTCTTAGTTTCTTCATCCACCTCTACCTGCTTAATTTTTGCAGGTGCCAATGATCTTTGAATGTATAATGTAGGATCTTCTGCGTAATTAACAACGTCAATGTTTTCATTGTTCAATTCTCTTACTATTGCGTGAATTCTTACTCCTTTCATACCGACACAAGCACCTACTGCATCAATTCTTGCATCCTGAGATTCAACGGCAACTTTTGCTCTTTCACCGGGTTCGCGTGCAATTCCTTTAATATCAATTATGCCATCATAAATTTCCGGAATTTCAATTTCAAATAATCTTCGCAGGAACATATTATCAGCTCTTGAAACAATTATCTGAGGACCGCTTCCGGTTTTTCTAACTTCTTTTACGATAGCTCGTATTGTTTCACCTTTCTTATATTTTTCATACGGAATCTGTTCATCGCGCGGAAGCATCAATTCGTTTTTATTATGATTGATAAGAATATCACTTTTTCTGATCTGATAGATATCTCCAACAACAATTTCACCAACAAGTTCTTTATATTCATTGTAAACAATATCTTTTTCAATTTCTCTTATTTTTTGATTAAGACTTTGCTTCGCAAGTGTAATCAATCTTCTTCCGAGAGAAGCAAGTGCAATCTTTTCAACGTAATCTTCACCAACATCAAGATCATCTTCATTTCCTTTTTTATTTACATCTTCAATGCTGATCTGAGTACCTGGATCAATTACTTCATCAACAATTTGTCTTTCGAGATAAATTTCAATATCACCACGGTCCATATTAACAACAACATCACAACGAGCTTCCTCACCGTATTTTTTTCTTACTAAAAGAGTAAACACTTCTTCCAGTATGCCTGCAAGCACATCTTTATCAATGCCTTTCATCTTTACCATATCGGCGAAAGATTCAACTATTTCGCGATTCATTTAAGTAGATCTCCTCTAATTAAAACTTATTAATACTTTTGCTTTTAAAATGTCCTGGAATTTTATTTTAATTTCTTTATTTGATTGAAAAGTCAGAATTTCATCTTCTACAGAAATAAGTTTTCCTTTAAATTTTGTTGGTTCAGCTGATGAACCAAACTCAATTTCAAATAACCTGTTCAGATGTTTTGGATATTGCTTCAAATGGAGCAATGGTCTATCAACTCCCGGAGAGGAAACATCAAGACGATAAGATTTCAGTAATTCCTTTTCATCAATCTGTTTACTTATCTCGCTGCTTACTAATGCACATTGATCTGCCGTAATATTATTTTCTCCATCGATGAAAACTTCTATCACGCGACTGGATTCAGAACCACGAACAATCAATTCAATCAGTAAAAGTTTATTCTGTTCGGCAACCCGGTGTGCAATTTCGCGTATATTTTCAATATTCTGATTCATACAAACAAAAATCGCCCAAAAAGGGCGAATAAGGACATTCAAAGATACGTTTATTTAACCAATTACAAAAGCAACTATTTATTTACCCTATTTAGTAAGTGAGCTATTTGATTTTGGGTCATTTCCTTCTTTTTTGGGCTGAATTGTGGTTTCTTGTTTCCTCTTTTTACGTTCATAATTACTACTGAAAATTAATCCGATCACCAATCCTAATATAAAAATCACAACAAGCATTATAATTAATGGCGCATCTACCGGCCAAAACAAAAAATTAAACTCAACAGTTTTTACATTTTGCACGGCGATTATTGCGAACAATAAAAAGAGTGTGGATATAACAATTATTTTCATTCTCATAGAGACCTCACTAAATGGAAATCAATTGCGTTAATATAGATAATTATTATCTGAATTGATTCAATGAAATTTATTATAAAAAAAGGCGACTCATTTGAATCGCCTTCAGGGTACTAGTGATATTGTTGTTTTTATTTTATCATCATCATCTTAATTGTCTTGCTTGTTCCGCCGGTATCAAGCCGTGCGAAATAAACTCCGCTTGAGTAACTTCTGCCATCAAACTGAACTTCATAATTTCCGGTTTCCTGGTAAGCATTAACAAGCGTTGCTACCTTGTCACCCGCGGATGAAAATATATCTAACCTTACAGCCTGTGGAATTCTCAAATAGTAGCTAATAGTTGTCGCTGGATTAAACGGGTTCGGATAATTCTGTTCAAGATGAAAGACTGATGGACCTGAAAGATTTCCAGCCTTCTCTGAAATTAATGGAAGCGTATCAAAATCTCTCATCAGTACTTCCGGCATTCGTTCAATCGGCATTCCTAATTGCTGAGTAAGCAAAGTTGCATAAAGTTGTCGGAAATCATATTTGAATTTGATATCACCATTGTTATCAAGATCAGCCAGGTCAGGATTATTTCCATAAACACCTCCGAATACATTTCTTCCGATAATGAAAAGTGGTGCTGCGGTTCCGTGATCAGTACCTCCGCTTCCATTTTGATTAACTCGTCTTCCAAACTCTGAAAAAGTCATCAACACAACTCTTTTTTCAATTCCCAGAAGTTTCAAATCAGTTTGAAATGCTTCAATAGCCTGTGCAACAGTAGTAAGCAAATTAGCATGTCCGCCAGCCTGATTTGCATGTGTGTCAAAACCGCCAATTGAAGTAAGATAAACCGGGGTTTCAAGCCCGCCAGCAATTAGTTCTGCAACAATTGCAAGTTGTCTTGCCAACCGGGTGTTTGGATAGGTGGCTTTGTTTTCTACTGCATCTGCTTTCTCTTTTATTATCTGTGCATAACGAATTGACAGCGCAGCAATTTCTTTAATATATTTTAGTTGATTACCTGCAATTGTATCCGGCGGCGGATCGTTATCAGCAGTACTTCCGTTTATCAACTGGTAAAATTGATTCGGACTCTCAAATGAAATTCCCATAGTACCCTGGCAGGTACATTCAAGTAATGCTGATTGTGTAGATCCGATTTGTATAGCCATTGGATGTTCAGGATTTATCGGATTGTGGTCTGGCAAAACTTTTGCCAGATATCTGCCAACCCAGCCGTCATCAATTACTACATTTGAATCAGAAGCACTCAGCCAAATATCTGTTGCTCTGAAATGTGATCTGTCAGGACTTGCGTAGCCAACATTCTGCATTATTGCTACCATACCGTCATCATACATAGCCTTAAGTGGTTGAAGTGATGGATGCATGCCAGTAAGATTATTCAATTTAATTACATCTTCTTTTCTGATTCCTAAAGAAGGTCGGGCATTATAATATAAACTATCCTCCATAGGAATTATTGTATTAAGACCGTCATTACCTCCACTTAATTGCAACAAAACTATAACTTTTCCGTTGACTGCCTGAATATTCAGAAACGATCTTGAAAAAGCTCTGATTGGAATATTACCAAGCGCCATGGAAACAGTACCGGCACCTGCAACTAATCCTAAATTTCTTAAAAATGATCTTCTGTCCATAATTGTCTTCCTGATTATGAAAGTTGGTATTCTGATAATCTCATTAAAGCTTTGAAAAATAGTTTCAACCTATTCTCAGCTTGCGGATCGGAAGTTGACCAATCATAAACCTCTGCACCATCAAGTAGTGTAGTTAACAGATATTCCTTCCTGTTATCACTTAACGGATATTGTAAAAATATTTTTGAAATATCTGCTATTAGCTGAACAGCATCTTCAGCGCTTGGAAAAGTTCTTGCATATTCAACAAGGTTTAATTGAAATGTTAAATCTTCTCCTCCCGGTTTCTTACCATTAATAACAGCATCTGT
Source organism: Ignavibacteriota bacterium (assembly GCA_013285405.1). Taxonomy (NCBI): domain Bacteria; kingdom Pseudomonadati; phylum Ignavibacteriota; species Ignavibacteriota bacterium. The sequence continues at coordinate 1,680,490 of CP053446.1, read as the reverse complement.
ATAAATATTCCTTGCAGGAAGTGATGTTGTGTTAATCCATACTTTATCTCCATCCCAGCCGCTTACATTCGGTGGAGAGAAAAGTTCCTGCTTAATCTGAGAAGCAACTTGTCTGACATAAACAAAGTCAGGAGTTCCCACATTAAATTGACGCATCGGACCGAGCAATAACTCTGTCGGGCTTTTAATTTTTGCACCCCTTACTTCGTTTGTATGAAACATTACTGACTTAAGTAAAGTGGAAAGTACCGGCTTCAGTTCATAATTATTTTCGCGCAGAATCTGCGCCATTGTTTGAACACTGGGTTCATCAACGGCAACGTGCATAAATTCATGGTAAAGCTCTCTGCTGAAAAAAACCGCGGCAGCAGGCTGAGTAAAAATTATATCAACAACATCGGTGTGAATAAAATTTCCAGTCTGACCTAAAAATGTTTTTGTGCCATCATCAAATCGGGTTGCATTAAAATATGAAGTAAGACCATCTACCTGCCATCCTGTTAGCGCTCTTGCAGCTTCCTGTATGTCCTGTTCTGTATAGTTGCCGATTCCAAGAGTAAATAGTTCCATCAACTCTCTTGCATAATTTTCATTCGGTGCACCTTTTCTGTTTCGTATTCCATCAAGATAAATCAGCATTGCGGGATCGATAGTAACAGCTTTTGTAAAATCAATAAGATTCCCCATTGCATAATCACGAAGTAATTTATTCTGCCAGTACATTCTTTGCGGCAAACTTACTTTAGAAACTTCGCTTACATAGTGATTATGCCAGAAGAGAACCATTTTTTCGCGAAGAGAATAGCCCTGTGTAATCATCAGGTTGTACCACCAATAAATTAATTCTCTTGTTCGTTCAGTAGTGTTTTCATTGGTAGGATAATTTACCCAATCAGCAGGCTGCGGTGGTGTGGGTTGATTTGCAAGAAGAAAGTTATCTACAAAATCATCTAATGTATGCGAAAGTGCAAATTCAACATCCTGTTTATTATAACCAAACAGTGATCGTGCAAGAATGTGTCTTGCTGCATCTTCATCCCAGACACTGATCTTATTAAAGTTGTTAGCGTTTTCCACCTGGATACCTCGCTTAATTTTTTTCAGATTTATAATTTTAATTAAATCTTATTTGTAAATAGTATGCCAACAACTAATAGTTGAGGGTTGGCAAATATGAAATTTTATTTCGCTTCAATTTACACATCTGTAACTGTTTCCGACTAAACTTGCCAGAATATGTAAAATGTCGTGCGACAAAAACGGTGTATTCATCGAAAGGTTTGACGTTATTGCAGACTAAAATATCCTCTTAAATACTGTCTTTACTATCAAAACTATTCTTTCTAAAATTCATATTTTAATGTAACTATTTCAAATAATTAAGTTCTAAAGAATAGTGGAAGATAAGCATAATCCTCTCACAATAGCCGGCAGCATTTTAGATAATATAATTTCAGTTGCTGAAAAATTTATATCCGTACTGACTTCATTACCAAAAGGGATAGATCACCGAAATAAAAAAGATTTGAGCGAACAGCTTGATGCATTTGCCGAAACTTTAAAACAAATTCCTCTTGCAAAAAGAAGTTTGAGTGTTGATGAGGCAGAAGCACTTCATAAAATTTTTGTGGCTGCCGCACAGCCAGATTTTGCAAAACAATTTATGGGTGATGTTGATTCTGAAACATTTTATCTGTTTGGAGAATTTCTCGTTAATGAGTCTGAAAAGTACAATCAAAATCTTAAGCCACTAATTCACGAATATTTAAACCTTTTCCGCTTCCCTTCTCTGTTAAGAAGAATCTACGATGAAAAACAGTTAAGGTCCGGCTCTGACGGAAGATGGGAGTCTTTGATACGCGAATTGATTGTTAAAAGCAATTACACTACAAAAATATTATTCGATCAGAGATTAAGAGATTACGGAAAGAAAACTCTTTTCAAAGTTATAAATGGAAATTCGGTAAAAGAATATTCCTGGGAAACGTCAGTGAAAATTATAAACTCTTATCGTAATTCCCTTTATCAAATAATAACAAAAGAAGAGAAGGTTGCTTTCCTTCTTGAGAATTGTCTTGAAATGGCTTTGCTTGATCTTGCCTGCCTGACTGGTGGAATTGTCAATGTGATGATTCCCGGAAATTCTGTTACTGAACATATTCGATTCATACTTCAACAAAGTAAAGCCTCTGTATTAATTGCTCACGATGAAAAACAGCTTTCAAAAATTAAATCTATAAAGAATGAACTGCCGGAACTGAAAATTGTAATACTTCTCGAAGGAAATTCAAGTGAGGATTGGGTTATCAGTTTTGAAGAATTTCTGGATTCATCTAAAGAAACATCGGCTACATTTGAACGTAGAACTGATGATCTTGCAACTATTATGTACACATCGGGCACAACCGGTGAACCAAAAGGAATAATGTTCTCCCAGATGAATATTGTTTATAAAAGATTCTGCCGCGCAATGGCAATTCCTGAAATCGGTGATGAAGACAGATTTATTTGCTTTCTTCCGCTCTATCATACTTTTGGCAGATATCTTGAAATGACCGGTTGTGTTTTCTGGGCTGCAGAATATTGTTTCCTCGAAAATCCATCGGTTGAAGCAATGATTTCAAATATGCAGCTTACCAAACCAACTGTATTCATCAGTATTCCTAAAAAATGGATGCAGCTTTATGAATACATCACAAGTAAAGTTGATATTGAACTCGACGAACACCAAAAAATAAAAGATGAATTAGACAAAGCAACCGGAGGAGAATTGAAATGGGGATTATCTGCCGCAGGATATTTGTCTCCGGATATTTTCCAGTTCTTCCAGAAATATGGAGTTGAATTGATGAGCGGTTTTGGAATGACAGAAGCAACTGGTGGAATTACAATGACACCATGGAAAAGATACAAACCAAATTCACTCGGTAAAGCTTTGCCCGGTATAGAAATTAAGCTCGGTGATGATGGTGAAATTCTTGTTAAAGGTCCGTATGTAATGCCTGGTTACTATGATATTGATAACAAAGAAACTTTCACTGAAGATGGCTGGCTTCCTACCGGCGATGTTATGAAAATGGATGAAGATGGTTTCATCGAGATCGTTGATCGGAAGAAAGAGATATACAAAAATATCCGGGGTGAAACTGTTGCCCCTCAGAAGATTGAAAATCTATTCCGGGATTTTGAAAACATAAGGCAGGTTTTTCTCGTTGGTGATCACAGACCATTCAACACAGTGCTCATCTATCCAAACTTTCAAAATGATAGTTCAATTCTGAATAATATGGATGACAAACAGAAGCAGGAATATTTTTCCTCACTGATAGTTTCTGTAAATAAATTTCTTGCACCTTTTGAGAGAATACTTGATTTCAGATTGATCGATCGTGAGTTTGATGATAAACACGGTGAGTTAACTCCAAAGCATACATACAAAAGGAAAGTCATCGAAAATAATTTTTTAGAACTCATCGATTCGATGTATGTTAAAAATGAAACGAGTGTTTATGTCGGTACAACCGAAGTTAAAATCCCAAATTGGTTTTTACGGGAAAAAGGATGTCTTGGAAGAGACGTTGTTTCTGATGAAAGAAGCATTTCCATTCCAAAGCTCAACTTATCATTGACGATTTCAAAAAAAGAAGAAAAAAATATTTTCAGAATCGGAAGTTTTAATTATTCGATTAAATCTCATTTCATTGATCTTCAAACTTTTTTTATTGACCCTTTGCTGTGGATCGGGAACAACGAACTGACAAATTTTACAGGCGTTTATATTGTTCAGTGGAACCGGCAAATTAAAGAGACAACTCAAATCGTGTTTCATTCAATGGCTGAAAAGCCTCATGCTGTTGAGAAAGATATCATCATATTTCATAAGATCACAAAATCTTCAGAATACTCTCTGCTCGCTATACACATCGCTTACAATTTATTTTTGTCTGATGATACGAATATTTCATTTAAGGCAATAGAATATTTTAACAAGATACTCGACGATCCAAAAAATCTGCACTACCGCCTGGTTCTCAATCTTCTTTCAAGAACGAATCTGATATACAGCACCGACCTGAAACGAAAACAATTCACATCAATCATCAGGGGGTCTGATGAAAGAAATTTCGGCGAACTGTTCAACTCATTTTTAATTGCGGATAATTTTATTCTTAACTCTGAACTCGCACATCACATCGCCGTTAATTCAAAAGGAGAAAAAAGATTAGAGACAATCGAAAATTTTATTTCCAGTGAAGTAAATACATTAAATAAAGATGATTCGGTTGAACAAACTAATTTCGTTCATTATTTTGAATTGATAACAGCTTACGGAGTAACACATCCGCAGCTATTCAGAAGAATAAGAAGATTTTTGCTGCGTATTGCCACACTTGAAGATAACGCAGGAATAAAAAAATTTGCTGATTCAAGTCTTGACTCACTGACTGTTGGTTTCAGAGAATGGCTTGGTGCGAATAGTAAAATAGCAATCGATCTTGAAACAGGTGATGAATATAACTGGGAAGATGTAATTTCTTTTGAAGAAGGTATCGACCCGGATGACAGGCAAAGAATTAAAAATGCTCTGTCAAAAACTGCTGTTTTGAGGGAAGCAGTATTCATGTTCTCAAGAGGATTTTTAATTCGGCTCGATGATATTCTGCCGGGAGGAATATGGATTAGCAATCTGGAATCGAGATCAGATAAATCAATTTACAGAATTACTATTCAAACAAGATTTCAGGGAGCTTTTGATTTAACCATTCATCTTAGCAGAAATCTACCTCCGGCAAAAGTAAAAGAAGAAATCAAATGGCTGATACTCGCCGGAGTGAACAAAACGGGCGAAAGACTTCTTCCTCATTTTGGAGGATACTGGGAAGAATATGAAATCTGGACTGAAGCTTTTGTATCAAGAGACAGTGTTGCACGTTATCTGGAAAAAGAAAATAAAAAAAATGATGATGAGATCAGGCTGCGCGCACGGGAACTTTGGCCTTATTTTGTTTGGAATACTTCTGCTGCATACATGAATTTCTGGACAGTTACGAATTATAAAATACAACTTGCAAATCCCAAACCTGAAAATATCACTGTGCCAACACATGACTATCAAACAGGAACGCTGCTTTACTCGGTTTCAGAAAGAGTCAAATCATCATCACCAAAAGAATTTTTCATCACCATCTACAATCTTTTTATTAAAGACACTCTTGAGAAATATTCTTTTTTAGATAAGAAATCAATATGGAATTATATTTTTTCCGGTATAACTGAATGCGAAGGAGAAGAAAAATCTGTTGATCTGATAAAAAAGTTTATCGCTGAAATAAAAACCGATAATGAAGTTGAGAATAAAAGCGAGATACTTTTCAGAGCAGAAGAATTTATTAAAAGTATAACTGCCGATGGTTTCATACCTAAAAATCTTTTCTTTGCAATAAAAAGATTTCACCGCTGGAGAAAACTAAATTCTGATGCTGACCTCAATGCACAGGCTCAAATGCTTTATGAACTTTATGAGACCTATCAATTATTTGATTATGAGAATGAACATATTTCAACCCGACCAAAATTTTTTCTGGATACTGCGTTTGTTGACTCGTCCGTAATTATTAAAAACTCACTGAAAGATATCATCAAGAAATTACGTTCAGGAGAAATTGGTACTGAAAAATCACAGCAGCTTTATTCGGAACTTCTTTCTTTGCCGGATCTTTCAGAAGAGGAAAAATTCTTTTTGACAAGATTGAATTATCCATATCTGAAACCAAAAGACTCGGCTGCTGTAATACGTGCAGAAAGTTTCGGTGGTGACACATCAAACCTCGTCATTCAATTAACAGATGAAGAAGGGAACCCGTTCCTTATCAGAAGTCCTGTTTCGCCGAAAGAAATTTCCAGACTTCATTCATTGTTCCTGGAGTCAAACCTGAATGTCAACTTCAGACCAGAACATAAATTTCTAGTCGCGCTTTCTGAAAGAGGATTTATTATCGGTGGATTATTTTATGAAATGGTCGATGACCAGACAGTTCATATGGATAAGATTGTTGTTTCCGCACGTTATAGAAAAACCGGTATCAGTGAAAACCTGATGAATGAATTTCTCAAAAGATTAAAAACCGAACATATAAAATATGTTACAACCGGATTTTTCAGACCGGAATATTTCTACAAATTCGGATTTAAAGTTGAGAAAAAATATTCTGGGTTGGTGAAGGAATTGTAAATATACTATTTACTCATTTCTTTTTTAAGTCCTAGCACTATTCGATAAACGGCATAAAGTTTACTATGCTAAGCCCGGGTTGATCATTTCCATCATAAATATCAAATTCATTTATATCCGATTCCGTGTTGTGATTCCATTTATTATACTTTGCAAAAATTGTTGACACAGTGGAAGAACAAGATTCCACAACTACATTAAATCCAAGTTCACAAATAAATATATTGTTCCCATAGCTGTTGAATGATCCGCCTCCAAAATCAATAACATTATTTGTCACCAGATTTTTTGCATTAATGATTTTTATCGAAGACCTATGTCCTGTAAAAGAATTATTACTAAACCTTCCTGCTGCTCCATCAACAACTAAAGCTTCTTCTTTACTTGCAAATATAATATTCTCAAAAAAATCGCCATTGCTGTTTGTATACATGCCACATTCAGAGTTGATCTGGTTACGATCAACAAAACTTGATTCTGAGTTGAGGTAAATTCCAAAATCACCGCCCCGTATAAAATTCTGCCGTATTTCACATTTGTTTGAAATAATTTTCATGCCATAATAAACTTTTGAGGAATCCGCATTGGGATAAGACCGTTCAATATGAATTGAATTTCTTTCCAAGCCTGCATATGATTCAACTACTACATTTATTGCGCTTCCATAAATTACATCTATTTGATTATCCAATATTCCTACTGATGCGCCATAATGTTGAATAGCTGAAAGAGTGGTTTCTGGAAAATATTGTTCGTAAAATATTTTATTTTTATAAATAATATTTGAAGCCCAATCAGTCCAATATTCAAGGCTATCTATTATTCTACCATGAACATTATTGAATCGCAAATAGGATTCCGTTTCAACACCACTTGTATTTTTAATTACACCTTCAACATAATTAGAATCAACATATACGATAGATTTTTTTCCGTTCTCTAAATATATACCGCCTGCTACGCGATTTTTCTTAATATAATTTAAGTTGTTCCATAAACCATCGCCATGGTGCAGATATATTTTTTCTGCAACATCATTATTTGTTATACTGAATGAGTAAAGAGTTGCTGGATCATTACTATCAAATCTTACATTTATCGAATTACATTTACAATTACTGATAATAAATTCATTGAATTTGTTGGATGAGTAAAGCGGACGATCAAATTTTAGATTATCAAAAGTTATATTATTTATATACAAAGGTAGAGAAGAATTATTTTCGTCAATCAAATCTCCCTTAATAATAGTATTGAAGGGATCTTCTCCTTCAAGGGAAACACCTGGTTTAAGTATCAATTTACCATCTGAAAATGCGTACGTGCCTTTTGCAATTTTAATAACACTTCCCTCAACTGCAACCGATAGTGCCTTATCGATATCCCTGAATGGATAATCTTCTGTCCCGAACTCAAAGGTTTTTGAATTAATATCGACAAATATTTTATCTAACAAATTACTATTAGAGCTATTTAAGATTGAATCATCTTCACATCCAGATAAAAGAATTATAGAAAGGAATGTTAGTGTAACAAATGCTCTGTTAATATTTGATATCATTTTGGATCCCCGGAATTTATTTTATCTTAATAATCTGAAGCTTATCATTTATTTTTAAATTCTCAGTTTAATTTATGTTTTAACCATTTAATTATCAATTAACAGTCCGCAATCATTTAATATTCTTAAGTTCATTAAGATTGCTTAATTTTAAATAATTGACTTTCTTTCATATTAATTGTTCAATTTTATAGGAATTTTATGAGCAGAGAAATACACCGCTGGTACAGCCCGAATCTGAATAAAGAAATGGAAATAGTTGTTTACGGACATTATGGTTTTGCACTATTGATGTTTCCTACAGCAGCAGCAGATTTTTTAGAATATGAAAGATTTAAATTAATTGATTCTATCGGCTGGTTTCTCGGTGAAGGAAAAGTAAAAGCTTATTCAATAAATAGCATTAACAACGAAAGCTGGCTCAACAGCAATATGCATCCGGCTCACAAAGCTCTGCGCCATCAGCAATACAACAAATATATTGTCGAAGAAGTTGTTCCTTTCATTCACAATCATTCTAAAGGATTAGTCCCGATAATTACAACGGGCGCATCGCTTGGTGCATTGCATGCTGCAAATAATTTTTTCCGTCGTCCTGATATTTTTTCCGGAACAATTGCAATGAGTGGAAGTTATGACCTGAAAACTTACAGTAAAGGATTTTTTGATGACAATGTTTATTTCAATTCGCCAGTTGATTACTTACCACATTGGAATGATAATTATATGCTTGAAAAAATGAGGAAAGGACAAATTATAATAGCCTCCGGTCAGGGCGATTATGAAGATCCAAATGCATCAAGAAAATTATCAGAAATTTTACATTCAAAAGGAGTTAACCATTGGCTTGACCTGTGGGGATATGATATAAAACACGATTGGCCAACCTGGAGACAAATGCTTCCTTTCTTTTTAAGCAAGTTTAATTGACATTTTCTAACGATAAAATTTCTGACAATGAGCTGGAGTAGTTTTTTTCAGGATCGCAAATGCAGAATTGAATTTATTGTTACAATTATTGTAACTATTCCTACGTTACTTTTATTCTCACAATTCCTTTCTTTGATTGAACTGCGTGAAGGTGTTGTTCTTAATGATCCTTTACTTCGGCTTTTTAATCCAATTGATCTGACCTGGGCGACCTTTGCGCTGATTTATGTTTCAATTATTTTATTTTTATTGAATATAATTAAACAGCCGGAGAAGTTGATGATTGCAATTCAAACTTATGTATTAATGGTATTCCTGAGAGGAATTGCAATGTATCTAACTCCGTTTAATGCACCCGATAAAATTATTCTTCTCCATGATCCGTTTGTACAACTTTTTGGAAAGGGTGAAATTTTAACCAAGGATTTGTTTTTCTCGGGACATACAGGAACATTGTTTTTGCTTTTCCTTCTGGTAGAAAACAAGTATTTGAAAACTATTTTTTTAGCTGCAACTATTCTCGTGGGCTCTGCTGTACTTCTTCAACACGTTCATTATTCTGTTGATGTTTTTGTAGCACCTTTTGTTGCTTATGGCTCATTTAGAATTATCAAAGTGCTGCATCTTCAGAAACAATCTAAACATTAAAAAGTAATTGCGTTCAATGGAAGACCATCAGTCACTTAATGAAATTGAAAAGTTTGTCGAAAAAGATTTTTTAATCAATGATGACAATTCGCTGATACCTTCAATTGATTTGAATTCGCTTGAAGAATTCAAAAAATATCTCACGGAAAAAATCAAACTACTACTTGAAGAAAAATTTGATGTTCTTGTAAACATACTTTACCGCATTGACATAAACGAAAGAAAGCTGAATGAATTATTTTCCGGAAAGAACAGAGATTCTATCCCTGCTTCTCTCGCCCAAATGATAATTGACAGACAGATTCAAAAACTACATCGCAGAAAACTCTACAAGGAAGGGAAACTGTAATCAAAAATATAATTCAACAAATAAGTTGTTTTATGCATCTGCTCAATCCCGAGAATTTTTTCCCGTTGGCTTTTATATGTTCATTATTGCTTATAATCATTTTAGTATTTAGGTTTAAACAACGCTTAAACAAATTTCTCTAAAAGGCATTCAACATAATTATGTTCCTGTATTTAATATTATATGCAGAAACTCTTAAATTGAATACATATCTGAGCAGGATCAGGAGGGCATTTAATTTTGATCTTAAATAGCAAAAAGATAAAAGAACTTCAAAGCGAAAACGAAGAGTTAAAAAAACTGCTTGAAGGTTTTGCTGATAAGGAAAACCGGCTTAAACAATTCGAGGAGCTAATCAAAAAATCCCGTATTGAATACGCAAATATTACTTTAAAAAAGAATCAAACCGCACAGACACTTGATGTTCTTGAAAACCAGAAGACAAAGCTAAATACTGAACTGCACAAAATATCTTCAGAAATAAGAGAGTTGAGAGATATTAAGCTCTCAGAACAAAATCAGCTTTTGGCACTGGAGAGTATCACAGCATCTTCAAAAAAATTTTCTGAGAAATCCAACAACGATAATCTCGAACAAGCAAAAAATATTATCTATAAAGAAATTGACTCCGCAGAAAAAAGAAAAAACGAAGTGGCATTAGAAACTTTGAAATTCAGGAAAAGATTGGATGAACTCAATTCGAAAATTTCAGAGGTTAACCGGATTAAAAATGCTCTTACGAAGGAAGTTGAAAGGAAAAAAGAAGAAATCAGTATTCTTATTGGAAGAAAGAAAGCAATTTCTCAGGAGCAGAATGACGATATAACTTCTGCACTGATAAGACAAAATGAAGAAAAATTAAAATTTGCCGAAGAACTTCAGATAAAAATAAACCAGCTGCGTAATCAGGAATCAGTTATAATTGATCATTTATCCGATAAAAAAAGTGAACTGAAAAAATTAGAGAAACAGATTGAAGAGAAAAGTCATCTGACCGTTAATGAAGCTGAGATTAATAATTCTATAAAACAGCTAACCTTTTTGGAAGCAAAAAAGAAAGAGCTTCTTCACGAACTGAGTATTAAGATAGAAGCAAAAGAAGCTCGGCTGACATCATTGGATGAGGATTGTAAAGCTAAATTGTGGTCTTTAAATAATTTGAAGAACGAGAACGAGGAACTTTTTGAGAAAATTAATTCCGGAAGTACTCAGTTAAAACATTTAACTGACTCAATTGAAATAGCAACATCAAGGCTTTCGGATCTCGATTATAGTCTTAATGTTCTTGACAAAGAATTTAATAATTTGTTTCAGGATATCGAGAATAAGAAGCATGTAAAAATGGAACTTGATTCACAAATAATTTCCAGGCAGGGTGAAAAAGAAAATCTTGAAGAGGTTATAAAAGAATTAAAAGAAACAACTTCCGTTTTATCTCAGCTTAAAAATGATATTGAAAACGGAAGCGGACAATCTGCAAAAAGATTCACAGGTATTATTCAATATTATAGTTCAACAATCAACGAAATGAACAGCAAAAAATCTGCTCTCGAAAAAGAGATTCGCAGAAACATTAAAACAATCATTGAGAAAGAACAGTTGATAGAAGAAAAACAATCCTCGCTTGAAGAAATGGAAAATATGCTCAATGCGGGGAAAAGTAATTTTTCTTTGTTTGAAGAACTGATGCAATTTTTAGGTGAACAAAAGAAATTACTTTTAATCAATAAAAATTTCATTGATGAGTATAGTCAGGATTCAGTCCCAATCACCAGAAATGAAATTACTGAAAATAAGCTGACTGAATTTGAAAACGCATTGAATGATTTGCTGCACAGTGATACAGATTATTCCACAGATTTGATTAATCGCAGGATTGCACTCGAACAGGAAGTTGAAGAAAATAATTCGGTGCTGAACAACCTGAAAGAAAAGATCAGTGACTCTGCAAATGATCTGTCAGAACTCCGCGAGTCAGTAAATAAAATTAAAGTTGAACATGAAGAGCACAGGGTTGCCATCAACAAACTTGCGTCAATGAAGCAGAAGCTAATTGAAGAAATAAATAAACAACAGATAATAGTTGATAAGTATTCGAAGATTAAAGAAATGATAAGACAGGAGCAAGAACTAATAAAGTTAAAGCGTGATTTTGTAACTACTCAAAATTTAACAAATCAAAGTAAAACCAAAGAAAAAATCATCGATACTCATAATCCTAATTGGATCAAACTTTAGATTTTATCCGTTTACTTTTACATTTCATAAATTAACTTTTATAAATTCCTTATTATTAAAAAAGAAGCAGGAATTGTTATGTGTAAAAAATTTATCCGGAATCTGACTTATGTATTTTGCTTATTATTTATTTCGCTCAATACTTCTGCGCAAAATTTTACTCCGCCTGAATGGAGTTATAACAAATCTATATATGAAGTAAACCTACGACAATTTACTGCACAGGGAAATATTAAATCATTCCAGGAACATTTACCAAGACTAAAAGAACTTGAAGCAGGCATATTGTGGTTTATGCCTATTCATCCTATCGGCGAAAAAAACAGGAAAGGAACGCTTGGAAGTTATTATTCTGTAAAAGATTTTAAAGCTGTTAATCCGGAGTTTGGATCTCTGGAAGATTTTAAAAACATGGTTCAGTTGATTCACAAAATGGGTATGTATGTCATTATCGACTGGGTTGCTAATCACACTTCCTGGGATAATCATTGGATTATTGAACACCCGGATTTTTATACTACTGATTCTCTGGGAAATATTATCTCACCAAATCCTGATTGGACAGATGTGGCTGACCTAAATTACCACAACGGACAACTCCGGGAAGCAATGATCGATGCATTAAAATTCTGGGTTGAAGAATGTGATATAGATGGATACAGGTGTGATGTTGCAGGAATGATTCCAATCGATTTCTGGATTGAAGCAAGAACTGAACTGGAGCAAATCAAAAATGTTTTTATGCTTGCTGAATGGGATACACCTGAAATGCATCTTGCATTCGATATGACATATGATTGGGGTACGCTTAATGTAATGAATGGTATAGCAAAAAAAGAAAAGTCGGTAGTAGATTTAATTGCTCATCTAAATAAAAATGAATTGGAATTTCCTGAGAATGCATTCAGGATGCAATTCACTTCAAATCATGATGAGAATAGCTGGAACGGAACTGTGTTCGAAAGGCTCGGTGATGGAGCAGAAACATTTGCAGTTTTGACTTGTCTTATTCCTGATATGCCACTGGTTTACACAGGACAGGAAGCAGGAAATAATAAGCGACTCAGTTTTTTTGAAAAAGATATCGTTGACTGGAAAGAACATCCAATGTTCAATATTTATTCAAAATTACTCCAATTAAAAAAGGTTAACAAAGCTCTCTGGAATGGAATAGAAGGTGGTGAAATGATATATGCCGAGTGCAGCGATGATAAAAGTGTACTTGCTTTCACAAGAAGCAATAATGAAGATAAAATATTCGCGGTTTTTAATCTTACAAATAATACTGCTGAAGTTGATATAAGCGGAGAGAACATGCAAGGTTCATTCAGAAACTATTTCTCCGGAAAACTTGAGACATTTTCTGAAAGAGAATCGTTTAAATTAAATCCCTGGGAATACAGACTATATATCAGATAAAGACTTGTGCTGCATTCTAACAAACTGTTGCTTTCCGTAATTGACAATGAACTATTCATTAGACACTGATCCATCCTGTGATTAATATCATTCCTCAATAACCTTATTTTTTTTCTGTACATAAGCTTTTCATTTGTTAGTTGAAATATTGTTTATCAATTATCCCGGCAAGGATTTTGAAAATCGGCACGAAGATAAAGGATGAATGCAATGAAAAAATATTTTACAATCACTTTGTTAACAATTTTTATTCAGCTAACTGATCTGAGCGCACAGCCTTCCGCGAGTCTGTATTTTACAACAGCTTTCCCGATAAATGAATACAGGTTATTTGATGATGAACCTGGTTATGGTGGAAATCTGGAGCTACTTTTACTTACTCCTTCCAAACAACACCCGCTTGGCATCGGTCTGAGTTTTTCTTTTTTTTCACAGGGGTTATTCTGGGCTACTGATTATTACACAGGGGAGACTATTTTGAGTGATAATATGGCTAATAACTTTTCCAATCTTCATTTGGTTTTTCAACTTGCACCAACCGGAGGAACTGTCAGACCATATATCGAATCTTTTTTCGGGGGAAGTTATATTTACTCACATTCACAGGTTTTTACATTGGATTATCTTCCTGTATCTCTTTTTGTTGATGACTGGGCATGGAGCTTTGGTGTTGGTGGCGGATTTAAGTTTTTAATTGGCGGTGAAGAAGGAAATGGATCTGTTTTTCTGGACTTAAAAGGTAGATATCTGATGACATCAGAAGTGGGTGTTCTTGACAGAAATTCTATCCGGTTTGCCAACAATGATTTTTTTTATGCTGTGAACGAATCAAAAATTAATTTCATAGCTGCTCAGATTGGTGTACTTATCTACTTCAACTGATAGTAACTGTTGATAAATTTTTATATTCAACTTTTGACTTATGAAATAATTCAACTTCCATTAACCTGTATCCATCAATAAATAATTTGCTCATCGCCTTTGGCATTTTATTCTTCATTCAATATATTTTTCTCGTGGTATTTTTATAATTTAGTTACTAACGCCATTTTTTCTCTGTGGCTGTTTGACTATGGCAAAGAAAATTTTTCGCCAACTCCGGAACTTATCATGCCAACCATTTAATTTTATCTTAAATTTTTTAAGGAGGCTCCTAATGCGGATAAGTTTATTAGCTGGTATTATTCTTTCAACTTCTATTTTTAACTTCGCTCAATCACCTGAATGGATAAATTTTTTCCATGCACCCGGTAACATTCCTGAAACAATTGAGAATGTAATCTTCGATGAATCAGGAAATATTTATATGAGTGGCTATGGTTATTTCGTATCTGGTGGACAGGGAAATGATTTTTTAACAATCAAAATTAATTCTTCCGGAACTGAATTATGGCAAAATGTTTTTAACGGGGCTCAAAATTCTACTGAACGACCTTATGGAATGTTCGTCGATGATGATGGAAATGTTTATGTCACCGGAACAAGCAGATGGAATTCTAATGCATATAAAATCGTCACACTAAAATATTCAGCAGGTGGCAGTTTGCTGTGGAGATGTGTTTTTGATTCACTTGGTCAATCAGATGGAGAAGCTCATGATGTTTACGTTGATAATGTTGGTAATGTGTTTGTAACGGGAAGAAGTTCACCAGCGAATAATAGTTATTATAAATTGATAACCATAAAACTGGATGCGAATGGAAACGAACTTGACTGGGATTATTTCGAACAAGTCATGAACACAGGTGCTGATGGTACAAATATCATACTGGATAATGACGGTAATATTTATTCCGCTGGATATTGTTACGGTGGACCAAATTACGGGATGGAAGTTGTGCTTATTAGATACAACAGCAACCTTGATACACTCTGGACTTCTCACATAAATGGATCGAATAATTCATTCAACGAATTTGCAGTTGATATTGCAGTTGATGATACCGGGAATGTTTACTTATTATGCTGGTTGCAAAATTCACCCGGCTCTTCTGATTTTGCAGTATTAAAAATCAACACAAATGGTGATGTAGTTTGGCGAGAAGAATTTGATGAAGCTGGTAATCAGGATATTCCCGAAGCAATGACTATGGATAGTGATGGCAACATTTATGTTACAGGAAGAGTGAGAAGAACCGGTGGAGGGGGATATAACGATTTTGCAGTTATCAAATATGATAATGCAGGAATACAACAATGGGTTTCATATTACAACGGTCCAAATAATTTAGATGATGATCCCATAGACATTGCATTAGATCAAAACGGAAATATTTATGTATGTGGTGAATCAAATTCCGATGGAAGTCATTTTAAATTTATTGTCGTTAAATTTAATCCTGACGGATCATCTGGTTGGGATTATATTTATGATGAAAATGTTTCGTCAAGGGCATTTGGTGTTTGGGCAGATAATTCGGGAAATATTTATGCTGCGGGAGATGGTGAAGGATCAAATGGTAGCCAGGATTTTATGGCTGTTAAATTATCTCAAACTTCTGGTGTTAATGATAACAACGCTATTCCAAATCAGTTTGAATTATATCAAAACTATCCAAATCCGTTTAATCCAAATACAGTAATTAAATATCAGTTGCCAGAAACCGGTTTTGTAACATTAAAAGTTTTTGATGTGTTGGGAAATGAAGTTGCAACATTGGTTAATGAAGAAAAAACTGCGGGAAAGTATGAAGTTGAATTTTCGGTAGGTCATCCCGCTGTGCGGGACAGTCCTGACATAGCAAGCGGAATTTATTTTTATCAGATAAAAGTTGAAAATAAATTTATTGAAACTAAAAAACTCGTTTTATTGAAATAGAAAAACGCCCGAAAATTTTTCTATCAACTGTTTTCTCGCATAAGTCCCACAGTCTCGTGGGGCTTTTTTATTTTCTGATACGAAAACTTCGCTCACTCGCTTGAATATTTAAGGTGTATAAACTATGTTTACTTCAAATAAAGACATTAAAGTTTTCAATTTAAAAGTTTAAGGGTATCATAATGAAATCATATTACCGGATAATATTAATTTCATACTTTATTACATTATCGGTTGTTACTAAAAATACGTTCGCACAAACCGGATGGGAAGTTTGTTCTCAGGGAAAAACAAATAATCAAAATTATTCCCCAAATTATTCAATGATCACTCCGCATAATCCATTTAATGTAGTTCATTACAAACTTTATTTTGATCTCTACAATAATTTCCTTACTCCATTTCCAAGATCATTTAATGCTTCCGAAGTAGTAACATTCAGAGTTGATACGGCACTCAGTTCAATTCATCTTGATGCAGTTAATACTTCGCTGACAATTGATTCAGTAGGATTATCTGCAATCTCCTTTACGCATACCAATAACAATATTAATATTCAACTCGATAATATGTATCAGCCAGATGATACGGTTAGTGTTAAAATATTTTATCGGCATTTGAATGTTTCGGATCAGGCATTTTATGTTGGTAATGGATTTGTGTTCACAACAAATGCACCCGAAGGTGCAAGAAAATGGTTTCCGTGTGTTGACCATCCTTCCGATAAAGCAACCTTCGAACTGATAGCAAAGTTTCCGTCAACTGTGAAGTTTGGTTCAAACGGCAGACTCGCCGACTCTGTTCAAATCGCTGATACAATTTATCATCACTGGATAAGCCGGGATCCTATTGCAACCTATCTTATGACACTTTCAGGAAAAGTAAATTATAATCTTGATATTCTTTACTGGCAAAATCCATTTTCACCGGGCGATTCTATTCCTGTTAGATTTTACTGGAATACTGGTGAAAACATTTCTAACCTGAACAATATCAAAACACAAATTATGCCGATGATGACTCATTATTCAAATCTGTTCGGAGAATATCCTTTCGAGAAAAATGGGTTCGCGACTTTAAACAATTTGTTCCCGTGGGGTGGAATGGAAGACCAGTCATTGATTCATCTTTGTCCAAACTGCTGGGATGAAGCTCTTGTTGCACACGAATTCGGACATCAATGGTTCGGAGATCTTATTTCGCCAGCAACCTGGTCGGATGTTTGGCTTAACGAAGGATTCGCAACTTACTGCGAAGCATTATGGCTTGAATATACAAATGGCTATTCAGCATATAAACAGGAAATAAATATTCATGCACAAAATTATTTTGGTGGAAATCCAGGCTGGCCAATTTATAATCCTTCCTGGTCAGTGGTAACTCCCGGAATAAATACTCTTTATAATTTTGCAATAACTTATGTGAAAGGTTCATGTGTGCTGCATATGTTGAGATATGTGGTTGGCGATTCACTTTTCTTTGAAATATTACATTCGTATGCGTCCGATCCAATTTATAAATATGATATTGTAAACACCTCGATCTTAAATGATAAAGTTAATAGCGTTACCGGTGAAGATTATGATTGGTTTTTTGATCAGTGGGTTTATAGTCCAAATCATCCTGTATATCAAAACACATATTCTTTCTCCGGATCAAATATGGATTGGGATGTTGCGTTAACAATTAATCAAACTCAGCAGAATACTGTTTTCTTTGAAATGCCCGTTGAGATCAAAATAAAATTTTTCGATTTAACTGATACAACATTTATAGCTATGAATGATACAAATAATCGATTATTCAGTTTTCATTTTAACAAACAACCCACTGAATTAGTATTCGATCCAAACAACGAAATAGTTCTTAAAATATCGAACACAGTTTTGGTTTCAGCCAATGAAGATGAAAATATCCCATCAGAATTTATTTTAGAACAAAACTATCCTAATCCATTTAATCCAAATACAATAATCAGATATCAATTGCCGGAAACCGGTTTTGTAACATTAAAAGTTTTTGATGTGTTGGGAAATGAAGTTGCAGCATTGGTGAATGAAGAAAAAACTGCAGGAAGTTATGAGATTGAATTCAACAGTCATTCTGACGAAAGTCAGAACCTGCCTGCCGGTAGGCAAGGTCTCTCGAGTGGAATTTATTTTTATCAGTTAAAAGTTGAAAATAAATTTATCGAAACTAAAAAACTTGTGCTGATGAAATAGTTTTAAAATATGAATGGGATTATTGCCGGAACTTTCTTTTTGTATTTTTCATATTGATCACCGAAGTGTTGAATAAGCAATTGTTCTTCAACTCTTGTTCTGAAAATTGTACCGATAAAATAAAAAACGATTGCAATAATAAATGCCCAAAGCTGAGTAATTGAGTAACCAGTAACTATCAGCAAACCGAACAGTGCTGAATAAATTGGATGACGAACAATTTTATATGGACCGGTTGTTATCAATTCGTGACCTTCAATTATCTGTGCTTTAATATTCCATTGTTTACCAAGTGTTTTTACAGCCGATAATCCCAACCACACTGATGCAATTGCAAGAATTCCTGAAAAAATTGTCAACAAGATTTGTATAGAAGAGTTCATTTGAAAAATATTGGTGAAGGGTTCCCTTCTGACTGTAAATACAAATGCAAAACCAACTCCTTCCAGCATCATTCCAATCATTGCAAGTTTGTTCTTCTTCTGTTCATTTTGCTTTTGACGTCTTTTGAGTAAAAGAAATGCAATCGCAAAAACAATCCACATAATAATAGTAATTGCAAAAGAAATTTTATTTGCGAGCATCATTAATTCTTTCTAAAATATTTCCAGAAGAAATAAAGAGGTAATCCGGTCATAATCAGCAGCATACCCATTGCTGCATTTTCTGAATCAGAGATAATTGAATTCACCAGAAACACAAATGAGAAGATGACAAAGAACCAGATTGTGTAAGGATATCCAATCACTTTATATGGTCGTGGTACATCCGGCATTTTTTTTCTCAGCACAATAACACCAAACGCAGTGAGCATATAAAAAAACCAGGTCGCGAAAATTACATAGTCAGTTATTGTATCAAATGAACCCGATAGAACGAGAAGACTTGAAACTATTCCCTGTACAACAAGTGATGTATGTGGTGTTGCAAAACGTGGATGCACTTTGCCAAGATAGTTGAAAAACATTTTCTCCCGAGCCATCGCAAAAGGAACTCTTGCACTTGCCATTAAGCTACCGTTCGCAGCACCGAACGTTGATATGATTACTGCAATAGAAATTATCGCTCCGCCATTTTTCCCAAATATTTTTTCTGCTGCCGCTGCTGCTACTAATGGAGAATTTGCAATCTCTTCAATTGGCATTACATAAAGGTAGGCTAAATTAATTAATACATACACAATTATAACAATCAGAGTACCGTACAATAAACTGAGCGGAATATTTCTCTGTGGATTTTTTACTTCGCCGGAAATAAATGTAACATTATTCCATCCATCATAAGCCCAGAAAGCACCTGAAAGTGATAATCCAATTAAAGCTACAAGATTTGCTGAGGTTTCAGGTGAAATTGAAAAACCGGAACTCAGATTTGATAAACTGCCATCACCGAAAATGAATAATGCCAGAGAAAGAAAAATCATCACACCAATTTTTACGAACGTAACAATTGTTTGAACTAATCCACCAAAATAAACTCCGATATAATTTATTCCGGAAAGAAAAAGAATACATAAGATTGCAAGAAGTTTCGGTCCCCATTCTGCAAATGGATGAATGTTGCCAACCAAAGGCATAAACAAAGTGAAGCTTGAAATTGATTCCGGTAGCGGTGGAAATTTTATGAAGTAGCAAAGATATTCTCCGAAAACATAAGCAATTGCTGCCTGACTTCCGGTTTGAATTACAGAAAGAACCGACCAGCCATAAATGAAAGAAGTAAATTCTCCATACATTTTTCTGAAATAAACATATTGTCCGCCAGTTGCTTCAATCATTCCGGCAACTTCAGCATTTGATAATGCACCAATAAAAGTTATAAGTCCAGCAGCAATCCAAACAATTATCAAAAGTTCCGGTGACATTAATTGTTCAGCCATTGTCGATGGCTTTCTAAAAATTCCGGAACCGATCATCGAGCCGGCTACAGCCATAACAGCAGCAATCAGTGATAAACTTTTCTTTAACTGAGTTGCTGGCTTTTGCGCGTGCATTCGGTGAGATTAATTAATTTCAAAATGAAATTATAAAGATTATTTAAGGAATTATTCAATTATCTCTGATTTTATTTTTCATTATCAAAATACAAATAATAATTTCAATTCAAACTAATTGATTGATATTTTTAATTATACATTATCAATTATAAATTATAAATTTTTAATACCCATCTTCTTCAATATTCCTTTCGGTTACTTTTCCATATCTGGAAACAGTATCTTTGATTTCACTTGCTTTTCCAATCAATACAAACTGCAGATTATCTTTTGGAAAATATTTTTTTATAAGCTCGTTTGCTTTATCAATTGTCAATTCATTTACTTCATTCTCAAAATTATTAATTATGGAATCATCAAGTCCGTAAACATATTTTTGCGTAAGAAAACCAGCGAGAGAACCAATTGTTTCGTAATCAGGAGGAAATTGTCCTTTCACATAATTTTTAGCTGATGCTAATGTTCTCTCGTCGATCTTGTTTTCAAATAAACGCTGATAGGTTTTAAGTGCAAGATCTATTGCTGCTTCTGTGTTTTTATTAGCTGTGAACGTGCTGATATAAAATGTTCCGGAGCTTTTGTATTGTGCAAAGCGACTTCGTGCACCATAAGTTAATCCTGAATTAACTCTCAGCTCATCATTTAGCCAGGAAGTAAATCTTCCACCAAGTATTGTGTTTATTACTCCCAATTGAGTTTGATCAGGATTGCTCATTGAGATTCCATAACCGCCAATCATAAAAGTTGTTTCGGTTGCATTTTCTTTATTGATCAGATAAACTGCCGGACTGTCAAATGTTTTATTCCACATTCTGATATCACTCAGCATTTTGGGCGAGTTATTTTTCCAACCGCCAAAATATTTTTCAATTATTTTTTTCATTTCGGATGAATTAAAATCTCCGACAACTGCAATCGCTGAACTTTCAGGTCTGTAATTAGTTGAATAAAAATCTTTTATCTTTTCAATATTAATAGTGGTTATGCCTGACTTGGTGCCATCAACCGGATTTCCATAAGGTGAATCACCAAATAGAAATTTGTTAAAATAACTTCCAATAACCGAACGTGGACTTTCTTTAGCCTGTTCTAATTCAGCAATCCATCTCTGTTTTCGTTTTTCAATTTCAGCTTCAGGAAATGTTGGTGTGAGTATAATTTCTTTAACTACGGATAGAAGTGTCTCCGTACTTTCTTTCATAAACTGAGTGTACAAGCCTGAATAATCTGCAGTTGCGTACGTACTGATATTGCTGCCATAAAAGTTGAAGATGGAATCGATCTGGGATTTCGTAAAGTTTGTTGTTCCAAATCGAATTGCTTCTGCTGTGAATGATGCAATGCCTGGGACCGATGCATCTTTAACTGCGCCTCCATCAAAAACAGCAGAGAATGAAATTAACGGAACATCCTTTTTCTCCATTAAATAAACTGTAATTCCGTTATCTAAAGTAATCGTTTCATATTCAGGTAACTTAAACTGTGGGAAAGCAGTTGTGCTTAAAATTATTATGACAATGATTGTATGG
Organism: Ignavibacteriota bacterium; assembly: GCA_013285405.1. Lineage (NCBI taxonomy): Bacteria > Pseudomonadati > Ignavibacteriota > Ignavibacteriota bacterium. The sequence goes on along the minus strand of CP053446.1, from coordinate 1,658,548 downwards.
ATGAATGGTTGTATGTAGTTGTATGTCCATACACTCATACAATCATTCAAGTTTCCATTTTTATTTTGCATTGATTTCATTTTCATTCTTCCTCCGTATTAAGTATTCCAACCGTCCGGTTTTCTTTGGTGAAATATTTTGCAGCAACTCTTTTAATATCATCAGCAGTAACTTTTTTGTAATCATCGGGCGCTGAAAAGAGTTTTTTATAATCTCCGAAGAATAATTCATACGTGCCGATTGTATTTGACATGCCATTGATCGTTTCCAGCGTTTTATAAAATTCCATCAACTTCTGATTTTTAACTTTTTGTAATTCGTTCTCATTAATGCCTTCATCGATTATTTTTTGAATTTCATCCAGCATAGCTTTCTCAAGTTCAGAAGCTTTAATTCCATCATTGCAAACTCCAAGTAAATAAAATAGTGTTGGATCGAAAGCTTCACCATAATATGAATCTGCTTCAAGCGCAAGCTGACTATCTTCAACAAGAGAACTGTAAAGTCTTGATGATCTTCCCTGTGATAAAATTGAATTTAACAGATCAAGTGCATAATAATCTTCGCTTCCTGATTGAGGAACGTGATAAGTTATCATCAAGTATGGCGTGGGAACTTCTCTCTGAACAAATACTCTTCTCTCACCAGTTTGTGGTGGTTCAATTGTGTGAACTTTTCTTGGTTCTGGTCCTGATGGAATCGATCCAAAATATTTTTCAGCGAACATTTTAACGTCATCAAATTTTACATCGCCTGAAATAACAACAACACAGTTATTTGGCGCATAATATGTGTGAAAATAATTTTCAAGATCTTGCTTCGTCCAGTTTTTTATATCTGATTCCCATCCGATAACTGGCCACATATATGGATGAGCGATAAAAGCTGTTGCCTGAACTTCCTGCCAGAGCTCTTCCATCGGATTATTCTCAAGTCCTGTTGATCTTTCAGAAAGAATAACTCCACGTTCGCTTTCAATCATTGAACTGTCAAAATTCAGATGAGCAATTCTATCAGATTCAAGTTCAAAAATAATTTCCAGTGCTGAACTCGGAAACCAATCAGTGTATGCTGTTATGTTTTCAGTTGTATACGCATTATTAGCACCGCCACTCGCTTCCATTGTTCTGTCAAACTCTTTTGGACCGAATTTTTTTGCACCATTGAACATCATATGTTCGAAAAAATGTGATATGCCGGTTATTCCGGTATGCTCATTTCTTGATCCTACTTTATAAAACAAATACATATTTGCATTCGGGATGGAACTGTTCTCAAGCACAAAAATTTCCATTCCGTTTCTTAATGTAAATGACTGAACATCTTCTGCCGTTACCTGTGCAAACAGTGATGCTGCAAAGATTATAAGTGTTATGACTACTTTCATATTATTTTCTCTGAAATTTGTTTTTATCTATTCCAAAAATACATATAGTAACTGCAATCTGATAAATATTTGTTATAATCGGTTATATCTTTATTAAATATTATCCGTAAAACTGGAAACTCTTAAAAACATATTCTTCTACAAATTAACAGGATTAAATTTTCTGCTCGTTTTACTTTTCACTTTGCTTTCACTTTATACAATTTTTGCAGTTCCTGTATTATTTATACTTCTAAGTAATCTTTTTGACATTTTCGGATATCATTTCACTCTGATTCGCAGAACCACAACAATGCCCGAAAAGGAAATTATTAAAGCATATCGTATAAATCAAATAATGTTTGATTTACTATTATTCATTGCTGCGGGATTAATTTTTGGATGGATACCTGCTCTTTCCGGAATAACGTTAAAAATTTTTGGTGTGCAGGATATTCTCTACTATTTATTCTTGCAAAAACCTGTGCCAGAACATTGGCATTGGTTAAGATGGACACCTTTCGGTTTTATAAAAAAGATACTCACAAAAACACAAGTGATAATTCAAGCTTTATTTGGTGTGATAATTTCTATTGTAATGCTTATTCTTTTCTCGCACGTATAGTTAAAAATAAAAAGCACCCCTATCGATAAATTATAAGAGTGCTTTTTGTTAATTCAGATTTAATTACACATTATTTTTTGGTTTGCATCTCCATTATTTTATCAGGAGGCGTTGGTTGTGGTACCATATTATGTATCGGTTTTATGGACATCAGGTATGCATAAATTGCTTTAAGATCTTCATCCGTCTTTTTACCAATAACTTGCCATGGCATTGGAGGAAGAAGTGGTCTGCCAACACCCATATATTTACCTTCTCTAAAAGATTTGATAAACATTTCTTCTGTCAATGTTCCAATGCCCGTTGCTTTATCCGGAGTAATGTTTGATGCATAAGAAATTCCCCACGGACCCACCCAGGCACTGAAATTCTTTTCAGTCATTACCCATTTGCCGGGTGTAACCATATTCAAATCTATATCTGGCAATGTCTCATTGGCTGGAAAACCAGAAAGACTTCTTGTTGTATCGAACTCCGGTCCTTTCTCAGTATAAATTTTGGGTGAGTGACAATCTTCACATCCCCCTGTAGTAACGATATATTTACCTAAAGCCACCATCTCTTCGTGTGTTTTGGCTTTTGGCATATCATCCTGTTTACATCCTGTAAAAGTCAGGAAAGAAAATAATAGTACTGCAACCCCTGCATACAAAAATTTTTTGTGCATAGCAACTCCTCAGTTGTGTGTTATTAAATAATAATTTTTGACCGGTAGCTTCGCGGCAGAGATTAGTAATTTTTAATGAACCAGATGATTGGATGTTTCTGAACAATTATGTTCAGTTAACGGTTCACTTAATTGCTGTTCAAAATTATTTAATATGTATTAAAAAACAAAGTTTAACAGGAATTCAACAATTTACGCAGTATATAAATTGCATAGTCAATTATATTACCCGCGTCATTTTTTCTGCTATTATAATATAACAAGTTAAATAGCTTCCATTTGTATGATATACATTCTTAAACATTCAAAGTGAGTTAATCATTATAGAAATTTTAAGGCATTTAGACCAGATTTATCGATTGTAAAATTAACTACTTTTGAGTAACAGAAGCCATTTAGAAATCCCACTTTCAACAACATATAAATACATTACAATACGCTCCTCTGAAATTTTCATCAAATTTTAATATAAATTTTGCTGAATAATCAATTTCGTAGGAGTACAAATAAATATTATAATTAATTTATCAAGAATTGAAATGGCTCAAAATTTGCTTTTGTTTTAACAAAAATAAGGAGAGCACAATGAAAAATATGTTCTATCTGATGCAAGCTCTATTGGTTATTTTACTAATTAACTCATGTTCGGATGAGCCTGCTTCACCACGATTACCAGAAGGGAATCTTTTAATAACCTCATTCCCAGATGGTGCCCAAATATGGATAGACGGAATGAATACTATGCAAACAACAAATGACACCGTTTTCGATATTGAAGAAGGAGTTCATGATATCACTTTAAAAAGAATTGAATACGTGGACACTACTTTCTCAGTAAATATTATTGCTGATGAAAGAATTACCGTTGGACCAATTGAGCTGGAATCAGATATTCAAACAATATCATTTAATCCTGTAAGAATTTATGAATCAGCCAACTCACAGTCTTTACCAAGCGGTTTAGATCTTTCGAGTGGAAATAGATGGGGAATTAGTAGTGACTCAAGTAATCTTGTAGATATTTACTATTATAGCGATGCTACTGGTTCATCCCACTTAATTCGAAGTTCTCATTTTGCCGGTTTAATTAAAGAAACAGATTTCCTGGTTGGCCCGGGAACTAATCTATTAGACGGATCGGATTCACCTCTTAGAAATACGGAAACCTGGGCAAATAACGTTGACAAGTCCGAAGACAATTATGTTTTTTTATATGATGATGATGATCATTATTCGAAATTCTTAATTGTAAACCGTGGTGGTGGTTCAGGACCTGGGGATCCGGCTTATGTTGATGTTCAATGGTATTATAATAAAGAAGTTCAGGACAATCGTTTTAAATGATAAAATATTATTTGTAAATGTAAACCCTCATCTCAAACCGATGGGGGTTTTTTATTTCTGATTCTTAACTGAACAAGCAATACACCAGCAGCAGCCATCAGCATTCCGATTCCTTCCTTTAATGAAATAAATTCATCAAGAAATAGCCAGGCGAGAACAGCAATTTGTATTAACATTGTGCCGTTAATAATGCTTGATTCCATTGCTGATAGAGTACGAAGTGTAAAGTTCCAGATTGTAAAAGCGAGAGCTGTATTCACAATGGCAAGCCAAAGAAGGAATAAAAGGTTTTGAAAACTTATGGATGGAATTCCCTGAATCGTTAATCCGGTTATCAGCAGAATTATTGAACCAATTCCCATACTGACTACTGTTACAACGAGTGGATTTAATTTATTCTCACGATTAATATTTCTTCCGAGAACAGCAGAAGCAGCATTGGCAAACACACCGATTGTCATAACAATTAATCCTGTAGTCTGATTTTGATTTAATTCAACCGGAAAGAAATATGTGAAGATTCCAATGATGAAAATCAAAACCCCAATCCACTGGAGTTTTGTTGGAAACTCATTTAGAAAAAGAATTGCCATAAATGCAACGATGAGAGGCGTGAAGTTCAACCACAAACTCACAGTAACTGCGGGAAGAAGTGAAAGTCCGATAAACTGTGTTCCCTGAGTAAATGCATAAAATAAAAACCCAAGTAAAATAAGCTTCCACCAATCTTTTTTATTTAACTTTTTAATTATTGATGAATTGGTTTTTGTAAATGCAAATGGAAGAAGACATATAAACGCAATTGTGTACCTCAGTCCTGCAAAAGTTAGTGGCGGAATTTCAACAAGTCCGATCTTTATTATAACGAATGAGGTTGACCAGAGAAATGTAACAAGCAGTGCAAGCAGAATTGCTGAAAGATGATAATGAGGTTTAGTCATATAAATATTTTATCACTTCGTCGTATTTCTTCCAATGATATCTTCAATCTTCTCCCGATATAAATAGGTAAACTATTTTCGTATGGCATTGCAAATTTTGTTTGATGAAAACCTGCTTTATAAACTTCTTCTAAAGCTTCAAGATGTTCCTCAAGTTCCCCGCCGATTATTATAATTGTTGTATTTATATTATCATCAGTCCACCAATACCAGTAGTTGTTATGCGGACAAATTACTTCCGGCAGCGGATATTTTTTGCTGTAATATTCAATTGCACCAGCCTCACCGTAATTGCCGCAATAAACAACCGTGTTTTTTCTTTCTTTTTCAGGAAGTGATTGATAAACATCAGAAACATTCCTTGCAAGATCTTCCCATCCGAACATATCTGAGTAGAATTGTGGTAACACTGTTTCATGTCCTTCATTGCTCGGAGGTTTTAATCCTATAGCATTCTGATATTCAAGAAAAGTTTTCACCGAGAGTATTGGACGCGCAAAAGGTGCGAACATAATTCCAATTATAATAACTGGGACAGTTACTGCATATTTAATCCATCTCTTTTGCAAACTCCATTTCTCTATCATTACTGCACCACCCGCAAAAAGTATTTGGTATGCTGCAGCAATGTATTCTCCTTTGCTGTACCAATTGATAAAAAGAATAATGAAAGTTGTAAGCCAGATGAAACCGACAGCCCTATATTTCTTCTCTGTTTTATTAAAGAAATAAAAAATTATTCCCGGCAACCATATAAGAATTGATAACGGATTAAGAATTAATATTTGGTCAAGGATAAAAGAAACAGGAGTTAATCCTCCGTACTTTCTGGAGGCCGCATTTCTCATAAACTCAAGATGGGCAAAGTCGTGCGTGATGTTCCAGAATATATATGGTGAGAAAATTAAAAATGCAATCGCTATGGCAATATAGGGGTATTTTGTTTTTAATTCTTTTCTCAATGGAGTGAAAAGTATTCCCACCGCAATTCCTGAACACAACCATAGATTGCTTGTTTTGTTCAGTAGTCCAAAGCCAATGACAATTCCAAGCAACAGCCAGAGTTTTTTGTCCCTGGTTTGAATAATTCTAAGAAAAATATATGACGAAGAAATCCAGAAGAGAAAATCGAAAACGTTCATTGAGTAGATTGTATTCATACCGAGAAAAATCGGTGAAAACATAAACGGGATCGTAGCAATAGTGATCGCTATTTTATTTCCACCTAATCTAATTGTAAACAATCCAATCATAAAAACAGAAACGGAAGAGATTATTGCAGGAATTATTCTGATAACAAACATTGAATCACCAAAGAAAAATTTCCAGAAAGCAAGTATCCAGATTGATAGCGGCGAATGGTCAACATATCCAAAATCAAGTCTGTTTGCACACGCCAGATAATAAAGTTCGTCGCGAAAAATTCCATAAGCAAAAAAAACTTGAGTGATCAGGTAAATAAGAAGATTCATTGCAGCAATAAAAACAATAATTACAGTCAGATTATTAGGGATTTTTTTGTCTTCCATTTTCAATGAAATCTAATTATTGTATCAAAAATGATTTTATTCTCTGATAGACTATTTCCCAATCAATTCCTCCTTCACCGCTGAAATCACAATTGTGTGGATCTCCTGAACAAATTGTTTGACAATAATTTTCATCCGGCAAAATTATTTCTGATTTGTTTCCAAGCGGTCCCCAAAGTTTCGGAGAACATGCTGGTAACGAACAGAACAAAGAAATAGTAGGAACTTTTAATGCAGCACAAATGTGCATAGGTCCGGTACTTGCTGAGATAAGTACATCCAGAGCACTGAAATTTATTATTGAATCTCTGAGCGATAAACCAACATTGGGATAAATTACGTTACTAATATTCTGAATTTCAACCGGAGGAGCGTTATCGGTTACAACAACCCGAATATTTTTTTCATTAGTTAATTTGATAATTAATTTTCTATATTCATCTATGGTCAAATTCGGTGACGATTTTCCACTTGTTGTATTTATTCCAATTATTATTTGCGAATCAGATGAAAGCTTCTTTTTTATTTCATCTCTTCTCAATTTTTCTTCGGATGATAAAAAGATTTCCGGGTTAATACTTTTTGGTTTAATTCCGATTTTTCTAATCATATCAAGACAGTAATCAGCCTCGTGTCGCAATGGAATATATTTTTTCCTGTCAACGTATTTTGAAAAACTTAAAAACTGATAAAGCTTATGCCCAACTCCAATACGATTCGGAATTCCAGCAAAGAATAAAATCCAGTTCAGTCTTTCATTGGGCAGAAGCATAAATGCATATGTGAATTTTAATCTTCTTATTTCACCAGCTAATTGCCAGAATGATTTGGGATTTTTTTCATCATCTCCATCATACAGAATGATATCATCGACGTTAGGATTGTTGAGATAAATATCTTTGGTGTATTTTTTCACAAGAACAGAAACGAAACTATCCGGATAAACTCTTTTTATTTCGCGTGAGATTGGAGTTGATAAAACAACATCACCGATGCGGTCAATTCGTGCGATTATGATTCGCAGGTTATTTTTATTCTGGATGCGGCTCATTTTCTGAAAAATACAATTAAAATTTAATTGAAGCTTTAGTTTCGACTTTAGTTGCACATCAAAAAAACTTCAGTGTAAAAATAATGGTTAGTAAAGACTTAAACCTCTTTTGATTAATTTTAAATACACAATTAATTCATAATAATGTTAAAGAATAAATCGCAATTAAAAAGCACAAAAGAAAAATTAACCCGTCTCGATATTAATGATGAATTGAGGAAAAAAATTCTCCCATATTGCAGATTAAAAAGAGGAGATATCTGGATTGATCCGAAAGGAAAGCACAAAGTGGGTGTGCTTGATGCAACCAGCATATCAGATACTAAAAAGCTATTTGGGAAAGAAAAAGCAAAGCTTGTTATAAACGATCCACCGTACAATGTTGTTGTTGGAAATGTCAACACTCAAAATCTTTCCAAGATTAGTATAATTGATTACATCGAGTTCTCACGAAAGTGGATTTTTAATGTTTTATCAGTTCTTGATAAAGATTCATCGCTTTATATCTGGCTTGGTGCGGATCAGAATGATGGATTTCAGCCATTACCGGAATTTATGATAATGATGAGAGAGTTTGAAGAATTGAAAAGCAGAAGTTTCATCACGATGAGAAACCAAAGAGGTTATGGAACACAAAAAAACTGGATGTCAGTCAGACAGGAACTTCTCTATTACACAAAAGGCAATCCTCATTTCAAAGTTATTTATACTGATATTCCAAAAATTCTCGGTGGTTATTATAAAAAAGTTAATGGCAAAGTAGTTGACAATTTTGAACGAAGTAAATCTGGCTTTATTCGTCCTGGAAATGTTTGGGTAGATATTCAACAAGTGTTTTACAGAATGGAAGAAAATGTTCCCGGTGCGTATGCTCAAAAACCGTTGAAATCTATTTCAAGAATAATCCAAGCAAGCAGCAAAAAAAATAATCTTGTTGCGGATTTTTTCAGTCACAGCGGAGTTACTCTTCTTGCATCTGAAATTCTTAATCGAAAATGTTATGCGATGGAAATTGATCCTCTGTTCGCTGAACTTTCCATTCGACGACTCGAACATTACCGCAAAACAAAGAAAACAGGATGGCAGTGGAATAATCCGTTCCCGGAAATCGAAATTTAAAAGTAAAAAATTTTGAAATTTTCCTTTTGTCTTATTAAGCTGTTGAAAGAATGCAAATTTTTCCGCTCATCTTAATTTGGATTAGCATTCATAAATCGTTAGATTTAAAACATCGACACTAAAAGAAAGGAAAAAAAATGAAAAATTATTTCTTCTTACTGTTGAGTGTTCTTCTTTTGACCCTTAATGGTCTTCTTTATTCGCAAACCTCGCCTTGGGAAAATATCAGTACTCTGATTCCTGGTGATAGCTTAAATAAATTGTCAGATGTTATCGTAGTGGATCGCTGGACAAGTTACGTTTCTTCCAGTTCGGTATCAGAAGTTTACAGAAGTTATTTCTGGGCTGGATCTTGGGAAACAATTCAAACACCGTCACCAATTACAGCACTTTATTTTTTGTATTATTCTTTCGGATTTATTTGTGGTACCGATAGTAACCTTTATCAAACAACTGACGAGGGCCAAAGCTGGGATTATCTTGGATCAATGGGTGACCAGATCAATGACATCGCTTTCGGATACGACATTTATAATCCGAAAGGATATGTTTGTGGAAACAATGGAACCATCGGAATAATTGAAGATACAAATTTAGTGGTGATACAAAGTGGATATTCAACACATTTTGTTAAAATAAGTTTTCCATATAATGAAGAGAAAGTCTGGCTTGTTGGTGATTCTTCAGTTTATCTTTATGATGGATTTACATTTTCTAAACAATTTACTTCGAATGTTAAATTGAATTCCGTTTACTTCTGGAATCAATATTACGGCTTAATAGTCGGAAATTCTGGTTACATCGCTAAAACAACTGATGGCGGAATTACATGGATTCAAAAACAAAATCCTGATCCGATTAATAGAAATTTAAACGATGTTTATCTTGTCAGTTACTTTGGTTTCACAGTTGGAGATAACGGATTGATCATGGAAACGACTGACGCAGGAGAAACATGGATACTTGATACAGGTCAACTTACAACAAATGATTTATTTCGTGTTCATATTTCTGGCGGAGGTGTTGAATGGGGGCCCGGGTTAGCAGTTGGTAAAAATAAAACTGCCTTAATTTATCCAATTGTTGTTTCAGTTGATGATAAACCCAAAACAGTTGATGATTTTCAATTATATCAGAATTATCCAAATCCATTTAATCCATCTACAACATTATCATTTTTCATTAGTGAACAGTCATTTGTTAGGCTAAAAGTCTATGATGTTTTGGGAAATGAAATAGTAACACTAGTGAATGAAGAAAAACAATCGGGCAAATATGAAATTGAGTTCAGCGCAACTGACTTACCAGGCCGATCAGGCTCAGCTTTGGCTAGCGGAATATATTTTTATCAACTTCAAATTGGCTCCTTCACTCAAATCAGGAAAATGGTTTATCTCAGGTAATTTGTTTATACTCCTGTAGCATTTTAGCCGCAGAGATAACGCAACTTTTCATTTGAACTTTCTATTCATTACGGTAGTTTTACACGTCAAATAAATCCGGAAAATCACTGATGAAAAAATTTATATACTCAATCTTTGTATTCACTTCAATAATATTTTTTTATTCCTGCAATACAGAAACACTCGAAACCAAAGGATCACCGGAATATTTAAACGAAATTAAAAAATGGGATCAGCATAGAATTGAAAGACTGAAAGCAGATGATGGCTGGTTGAATCTTGTTGGAAGAACATGGCTTCATCGTGGAGAAAATAAATTCGGCTCTGCAAAAAATAACGATGTTGTTATTGAATCAGATAAAGTCCCTGATTATATGGGTGTTTTTGTTTTTGAAGATTCAACTGTTACGATGAAAGTAAATGATGGAGTTGAAATTTTATTAAATGGAAAACCAGTAAAAGAAATGTTAATGATTGGTGATACAAAAAAAGATATGACTGTTTTTCAATACGGATCGATAAAATGGAATTTGATTGTTCGTGATACTCTGTACGGAATTCGTTTCCGTGATCTTGAATCGCAAGATGTAAAAAACTTTAACGGAATCAAACGATTTCCGGTCAATGAAGATTGGAGAATAACTGCTGATTTCGAAGTTTACAATCCACCGAAGAAAATTGAAGTTCCAAATGTTTTAGGACAAATTGATGAAGAACTTTCGCCCGGAGCCGTTGTATTTACAAAAGACAATCAATCTTACAAACTAGATGCAATTGATGCGGGTGACAGATTTTGGCTGATATTTGCTGATGGTACGAGCGGGGAAGAAACTTATGGCGGTGGAAGATTTTTATATACGGATAGTAAAACTGATTCAACCGGAAAAGTAATCGTTGATTTCAACAAAGCATATAATCCGCCTTGTGTATTGACAAAGTACGCAACCTGTCCGCTTCCTCCAAAACAAAATTATATTAAGTTAAAAGTTACTGCGGGCGAAAAGATGTACGGAGAAAATCACTGAGAGTAGTATTGAGTAAATAGAAAGAAGTAGTGAGATAAATTCTATTACTATCAGTATTTCAACTAATTGTTCATCAGATTTTTATTCGCTTCTCTCTGTGATTAATTTATCAATTAGTGGTTTTACTCTTTCCCAAAAACGGATAGCAGTCCGTGAGTTAAAGATTCCGGTGGACCTGCAAGATGTGTTGAACCATCAAAAACTTTTGCCTCGAGTTTTACTCCGGAATATTTTCTTTCCTGCATCTGTGTTACCAGATTATCAATCGGATTAAAATATTTCTCATCAGATTCTTCACTTCCAACTGATATAAAAATATTTATCTTTTTATCTGAAATTTTACCCGGTGAATTTTCTTCATACTTGAAAATCGAATAATCGTCCCAGGATAAACTTGGACTTCCGAGAATGTATCTGCTGAAAATTTCCGGTTTGGTAAAAAGTGAATATAACCCAAACAACCCGCCAATCGAGTATCCATTTATTGTTCTATCGTCTGGAACTGTTCTGTAGTTCGAATCTATATGAGGAATTAATTCTTCTTCAAGAAAACTTAAAAAGTTTTCTGCTCCGTTAGCACTTGTTGGTCTGTAATCTCGCTTCCGTTTTTCTCCGGCTGATTTATCTATCGACCCATAACCTATTCCGACAATAATCAACTCAGGAATATTATCTCCAATCTGAAGATAACGTGCTATGCTTGCAGCCATTCCGAATGCAATGTCACCATCAAGAACATAAAGCACAGGATATTTCTGCTCGTTCAATGAATAATTATCCGGAAGGCTAACCAAAATCCGGAATGTGTCATTTACTGATTCTGAATATATGTTTTGTTCGGTTGTATTGTAAAGGAAAGAACTTCGATTACCGATTTCTCCCGATATTGTTTGAGAGTTCAGTTGATAAACCGGTAACCATGATAAAACAATCAATATTGAAATAATTGAGAGCTGCTTCATTATTAACTCCGTGATGATAAAACTTTTTTACAGTCAGACAAAATCTAACGGAAAGAATTACTCTAAAACCATTGTAACGGAAAATTTTTGCATTTTCATTTATTATTATGCCTTTGATAGTTATGTTTATTGGGTATAAAAATTGATTCCTTAGTTATTTGGTGCTTGTTCTTTAACCAATACAAACTTATAAAGAATATTTTACTTTAAAGGTGCAATAATGAATCGTTTAACAATGCTGATCTTAATCCTATATTCAGGAGTTGCTTTCTCACAAAGCTTTTCCTCTCCTGTTATAAATCCCTACAATCTTGATAACGCCAATGCTTTAAATAGTCCTTCATTTGTAGATATAGATGACGATGGAGATTACGATTGCTTTGCCGGACTTGGCAACGGTTTCACTGCTTACTATAAGAATAACGGAACAATCAGTTCACCTGCATTTGCAATCTGGTACTGGAATGCCTTCGGAATTTTCGATGTCGGGAATAGTGCAAAACCAGCCTTTGCAGACATTGATGATGACGGTGACTACGATCTTTATATGGGTGAAGCAGGTTTCAGGATAGTATTTTTAAGAAATTCAAGTTCCTCAAACCCAAACTTTACATACATCTCCGATAATCCGGCTGGAATTTCAGGATTGGGCAGCAATGTGGCTCCTGTTTTAGTAGATATTGATGATGACGGTGACTTTGATTTGTTCACAGGTCAGCTTGATGGAAATATTTTATTCTTCAGAAATATCGGAACAAGGTTTATTCCTTCATGGGCTAATTCTGTTAACAATCCTTTCGGATTGAATGATGTGGGTTCAAGATCCAAACCTGCTTTTTGTGATATTGATAAAGATGGTGACTATGATATTTTTATTGGTAATGAAAGTGGTGACATTATCTTCTTCCGAAATACCGGAACAAAGACTACTCCATCTTTTGGAGTTTCGCTGACAAATCCATTTGAATTATCTAATGTTGTTTCGAACGCAACACCAACTTTTGTTGATATTGATAACGATGAGAAAGAAGATTTGTTTGTTGGATCTGGAAATGGTGACACATATTATTTCAAAAACATTACTGTTGTAAGTGTTGATGAAGAACAGAATTCTTCATTCGTAGAAGTTAAAGCTTATCCAAATCCGGTTAATAATATTTTAAGTATTAGTGGAAGTTATATTGATCTTGATCAGACGGAGCTTTCAGTTTATTCAATTCTTGGAGAGAAACTTAATCTCAGCATAACAAAAAACGCATCAAATGCATCAATAAATTTTTCGGAATTGACTGCAGGAATTTATATTCTCGTCATTCGAAACGAAGCGGTTAATTATACTACAAAAATTATTAAGACCGGTGGAGGTTTTTAACGAGTAAACTCTGATTGTAATTTTAAATACAAATTACAGAGTCGTTCCATCAAGGATGAACTGAGCGACTATTGGCAAACCGTTTTCTATTTTTTCGGTCTCAATGTTCTTCCTGTAAAACGAATAAAACTCATTATCAGTTAACAACTTTTTTATTATGCCAGGCAGATTATTAATTTTTGGCTCATAGATTCCAAGTTTTTTTTCAACAAGGTAATCAACATTTCCTTGTTCCTGTTCCCAGATGTAATCATTAACAACGGGAATTTTTTTTAGATTTAAAATCTCCATGATTGTCGATGCACCGCATTTCGTCAACACCACGTCTGAAACACTAATCAGTTCATAAATGAAATCAACATAGCCGTAAATTCTTAAATGTGCTGCCTGATATTTTTCTTTCAATTTTTCAGAACCTTTTTTCAATGCTTCATTTTTACCGCAGACAATCCCTATTTCGTAATCAGGTTTTGAAGCAAGAATCTCTTCAAGAATTTTTTCTCCTTTTGGAATACCATCACCACCTCCAAGAATCAAAAGCATTTTTTTCCGCGGATCGTATTCAAATTTCTTTTTTAATATAATAACCTGATCTTCCGAAACAAGCTTTGAGAATTTTTCATCAATTACAAAGGGAAACATCTGTACATTATATCCTCGTTTTTTGCTCAGAACTTTTTCTTTTAAATCATCACTGAATACGATAAAATTCTGTTTCTTTCTGAGGAACCACATTGGATGTGGAGTAAACGGATCAGTGATTACTGTTTCAACTTTTATGGAAAGGTTTTTCTTCCTGAGAATTCGATAAATCGGGATGTTAAGAAAGAAATGGAAGATGACAATTTTATCAGGCTTTTCATTGTCTATCGTTTCTTCAAGATATTTAATCATGAACGGGGCAAGCAAATTACAACTTATTCTCGCTATCAAAGGAATTTTATTAAATGCATAAAGAAATTCGAAAAACCACTTGCCCGTGTACTGCAGCATCCGGTAACCATCTTCAATTATGTATTGAACCCATCTCGGAGTTTTTTCAAAGCCATAAATTAATTTTGGTTCGGCAGTGTCTGAATAATATTTATTCATAAAATTGAATATCGCACGTGCAGGAGCCAGATGACCTCCGCCGGTTTTAAGATATACAAATAAATATTTTTGTTTTTTATTCAATTTAATTACCTCAATACCGGGTGAGTTTCTTTATCGAGAAATCCTTTTTCAAGAACTTGTTTGATTTTAAATGTGCCAAGTTTCCGTGCTTTTAAAAATCCGTCCCACGCTGATTCAGCAAGAGTTCCCCTGTTGAGCAGATCGAACAACCATTGGTCAGTATATTCGGAAGTTTCCTGATTGAACGCTGCCTGAATTTCTCTCAACCATTTTCTATTGAATTTTTCCTGCGACCCGATGATTGGACTCATAATAATTGGAATACCAAGAGCACAATAAAAAGACAATTCGCTTGGTTTTGTCCATAATATATCAGTTGTGTGCAATGCTTCGTTAAACAAATCAAAATAATCGTGTAAAGAATCAGAGTAAATTACTTTTATGCGATTGCTTTCAGGATCTATTTTATTTTTAATATCATTGAAGTAATTGAAAACTTCTTTTCTGATTCCTGCAACCAGGTTCAAATTTACTTCGCCAGCTTTTATTTTTTCTTTAAGACTTACTGCCATCTTTCCTCCAATTTCCTTTTGCGCACCTGCACCACCGACAGCATAAGTAATAGTAAGTTTTCGTTCATTCTTAAAAACACAATTTTCTTTTCCAAGAAAATATTCTACATTCATTCCGTGTCTTGTCCTGAATTTTCCTTTCGGATCAAGATAAAACAATCTTTGTGCAAGATCTTTTTTCAAAACAGAAAGATTTTCATCACCAAGTAATTCTGTTGGCAAAGGAAATCCTGTCAGGTGAATTCTTTCTTCCGGAACACCGTAGGCTTTTAATCTTTGTGCTGATTTTCCACAGGGCGCAAAGTATTCTATTCTGCTTTCCCAGGGATCTTTCGCAACCCAGACACGATTTATATCCGCGTCACAAATTATACAGAATATCTTGTTGAATCCTTTTTTATCAGCGGCTACTGCGGATGCATAAAACGAAGTGATCAATGGAAGATTCCTGGTTGAAGTTTTATCAATCATTCCTTTACAGAGACCCTTTTTAATTAATGATTCCAGAAGGTTAACCTGAAAAGTGCTGCTCGATAAATTTCTCAGCGGATAAAATGATGGAATTCTCATCAGCGAATCGAGCATAGAAAATAGCGGAGGACCCACCAAAGGAATACTCTTTGCTCTCGAAAAAAATTCGTAAGCATTCAAAAGTCTTTTCCAGAGTTTCTGCTCAGCTTTTGAAACAGCTTCGGAAGAACCAACTGTAATAATTCCATGTTCAGCAATATCTCTTAAGGGATAAACTGCCCGCTGATGTCCGTAGCCCATATCTGCAGAAACGACCCAAGCTTTGTTACCGGATTCACTCATAAATTAAAAAATAATAGTAGATAATTTTTCAGGAAGTAAAATAGGAAATTGTGAGAACCTTTGCTTGAAGCCAGGATAGAATAACTAACTTTTTTTAATGGAGATGTTTAGTGTCATACTTATTTTTGCAGTGTTGCCATTCCCACAAAAACGGAAATCTGTATAATTCAAAATTAAATTTCTGTCTTCAGGGAGATGACATTTATAATTGTTAATCACGGGGTCAAAAGTTAAAAATTCTTTCACGAGCAAACGGGTCTTCTTGAAAAACCCATACGCGGGATTAAAAAATATTCCTAAAAATATCTGGATGCTTGCTGCAGCGACTCTGATCAACAGATCAGGCACTATGGTTTTGCCGTTCATTGCTCTTTATGCAAACCAGGTTCTTAAAGTTTCTAAAGCCGATGCGGGATTGGTGCTTGCTGTTTATGGCGTTGGCGCTTTTATCTCGGCTCCATTTTCAGGAAAGCTAAGCGATAATATCGGTACAATGCGTCAGATGAAAATATCATTGTTTGCTACCGGTTCTTTTCTCTTTCTTTATTCTTTTATAACTGACTTTATTTTATTTCTATCACTGACTTTCATCTGGGCAATTCTTAGCGAAGCTTTCCGTCCCGCAAGTATGGCTTTCATCTCCGATGAAGTTACATCCGATAGAAGGAAAACTGCTTTTGCACTTCAGCGGCTGGCAATAAATCTTGGGATGAGTATTGGTCCAGTGATCGGAGGAATATTAAGCACGATAAATTTTCACCTGTTGTTTTATATAAATGCTCTTTCATCGCTTGCGGCGGGAACATTCCTTACTTTTTCACATTTTGAAAAACACGAAACAACAGAGCAGGAAAAACAAACAGTTGAAAAAAACATTGCTCACAAAAAAGTAAATGTGCTAAAAGACAGAAGATTACTTTATTTCCTGCTTGCATTAATTCCGGTTGAGATTGTTTTCTTCCAGCATATTGGCGCTTTACCACTCTTCATTGTAACTGAACTTGGTTTTTCGAATGCAGTGTTTGGATTTCTTTCTGCTGTAAATACTGTGCTGATAATTTTTATTGAAGTGCCTCTTAATGACTCGATGAGAAATTGGGATGATAAAAAAGCTTTGTCGCTTGGTGCGCTTTTGTGTGGTGTTGGTTTTGGTTTAATGGCTTTCACAAATACAATTCCTCCTATTGTTGTCTTAATTGTTATCTGGACATTCGGCGAAATGATTTTCTTTCCATCATCCGGTGAGTATGTTGCTAAGATAGCTCCTGAAAAACAACGCGGCGAGTATATGGGTTATTTCCAGATGTCATTCAGCTTTGCGTTTATGGTTGGTCCGTGGCTTGGAACAACTGTTCTTGATCTTTACGGTACGTTTAATCTCTGGATTGGTTGTCTTGTGTTTGGTTTGATTTCTACCCTGATGATGTTACAAATAAAAAAATAGCACACTACTTTTAGTGAGGATTGGTATTCAGCGAAAATATTAGCGACAAGTTTGTATGTGCTGTTTTATTAATATTCAATTTTCAAAGCGAATTATCATTAAGAGACAAGAGACAACTAAAATTGAATTTAATTTTATCAAATTGCTGGTATAGTTGTTGGCTCAACACTGGAAACTAACACAATTGGGAGGTCAAAATGCTGCTGGTTTATACTATGATCCTTATAGGTCTTTCCATCACATTGTATCTCAAAATTAAAGCCATACGGTAGAGATACAATTAAGTTTTGTTTAATTAGTTATGTTGACCTATGATTTATTTGGAGAGAAAAATTTTTAAAGTTCAAATATTATGATGACATCCGCAAAAAAGCCCTGAAACGATCAGGGCTTTTTGATTCATAATTATATAAGTCACTCTTTCAAAGAGATATTTTCAGCAGATTTCGGTTTCCTTCTTTTGGTCAGAATGAAAGCAACTATTGCAATTATTACAATTGCAATAACCACGTAAATCCACCAGTTGGATGGATATAATGCATTCTTCCACTCACCTATTTTACTTTCCATTTTGTTCTTATTTTCATCGGTGAGCATTTTATTTTCAACAAGGTAAGTCATCCAAACCGGCTGGATTGTTTTAAACCAGGTGCTGTCAGCAAACTGAGCATAAATTCTTTTTGATTCTTCTTCGCTTTTAACTCCAAGATTTTTCAATTCGTCATCAATGAAAGTTTCAACTGAAGCCGTAAAATCTTCACCGTTCCGGAAACTCCTCAGTTCAATTCCATTCAAAGAAAATTCTTCGTTAATCGATTCCCAGGCTTCCTGTCTAACGGCTGCATTCCACTCATTAAACAAATCATCAATCTGCTTTAACTCTTCTGATTTTTTATCATTATCAGCATAAACCTCAACAAGCCGGACTCCAACTTTCTGCCACTTGTTAATAAAATCTTTCTGCTGTTCTTTTATTTCTTTAAGATCGTCTGGCTTTAGTGACGTCGCTTTTATAAACTTTATATTATCTCTGATAGTTGTTTTGACATTGTTCAAAACATTGTCCCTCTGCTCCTGGCTTGCAACTTCGCTTTTATCTTCTGTTGAGAAAACATCTTTATCGCGCATGGTGGGCGGCATCAAGCTATCAATCATAGCAAGAACAAGATTGTCACGTTCGTGAATTGACTCGCGAAGTTCAACAACTAATTTTTCGAGTTTCTTGATAGTTTTCGCATCTTTATCTCTCTGTGCTTCGAGTCGTTGTACTTGTGAAAGAAGTTCGTTATTTCTCTGGTTGAGTACTTCAACCTGCTGTTTAAGCTCTCCGACTTCAGTTTGTAAAACATCAATCGTTGAAAAATCTCCTTGCCTTAACAAGTATGCTTTATTCAGTTTATCAATTGATTCATCAAATTTATCGGGATAGAGACTTTTATCGAGTAAATCTTTGTGAACAAGATAGTTACTGTTGAGAGTTGATATTTTGTCTGCAACCGGCTGAAGTTCCTGAAGTGAGGTTGCATCCTTAATACTTTTTTCGATTGCTGAATATTCAGCTTTAAAATTATCTACTATCTCTCTGTCTGATTGAGCATTTGAAATATTTATTACTCCAGTAAAGAAAAATAAAACTAAAACGAGATTGAAATATTTTCTGATCATTTTGAACCTCCTTCAACTCCTTTGTATGTAAGATTCATTTTGTTAGTTCCGTCAGCGAGTTCGATGTAAGGATCCCTCTGATTAAATGCGGGTGTTTGAAGACCAAACTCGGAAATGAAAATTTTATTTTCTAAAACAAGCTTCCCTTCATCTGTATTAAAAACATAAACATTCTTGAAGTTACTGGATGTCATATAATAGAATCCCTGGTTATCTCTTATTAGCCGGATATCCTTGCCTTTGTAAGATAGTGAATCCTGAAACTCCTCAAAGAACATTCCGACTGTATTAACTTCGAGTGAGTATCTGTCGTCTGAAATAGTTCCGTTCTCGTCAACGGGTAAAACAGACTCAAGCGGCCAGGAAAAATTTGCAGGCTGCAAAGTTAGTACGGAACAGCCAGCAAATAATGAGAAAAGGATTGAGGAAACAATTAGTAATTGCTTCATATATTCTCCCAAAAATTGTTTGTTATAAATCTGTATTAAAGTGCTGAGGAAAAAATAAGAAGAATTTTCCTTCATTTTATTATAAAGAATTATACCCTGATTTTATCAACATGAATCCAGTTCTAGTCTTCGTTGGTAAGAAAAAGTAAAAATGGGTGATGTAATATCTAACAAAAAAGCGATTCAAATGAATCGCCTTTTAAGAAAATATTTGTTTGTGGTTTATCTTCTTCCACCTCTGCCACCACCACCACGAGCACCACCGGCACCACGACCGCCTCCGCCGCCTTTTCTATCTTTTGGCGGACGAGCTTCATTAACTACCAGTTTCTTTCCCTTCAGCTCAAAGGTGTTGAGTGTTTCAATAGCTTTCATTGCTTCTGCCTGTCCGGGCATTTCAACAAATCCAAATCCTCTCGATTCTTGTGTAAACATATCGCGGATTACTTTCGCACTGCTAACCTTACCATACTGCGAAAAAAGCTCATTGAGGTCATCTTCTTTAACGTCAGATGAAAGATTGCCTACGTAAATGTTCATTTTGAACTCCTTAAAAAAATAAAAAAAATTGTCAGGCGATTATTATTTACAGCCTGATACATGTCTTTGTAAAAAGAGATAAAGCTGGAATTTGAAGAAATGCTGTATCTTTATTTTATGCGGACATTCAAAGTTAGAATAAATAAATAGTTTTTACAAGTGAATTATATTTTAGTAAGGGTATCATTTGCATACTTTACAATCAATCTGATTCCCGGGCGATTAGTTATGTAGTACCAAATCCATTCAGCCATAACTCTAAGCTTGTTTCTAAAACCAATAAGATATAAAATATGAATAAATGACCACGCAAGCCAAGCAATTAAACCCCAGAGCTTCACGCCTTTAACAACTCCAACGGCTTTGGCTTTCCCTATAGTTGCCATTGTTCCCTTATCATTGTATTTGAACTTTTTTCTCGATTTTCCTGATAGATTCCGCGAGATAATTTTCGCGACGTATTTTCCCTGCTGCATTGCCACAGGTGCAATCGCAGGAAAAAATTCATCTTTTTCATTTTTTAATGAAGCAGCATCACCAATAACAAAAATGTTTTCATCTTCCTTTATGCTAAGATCATTACGGACAATTGCTCTTCCGGTTTTGTCTGTTTCGGTCCCTAAAGTTTTAATCAGCGGTGATGCCTGGTTTCCTGCTGCCCAGAGAACATTGCTTGATTCAATAAATCTTTCACCAACTTTTATTCCCCGTTCATTTATTTCAGAAACCTTTTCATTTAATATTACCTCAACCCGAAGCTTTTTTAAATCTTCTAATGCATGAGAAGAAAGTTTATCCGGATAGCTGGGAAGAATTTTTGGCAGTGCTTCAATTAAATATACTTTCGTCATCAAGGTAGTAATGTTCCTGAAATCATGAATAATATTATCGATCACTATTTCTGAAATTGCGCCTGCAAGTTCAACACCGGTTGGTCCGCCACCAATAATTACAAAGTTGAGATACTTTTGTCTCATTACCGGATCGGATTCTTTTTCTGCTGTTTCAAGTGAAAGAAGAATCATTTCTCTTATTTTCAAAGCATCATTCATTGTTTTCAATCCCGGTGCGAATTTTTCCCAATCATCTTTTCCGAAGTATGAATGATTTGATCCGGTTGCAATTATGAGATAATCAAATTCAAGTTCGGAACCATTAAACATTACTTTCTTCTTCTCTTTGTCTATTAACTTAACTTCGCCGAGCAGAACTTCAACGTTTTTAAATTCACTAAAAACTGAACGGATGGGGATTGCAATATCAGCCGGAGATAAAGCAGTAGTTGCTACCTGGTAGAGAAGTGGTTGGAACACGAAATGATTTGTTTTGTCGATTATAGTAATGTCAAAATCGAACCTGGAAAGAATTTTTGCGGCAGTCAGACCACCGAAACCTGCGCCAACTATAATAACCTTTTTCATAATATTTGAACCTCCTGATACAAATTTAATAATTTGCAGGAGGTTAACTGTTGAGCAAAGTCACATAAAAAATATGCCGCCAAAAAGACGGCTGTGAATTAACCATAGTTGCAGAGTAATGTTGAAAATTTTATTAATCAGACTTCCGTGAAGTCTTCTTCACTATCATAATAGAAATGAAATTTTTTCAATTTAGGCAAATTTTCTTTCAGTTCTTTTTCCAACTCTTCCATTTGCTTTTTGAATTCTTCATCATTCCATTTGAACTTATAGATTTTTGATTTGTTTTCATCAAGTTCTTTTTCCAACTCTTTCATTTCTTCATTAAATTCTTCGCTATCAAAATGATGGAACTGGAAATTCTCCTTTAGTTCGGGAAGATTTTTTTTCAATTCCTCAAGTTCTTTATTCAGTTCATCAAAATTAAAATCAAACTCATCTCCAACGATCCTCGGCATTTGGAAACTGAATTTCTTTTCTCCAAATCTCATTTCATCAAGCTGACTATAAACTTTATCTTTGTAATCATCCAGAAGATCATCAGGAATTTGTTTCCCGTTTTTATAAATTGAAATTATTTTGTCACCATCAAAATTAACTTCCCAATGAATTTTTCCTTCATCAACAGTTTCATAAAATGAAAGATATTTTTGTGAATCTTTTTTTAATGAATCGCCCGGAGTTTCCGCATATAAAATTGAGTTAAAAATAAAAAGCAGAACTACTGCAGAAAAGTTGGTGGATAGGCTATAAAGTTTTCGCAATTGTATAAAATTTTTCATTTTTTATTATCCTTTCTTTTAGTTAGTTATTTTCTAAAAATTACTTTACTAAATATTGAGACGCCACACGAACTCAAGTGTTTCATAAAAAATTAAATACTTAAATAAAAAGCTGCGAATACTGATATTCGGCAAATAACCTGTTCAGTTGGATAAAATTTGGTTACAGATATCCTTTCAAATTAAACTATAATTCACAACAAGTATCAACTTGCATTTACATACCACATAAGTATAATTTTTGTTTCTGATTGATGATAATTGCTGCTAATCACTCTATATTTGTATGATAGTTTTTAATCAATAGTTAGAGGAAAGAATGAAAAAATTATTTTATCTTTTGTCCGCATTAGTAATCTTTTCACAGTTTACAGTTAATGCTCAGGATAAAGGTTTCGGACTTGGAATTATTTTAGGAGAACCCACCGGTGTCAGCGCAAAACTCTGGACAAGCAGCGAAAATGCTTTCGATTTTGCAGCAGCCTGGTCATTTCAAGGTGATGGACATTTATTACTTCAGGCAGATTATGTGTGGCATATCTTTCGTCTGATTCCAGTTGAATCAGGTAAGCTGCCGTTTTATGTTGGAGTTGGTGGTCGTGTGGTATTCGCGGAAGATGATGCAGTTATCGGAGTAAGAGTTCCATTAGGTTTGGATTATATGTTTTCAAATGCACCGGTAGATATTTTTGTGGAACTTGTTCCTATTCTCGATCTTGCACCATCAACAGATTTTGATTTTAATGGTGGAATTGGTGCAAGATATTGGTTTAACTAGTCAATATTTATTTTGAAGGCAGAATTTCCCTGCCTTTTTTATTTCCAGAAACCATACTTTTTTATGTGTCGATAAGCCATATAACCAACTGCCCCGGCTTGCACAGCTCCCAAAACATAACGCATCATATCGAATTCTGAATCACGAAGATATTGTTGATACAATGGTGCAGTGAAGAAAGTATTTACTTCATTAAAATTTGAATAAGAATTATTTGAAATTAATAATTCTGTTCTGAGCCAGATGTTAGATGGGTTTTCTTCAAATAATATTTCATCAGACACATCGTTAAAAAGTGGTTCTATAAAAAACTCATTAAGGTCATACTGATATTCAACCGGTGGGATAATACCCTGATATCTATAAAGCGAATCACTTTTATTTATCAATTCTTTTTCCTGCTGTGATAAACAATATTCAGCGAACAAAAAGATAAAAATTAAAATCAGAGGCGAATAATATTTTTGTGTCATATCTGATATTAATAACTTTCAACTATTTTTTTGAATGACCTATTTTAATTCCTTTAGTTTTCAAATATGAAATTATGGAATCGAAGCAATTATCATCTTCGCCAAGATATTCGGACGGACAAATTCCTTTTCTACTATAGTTCTTTTCGAGCACATATCTTGCTGCTGCACAGCAGGTAAACCCTGTTGTTCTCGCCATCGATGAATTTTCTTCTTTGGGATCATACTCATCAAAAATAAAATAATGGTGAGAATTTTTTCTGCCGTTTTGATTTCCTTCAATTAAAATATCAAGTACAGTAAAATCTCTTTCACCTTTTATTGGTGACCAGAATGGAAAAAGTAATTTTGCGGTCAGATCAATCGGCTTAATTTTTTTATTTTTTATTTCAATTTCGTCTTCGCCAAATAATCCAACTTCTCTGAAAATTTTCATCAGTTCAATATGTCCGGGATATCGCATTGTCTTTTCAACCATATTCGGAATCTTCATCGTCTTCAGTAATGATCTCAATCCATCTGTATTGAACGCTTCAAGTTTTCCAACCCTTGCAAAATTAATAATTTCAGAATCTGATAATGCTTCTTTTTCAACTATCTTTCCATCAACAACTAATCTTGCCGGACGAGTATATTCTGCAATCACATCAATTGGAGAAAAGAATGCTTTGTATTCGAAAGGCCATTTGCGTTTGTAAGGAAGCCCTCCAACCAGGCATTTATAATTTGATATTTTCATTTTCTGGTTGTGATAACCAAGAATGATATTTGCTAATCCCGGTGCAACCCCACAATCAACTATTGCAGTTACATTTTTTTTCTTTGCAAGATTATCCAGCAGAAATTGATCTTCGGGAAAGAAAGAAATATCAACAACATTTTTACCTGCATTGATGATTGACTTCAATGATTTGAATCCCATAAAACCCGGAAGTGCACAAATTACAAGATCACAATTCTTAATCACTTTTTTAATTTCAGAATCTGAGGAAAGATTTGCTTTGATCTTTTTTATTTTTTTGTCCTTAAGATTTTTCAGCGGCGTTATATTTGAATCAACAGCAGTGACTTGATAATCTTTGGAAAGTTCGAGAGCAATTGTTCTTCCTACTAATCCGGCACCGAGAACTACTATTTTTTTCATATTACCTTTCTAAAATCCCAATATACAAGCTCCAAATAACAAATAAGCACCAAAAACAAAATTCAAAATTCCAAACGAATTCAAGAATGTCTGAAGAATTGAAATTTGAATATTGAAATTTGTTTGTAAATTGTTTTTTAGTATTTGGAATTTGAATCTCGCATTTTCTTCTTGATTTATGCGCTATACTTTATTTTTACTCTGTATTTTCCCCAAAACCCTCTTCACAGAAACAACAACTGCTTCTTTAGTAAAACCATATTCTTTAAAAATAATTTCGTAAGGAGCCGAAGCACCAAATTTTTCTATGCTGATTGCTTCACCGAAATCACCAATATATTTCTCCCACCCTTGCTTTACACCAGCCTCGATTGAAATTCTTGCTTTAACAGATTTTGGAAAAACTGATTCTTTATACTCTCCTGATTGTGCTTCAAATATTTCCCAGCTTGGAAAGCTTACAACTCTTGTCTTAATTCCTTCAGATTGAAGTGCATTAAATGCTTCAAGTGCAAGCGATACTTCAGAACCAGAAGCCATCAAAATTACTTCGGGATTTTTTTCTGATTGATTAAGTACGTATGCACCTTTCGATAAATTTTCCGCTGTTGCAAATTTTGTTCTGTCAATCACCGGAATTTTTTGCCGCGTTAAAGCGATTGCAACAGGACTTCCTTTATGTTCGATTGCAAATTTCCATGCTTCAACCGTTTCATTTGCATCTGCAGGTCTGATAACAATTAATTTCGGAATTGCACGCAGTGAAGCCAGATGTTCAATCGGCTGATGCGTCGGACCATCCTCTCCAAGTCCGACACTGTCGTGAGTATAAATATAAATTGGACGAACACCTGAAAGTGATGCAAGCCGAATTGATGGTCGCATATAATCAGAAAAAATCAGAAATGTTCCGCCGTATGGAATTAATCCACCGTAAATAGCCATTCCATTTAAAACTCCGCCCATTCCGTGTTCACGAATTCCAAAATGAAAATTTCTACCGGCTCTGTTCTCTGCAGAGAAGTTTGATGAATTATTTATGTATGTATCGTTAGATGGATGGAGATCAGCCGAACCGCCAATTAGTGTAGGAAGATACTCAACAATAGAATTGATTACTTTTCCCGAAGCACTTCTGGTAGCAATTTTCTCCGAATAGTTTGTGTATGCCGGAAGAGCATTAATCCAGAGATCACCAAAATCATAATTGAATACTTTTACAAATTGTTCGGCAGCATTCGGATATTTTTTCTTATAAGTTTCAAAAAGCTTATTCCATTCATCTTCGTAATTGCTGAAATTATTTTTCAACTGATTGAAATGATCACTCACTTCATCGGGTATATAAAAAAATTTATCTTCCCACCATCCAAGATTCTTTTTTGTTAATTTAACTTCAGCTTCTCCAAGCGGTGAACCGTGAGCAGAAGCTGAGTCCTGTTTGTTCGGGCTGCCAAACCCTATATTTGTTTTTGTAATAATTAATGTTGGTTTGTTCTTTTCTTTCTGAGCTTCTTCTACTGCTTTATCAATTTGTGAAATATCATTTACATCATTGACAGTTAAAACCTGCCAGTGGTAAGCTTCAAATCTTTTTTTAATATCTTCTGAAAATGCAAGACTTGTTTTCCCGTCAATTGTGATTCCATTATCATCATAAAAGAAAATTAATTTACTCAGCTTCAAATGTCCGGCAAGTGATGCGGCTTCGTGAGAAATTCCTTCCATCAGATCACCATCGCTGCAAATTCCGTAAATAAAATGATCAAGAATTTTTATTTCCGGTTTATTAAAAAGTGATGCAAGGTATTCTTGTGCAATTGCCATCCCGACAGCATTTGAAAAACCTTGTCCGAGTGGTCCTGTAGTTGTTTCAACTCCATCTGTTAATCCAAACTCAGGATGTCCGGGAGTAATACTCTTCCATTGACGGAAACTTTTCAAATCATTCATTGAAATTTTGTATCCGCAAAGATGAAGAATTGAATACAACAACATACTTCCGTGTCCGGCAGAGAGAATAAATCTGTCGCGGTTCAACCAATGTGAGTTTGCAGGGTTGTGCTTCATATATTTTGTATAAAGTCGATATGCAATTGGTGCGCAGCCCATCGGCATTCCGGGATGACCGGAGTTAGCTTTCTGAACAGCATCAACAGCAAGGAAGCGAATAGTATTAATTGATAATTGATTAATATCTTTATTTGACATTTGTTACTCCTTGATCGCTAAAAAAATGTAAAGTTAGATGAAGGTGTTCGAAATATATAGCATTAGAAAAGTTCATCGTAATCATCTCAAAGCAGTGCTTAACTTGAATGTAAAATTACGGCTTATTTGCAGGAATTAAAATTGAATTTATTTATAAATCTGGTTTTTAAAATCTTTCTGACTAATTCCAACCTTCGTTTTTGAACAGTCTTGAAAGATTTGGTGGATTTCCCTCCAAAGGAGTCCCTTTGAGAAAATCCAAGTCTGTTTACATTTATTTTTAGATACTTCTGAAAAATTCTATTTTGTCATATTGAACGACCTGTCTGCCGGCAAGGCAGGAGTGGAATATCTTGTTTTTAAATTAACAAGAGACTCTTCATCCGGCAGCTACCGGATTCAGAGTGACATATCAATAACAATTCTGAAGTCTCTAATAATTAGTTAAGGATTTGAAGTTTAAATTCTTTGGGACTTACGCCTACTTCTTTCTTAAACAATCTGGAAAAGTATGGTGGTTTTCCTCCAAAGGAGTCCCTTTGGGAAAATCCAAGTTGATTTGTATTTATTAATAATCAGTTAAGAATTTGATGTTTAAATTCTTTGGGACTTACACCCACTTCTTTCTTAAACAATCTGGAAAAGTATGGCGGATTCTCAAATCCTAATCGATAAGCAATCTCTGAAATACTTTGTTCGCCTGTAACGAGCATATTTTTGGCTTCGGAGATTACATAGAGATGGATCAACTCTAATGCTGTCTTACCAGTTTCCTGCTTCAATAAATCGCTTAAGTATTTTGGCGAGATATTAAGTTGTGAGGCAATAAAATTCACGGTTGGTAATCCTTTGTCTTCTGCTTCGCCTTTATCAAAATATAAATTCAGGTTCTCATTAAATTTTGTTATTGTTTTTCCAATCAATGGCTTCCGGTCAATGAATTGTCTTTTATAAAATCGCTGTGCGTACTTCAAAAGAGAATCAAGATGAGAGAGAATAATCGATTTACTAAACTCATCGGGATTATCATGATACTCTTTTTCCATTTTATGAAACAACGACCACATAACTTCTTTTTCTCTCGGCGAAAGATGAAGTGCTTCATTAATTTCATAATCGAAGAAACTGTACTTCTTAATTTCTGTAAACAAAGGATGCCCCATCAAAAAATCCTCATGAATATGCAGAATAAATCCTTTCTCAGCAAACTCAAGACCGCGTACAAAAAGCTTTTGATTTGGTTTTATGAAAAACATATGACCTTTATTATGGTCATATTTTGTATTGCCATACAATATTTCCCCAGCTTTTACTTTTTTAAAGCCGATTATGTAGAATTCGCAAGCAAACTCCATGTTCTTTTCCAGAATTGATTTTCTTTCAAGTTCATTTAAACTGAATAAAGGATGTTCCGGTGGCGGAAATCCTTCCATCTCATCAAATTCACTTATACTTTTAAAGTGTTTCATATTTCACCTAAATATTTAAATACAAAATTAATTATCTATACTTATTAATTCATATGTTCTGCTTCCAAGCCCTAACTTTTCGCCATGTTCCAGAGTATGCACAGCATTTTTTTCTTCCATACGTTTAATTAAATCATGTCCGTCATGAGCTTTATAAACCAGATCTACACAAGCTTGATCTAAAGCAATCGGGTCAAGTGATGCGAGAATTCCAATATCACCCATAGTAGGATCTTTTGGATTTGAAGAACAGTCACAATCAATGGATAATTTATTCATCACATTTATGTACACAATTTTATCTCCTAAACTTAACATAATAGCTCCTGCTGCTTCAGCCATTGATTCGAGAAAATTATCCTGTGGTGTTGTAAATGCTTTACCAAAATCATTTAAATCATCTGTAAGCCCTGCAGTATGAATCCACATTTTTCCGCTTGCTGAAGCAATACCAATAGACATATTTTTTATTGCTCCTCCAAAACCTCCCATAGCATGTCCTTTAAAATGTGAAAGTATTATGTATGAATCATATTTCGTAAAGTGAGAGCCAACAAAATCTTCTTTTATGTTAACGCCTTGTTCAAATGGCAACGAAATGGAACCTTCTTCATCCATAATATCTACTGGTGCGATTGCTGTAAAGCCGTGCTCTTCAGCTACTTTTTTATGGTCTTCAGTATTTGCACGTTTACCCGGATAAGCGGTATTACATTCTACTATTGTTCCATTTACTGACTGGACTAAATTCTTGATCAGATTGGGCGAAAGAAAATTATTTCCACCTGGTTCACCTGTACTTATTTTAACAGCAACTTTCCCGGGTAAATTATGGTTCAATGCTTTGTATATAGCTATCAGTCCATCGGAAGTAATGTCCCTTGTCATGTATACAATTGGTTTTGCACTGATATCAGTTTTTTGTTGTGCACTGCAAATACCAACAGATGAAATTACAACAAAAAATCCTAGAAATATTGTTTGAATATATTTATACATTCTACTTCCCCTTATATAATTAATGATTAGGAGTTTTCTAATAATTAGCATTAAATAAGCTTTTATTTAATAATACAAAAATAAACTTCTTAAAAGTTCTCTGAAACTTATTATGGTTCAGGTTTATTTATTCCCAAATTCTGTTTTCTATATTTATCCGGATTATTAATAATTTCCGAAACAAATGCAGCGATACTTTTACGTGAAATTATACTTCCTTTTTCCGGTTCACCTTTATGTGTTATTTCATAATCAATTTCATCATTACCTGCCTGACCGGCAGGCAGGTTTGTAAACCAGGTTGGACGCAGAATTGTGTAATCAAGATCTGATGCTTCGATAATATCAGCCAATGCTCTGTAAGGTGCTAACACAGGTTTTAACGGTGTTACATAAATACCTATGGAACTAGTGGCGATTATTCTTTTCACACCTGTTTCGTTCATTGCTTTAACAATATTTGTTGTCATCTTTCCTAAATCACCGGCAAGATTAACATAAACAATATCCTGTCCCTGAATTGCATCTTTCAAAGTATTGTAATTCAAAACATCACCCTCAACTACAGTACATCCAGACACATCCAAATCATGCAATCTTTTTTTGTTCCTTAAAAACAAAGTAAGGTGAATATCATTTTCTGTTTTAAGTTTTTCGATTACATATTTTGCCAGACTTCCACTGGCACCGAGTATAATTATCTTTTTCATATTTGTTAAAATGTTGCTGCATCGATTACAAATCTGTAACGAGCTTCTTTGTTAATAACTTTTTTCCAGGCATCACTAATTTCTTCAGCTTTGATAATTTGAATTTGAGGATGAATATTGTTATCAGCACAATAGTGAATAACCTCTTGTGTTTCTGGTATCCCGCCTATAAGTGAAGCATTAACGTTTACACGAGAAACAGCTAAAGCAAAATAGTTGAACTTCTCTTGAAAAGCGGCCGGCATTCCTACTTGTGTAAAAAATCCATTGGGCTTTACAACTGATGTATAAGAAGCAATATCATAGTTCACAGGAATTGTTGAAATCATATAATCTAATTTGCCTTTATAGGGAGATAATTTTGAAATATCATTTACTACAATTGCTTCTTTAGCTCCAAACGCCAAAATATCATTTACTTTTTCCGGAGATGTTGTAAAGGCATATACTTCGGCACCTTTAGACACAGCTAATTTTATAGCCAAATGTCCCAATCCACCAATTCCTGCCACGCCCACTTTATCTCCTATTTTGAAATTAGCGTTCATCAATGGAGAATATGTAGTAATACCAGCACAAAGCAATGGTGCAGCTTCCTGAAAACTGATATGATCTGGTATATGAACTGCAAAGTGATCTCTCACAACAATGTTAGTTGAATATCCACCTTGAGTAATTCCTGAAGGCGATGTTTTATCAGGATATCCGTAGGTAAAAAGTGTTTTACCATTTTCGCATAATTGTTCTTCACCGTGTTTGCAGTTGTCGCATTCCATACAGCTATCTACCATACAACCAACCCCGGCTCTATCGCCAACTTTGAATTTTGTTACGTTACTACCAACAGCAGAGACAATCCCAACTATCTCATGTCCCGGAACTTGCGGATACTGTTGTGGTCCCCAATCTCCTTTCATCTGGTGAATATCGGAATGACAGATGCTCGCATATTTAATATCAATTAAAATATCATTATCACCGACTGGTCTTCGCTCAAACTCCCAGGGACTCAAAATACCTGAAGTATCAGTTGCTGCATAACCTTTAGACTTAATATTTTCTATCATACTCACTTCTCCATTAGCTTGTTTGCCAAATGCAGTAGATCCGGCAATCATAATTCCTGTTCCAACAACAGCGGATTGCTGAATAAATTTTCTTCTTGAAATGTTATTTGGGCTTTCCATTTTATGTACTCCTAAAAAAGTTTTTTAATCTTTTGGAATTATTTTGATTGTTGCAGAACGTGCTCGTTTACTAATCATCGAACTGAGATAAGAACTTCCTTTGTACTTCTTACTATAGGCAATATCTATGTTATCATTTGTTGACTCTTCAACCGGTTTAAATGTAACTTCTTTTGTAAAACCTGCTGCTTTAATTCTTCCTGCTTTTTGTTTCAATGCAGATTTATACCAACTTGAATTTTCTCCATTGTAGGCTCGCACAAAGAGATCTTCACCAACAACTACAGACCAAATCCATGTTGGTGTACCATATGTTTTTCCATCTTCACGAAAAGGTGCGATGTGCAAATCGTCAGTTTCACTTATTTTTTTTAATTCATCTTTAGTCCATTCAGCCATTTTCAAAATTCCTTGCTTTATAAATTTCTATACTCTTCGTCTGTTACTGCTTCCATCCATTTAACAATTCCCTTTTCTGTATTTGGAACAATATAGATGTGTGTCATACTGCTGTCTCTTGATGCACCATGCCAGTGAATGACATCAGGCGGACATTTAACAACATCACCTTTTCTGATAATTTCTATCGGCTCACCTTTAATCTGGTGATAACCAACTCCATCAGTAACAAGTAAAATTTGTCCGGCAGGATGCGAATGCCAATTAGATCGTGCACCCACTTCAAAAGTTACACTGCCTACGGAAGTTGTGAATATAGAATCATCAGCAACCAAACTTTTATTCCAGGCATTCCCGGTAAAATATTCTGAGGGCACTAAATCACCCTGTGCAAAAATTGCATTCTGATTTTCTGATTTATCATCGGGCATATTTTTAATCTCCGTTTTATTGCAATTAAAATTTAATATTGCTATAAGAGCAATAGCTGTAATCAATATAATTTTCATACTACCAATTTTCATTTTTTAGATTGATGATTAAAATTAACAAGTGAAATATACTATCGTTATACTGTCAGCACGTATACAAAAGGCGGGAAGATTGATACAGAATGCGGTTTAGTTTTGCTTACCAGTTTTACTGTTGAACAGCGTAGCTGTTATTTTTGTTTACTCTCAGTACATAAAGTCCTATAAGACCGGAAATCAATAAGAGCACTATTCCTATTGAAAGAATGATTTTGAAATTCAAGAAGTCTGCGAGATAACCCCAAGCACCAGCCATTATGGCTCCACCAAGCGCCAGGGCAATTGAGATGTTGGAAAATATTTTCGAATAGTCTTTTGTGCCAAAAACTGTTCGTACCAATAAAGCAGTCTCCACCGTAACACCAGCATAAGCCCATCCGAATAAAAATCCACCAATGGTCATCCATATCATTCCTGCTGTTCCCAGTAGCAGAAATACAAATCCTAAAATTCCTAAACCTGTTGAAGTAAGCACCCCTGCCAGCGAGCTTCTATCATTGATTGAACCCAAAAGAACTTTACCAATGGTAACCCCAAGCATAATAGCCGAAGCCACAAATGCTGATTGTTCTACACTAAAGCCAACGCTGATAACGTAGGTGGGTAAAAACAAATTGAGCGTAGAAACGGCAATCATAAAAAAGGCGAAAACCAGTAAGACGTAAAAGACATAAAGTGGCAGCATTGCTACTGAAATCTCAGGCTTGACAATGAGTAGAACGCCCACCAGCAAAGTGAATATACCAAATACTAAATTCCAGCCCCAACTATCAATTTCATTGCGATTAGAAATAGAAAAAACAATTTCACCTATACCGGATACCAGAAAAGTAATACTAAAAATAACAGATAAGGCAAGATACGATTCCAGGGGTGATGCGAATGTGTATATCCCCGTTGCTATGAACAGTAAGCCGCTAATGAGGTGTAGATACCAATGCTTAACGGAATTATTGATAATTTTTAAGAATGAAGTTTTCATAGTTAAGAGTTTTTAATGATGCTTTGATAATATATGATTGAAGGTATGCATAAAAAACGGTTAGGAATATTGTTTTAATGTTTAAAATTTTATCGTTCTATAATTTGCACTGGCCCAACAAGAACACCTGTACAATGGTTTTCTCCTTGAACCGAAACTGCAGGTATTGTTTGTTTACAGCTTCGCCAATAAATCCATAGTATCTGCTTGATTCAATCCCAAAGGCTTTTGGATCTTTGAGTAATTTTATTTCTTCTTTTGCAAGGTTCCTCCATCTTTTATTCGCACCGCTTTTGCCTCAAACATATTCATCAACGAACCTTTCAGGTTGTCGTCATCTACTTTATTCAGCATCACGGAGACGTCATAACCTTGTGAAGAAAAGAACAACTCAACACCGTCTTTACTTTCTATGATTTTGGTAAATGGAACCGGTTTGGTTTTTCCACTTGGGTCGGTCATTTCGCCTGTGAGCTTACTATCCTTTCTGCTTAACGCAAAATGAGATACTGCATCGCCATTGGGAGTTCCAACAAAAGTCAATTCCCATTTGCCTGCGTAAAAATCATTGATGGATGAATAAACCTCTGAAGATTCGGGTTGTTTACTTCTTTCCAGCTTACTTTCTGCAACCGAATTTTCAAAATCTTTCGGCAGCAGTACGTTATGTACCTTCTCTACCACCCGGTCCTCAGTCAATGAAAATTGTTGCTGAAATTGAAAATTCTTGCTTGACGATCCAACCTTAACGGTATAAGCTCCTTTCTCTGCTACCCAAGCCGACTGATTGGCATCAAATGAAGTGAGGTCCCGGGCATTGAGTGTAAAGGTTATAGTCTGTTGTTCGCCCGGCTTTAATAGTCTGGTTTTGGCGAATGCCCGCAACTCTTCCGAAGGTTTATCCAGTTTTGTAGCGGGTGCGCTGAGATAGAGTTGAACCACACTTTTACCGGCTATTTTACCCGTATTGGTAACGGTAACGGTGGCTGTGATATTGGTGTCAAATTGTTGTTTGCTCAATTTCAAATCCGAAAATTTAAAATCGGTATAACTCAAACCGTATCCAAATTCGTAAGCGGCTTTTTTGTTTTCCTTGTTATAATCACGATAGCCTACATAAATGCCCTCTTCATACACAGAGGTGGACGGAACACCTAAGGGAAAGCCCGGAAAGGAAGAAGCCGAAGACACGTCTTCATACTTCATGGGGAAAGTCATCGGCAACTTTCCGGAAGGATTTACCTTGCCGCTTACAATGTCGGCAATGGCGTTACCGATTTCTTGTCCGCCCTGCCATGCCAATAGAATGGCATCGGCTTTATCCCGCCAGCTTGCTGTTTCTACCACACCGCCAACGTTCAAGATGATGATAAATGGAACGTTTTGCTGTTTGCTTATGGACGAAAGTGAACTGATGAGTTGTAGTTCTGTATCGTTCAGGTTGAAATCATCTTCAATTTTTCTATCGGCTGCTTCGCCCGCATTCCGCCCAAGGGTAAATACAATGGCGTTCATTCCTTGGGCCATCGAAGTAAGCTCCGATAGGGAAAAAGTAATTTCTGGCAGCATCCGGGGTTTACCCAGGATAATTTTAGGTGGGGGAAACTTTTTAAGATCTTCAGCAGCGTGTTTTGTATATCGCTGAGCAAGTTTGTTGTCCAATTGATACCCGGCATTTTTCAAACCATCAAAAGTAGATATCGTATAAGCCTCATGCACATCTCCACTACCGGTACCCCCGATAATAGGCGCATACGATGCAGTTCCTAAAAGAAGTATTTTTTTATCGACTGAAAGAGGAAGTGTTTTCTTTTCATTTTTCAGCAAAACCATTCCTTCTGCTGCAGCTTGTCTGGCAATGAGAGCATTGGTTTTTAAGTCCGGTTTATTACTATAAGCGTAGCCATTCATTGTTGGCAACTGCGACATCACGGTTAAAATACGGGTAACGCTCAAGTCCAATAACTTTTCATCAAGCTCTCCCTTTTTCACAGCATCTACTATTTGTTGGGCTTGCTTCGGAGTGCCTGGCATCACCAGATCATTCCCTGAACGGATTTGCGCAACAGGGTCTTTGCCACCATACCAGTCAGACATCACATAACCACCAAATCCCCACTCATCTCTTAAAATGGTAGTCAGCAAATCATAGCTTTCAGGGGTATAAGTACCATTGAGTTTATTGTAGCTGCTCATTATGGTGAAGGGTTTAGCTTCTTTAACCACAATTTCGAAAGCCCGTAAGTACATTTCTCTGAGCGTTCGTACATCTACAACTGCATTTACATTATTCCGGTTACTTTCCTGATTGTTGGCAGCAAAATGTTTAGCAGAAACGGCAATGCCATTAGATTGCAGCCCTTTTGTAATGGCTGCGGCTATCTTCCCGGTCAGCAAGGGGTCTTCTGAATAGTATTCAAAATTCCGTCCGTTGAGTGGGTCTCGTTGCAGATTCATACCGGGGGCGAGAATGACATCAATGCCATATTCTTTCACCTCGCGTCCAAATGCTTTGCCCAGTTTGTTTACCAAATCCACATCCCACGAAGAAGCCAACAGCGTACCTACAGGCCAGGCGGTTGCGAAATATGATTTGTTCTTTTCATCATTCCGATAGGCATCTATACGTACGCCAGCGGGACCATCGGCAACGGTCATGGTAGGAATCTTTAATCGGAGAATGCCTTTTATGGTACCGGCAGCACCTTTCACCTCACCGTAAGACAAGCCCACAACAGGAGCTGTGTTTTCCGTTTCCATTCCACCGCCTATTACAAAGTGGGCTTTCTCCTCAAGCGTCATGGCTTTTACAAGCTCATGAATAGCATTTGAATCAAGGTGGTTATTTCCCATTTTATTTATAGTTTGTACATTAGATGTATTGATAAACACTAATGCTAACAGGCTCGACATAAAACATTTAAGTACCATAAGAGCGCCCTTTTGATTGAATGTGAATTTTATAAACAAATCAATAAATACATTATTTCTGAATACACATCCACCTATTATTTTCTTTAAAACCTCCAGTACAAAATGTTGCCATGCAGCTTCTCAAACTTTTGATTATTTAAGTTTGGTCAGTCATAAAATTTACATTAATTGTTGTTAACAACAAACTCTCCTTCATAGAGATACGGAGCGGTTCTGTTCCTGAGTTAGCACTTGCTCGAAACTGCATCCTGGAGATGTGGAGCCTGTTTGCCAAACTCTAAGAAAGCGGGAAGCACAGTGTACAAACAGGAACCATCTATGAGCAGTTTGCCTCCAGCAAAGGGAAGTACAGTTTTACGCTGATAGATTAATATCACCCCAAAATACCTGAACCATCTTTGCAAAACACATTCAGGCGTTACCGCATCGGAATGGATACAACGTCATGTCCGTGAACGCATCATTATTCTGCTGCAAAGCAAACGTTTCAACATATCGGAGATTGCCGATGAAATGGAATTTAGCAGCCGGTCGTTTTTTACGAGGTATGTGAAGAAGCTGTTGGGTGTTACGCCCAGTGAGTATAGGGCGAGGTTGAGTTAAATTTTTACTGTTGGGCAGAGGAACTATTGCTTTTGCTTACTCTCAACGCATAAAATCCAATTAATCCTGAAATGATTAAAAGCACGATACCTGTTGACAGTATGATTTCGAAATTCAAAAAATCTGCGAGATAACCCCAAGCACCAGCCATTATGGCTCCGCCAAGCGCCAGGGCAATTGAGATGTTGGAAAATATTTTCGAATAGTCTTTTGTGCCAAAAACTGTTCGTACCAATAAAGCAGTCTCCACCGTAACACCAGCATAAGCCCATCCGAATAAAAATCCACCAATAGTCATCCATGCCATTCCTTCTTTTCCCATTAACAGAAATATAAAACCTAAAATTCCTAAACCTGTTGAAGTAAGCACCCCTGCCAGCGAGCTTCTATCATTGATTGAACCCAAAGCAACTTTACCAATGGTAACCCCGAGCATAATGGCTGAAGCGACAAATGCTGATTGTTCTACACTAAAGCCAACGCTGGTAACATAAGTGGGCAAAAATAAATTGAGGGTAGAAACTGCAATCATAAAAAAGGCAAAAACCAGTAAGACGTAAAAGACAGGTGATTTAATGGCAACAGTATAATCCATTCCGGTTTTTTGAACTTCCGCAGTTTCGGCTTTTTCTCCAAAAGACTTCACACCTTTATCCGATGGATAATTTCTCAACAAGATACCGAGTAAAGGAGTAGCTACTATAAGAATGATGATGCCAAAAATTAAATAAGTGTTTCTCCATCCATAGGTTTCAATTAAATATCCACCAAAAGGATTGAACAGTACACCACCAATGCCCGAAGCCGCGCTACATAATCCAATAAAAAAACCAACCCTTGTATTAAACCAGCGATTGATTAAAACAGGATAACTCAGATAAAGAAGAAATGCCAACGCAATACCGATAACCGCACCTGCAATATAAAAATGCCAGACTGATGTAAACTGCGTCATTGCCAGATATACTAACCCAACAACACCTGAACAATTCGTGAGCAACCACCTTGCGCTGTATTTGTCCATCATTTTTCCGGCAACGGAAAGCATCAAAAACGAACAGGCATATACAAAAGTCATATACAATCCGAAATTACCTTTTGAAACGCCAAGGTCGGTACTTACAGGTGTATAAAAAATTCCGGCACAACTCATTACCAAACCAATAATGACACCCATTATCAGACAGCAACAAAAGACGATGATGTAGCCGTAATGAAATTTAAAAGAATTTGCTATAGCCATAGTTTTATTTTTTTTCGGGTTGAAGGGGTCCGTAGAAATAAGAAGCCGTTACACCACCGTCAATTAAAAAATCTGAACCAGTGATGAATGACCCTTTGTCTGACAATAAAAGCTCAGCAACATTCGCTACCTCGTCTGCCATTCCAGGACGACCAGCCGGACATTTTGCAAACATATTTTTGTAAAAATCGCCTCTAGGTCCGTTGATTTCGTCCAATGCCAATGGTGTAATAATGATACCCGGAGAAATGGAATTTACCCTTGCACCTTTTTCACCCCATTTTACCGCTTCAGCCATTACTCTTTTTACATTGCAACGCTTTGCCATTTGGTAAGCATGTAAAGTGTCTTTGATATTCTCGGGTTGCAACATTTTCAATTTTAATAATTCTTCTGTTGGTGTAGTAGCTAACAATCGGTCTTCATCGGCAGTTAATGCAGGCATTCGATAACCTGATTGACTGGAAATGGTAACACAAGTCCCTCCATCTTTAATGACTTTACCAAACTCCTCTAATAAGATAGCCGTGCCGTAAAGGTCAACTGCCAAAATATGCTCTTTAGTAGATTGACTTGGTGATAGTCCAGCAGCATTGACAAACATTGAAATTTCACCTTCTTTTTTTGCTGCTGCGATCAATTCTAAAACAGAAGTTCTTGATGAAATATCTGTTTTAAAAGGAACGGCATCAAAACCTGCTTCCACCAATGTTCTGCTGATGGCTTGGGCGTTTTCCAATTTCCAATCGGCAACAAATATTTTATTGCCATACGCCATTCTTCTTACAATGGCCATTCCGAGCTGTCCGGCTCCGGTTAATACGATAATATTTTTTTTAGTTTTCATTTTTATTTTATTTATTTAATTAAATTAATTTTCTGCAACCACTTTATTACTTCTGCCTGTACCTGTATTTCTTTGTCGCCTTCCATTACAAATAAAATTCCGTCTCTTTCTATTCCACCTTTTGTTGAATAGCCCTCCAATACATTGCTATTGGGGCAAAGTTCTTTTACTGTTTGAAAGCTGCTACCAATACCATAGCCTGCATTGGTGTTGAATGGAATTATTTTTTTTCCACTTAAATCGTATTCGTTTAAAAAACTTTTCATCGGTGGAGGTAACTGCATTCCCCAAGTTGGAAAACCAATAAACACAACATCGTATTTTTGTATGCTGTCTATCTTTGTTTTAAGTGGTGGCAAATATCCTGTTTCGTTTTCATTACTTACCTGCTCGACAGTTGCCTGATAATCTTCGGGATAATGATTTTCTAATTCTAATGCTACCAATGTACCGCCAATATTTTTTTGAATGATTTGGGCTACTACCTTTGTGTTATTGGTTCGGGATAAGTAAACAATTAGTGTACGTTCAGGATTTGTGTTCGAATGAATGCCTGTATGTATTTCATTCTGCTGTGTATGTGTACAAGACACTGACAACATAAATATTAAAAATGCTATTTGCTTTATCCAATTCTTTTTGTTTACCATACTGTATATAAATTGCAACGTGAAATAACTATCTCAATTTACTTCATACTACCAATTTTCATTTTTTAGGTTGATGATTAAAATTAACAAGTGAAATATACTATAGCTATACTGTCAGCACGTATACAAAAGGCGGGAAGATTGATACAGATTACGGTTTAGTTTTGCTCAGGATATTATTGTGAATTTGGTTTATTGATTCTTAAGTTTTGTCTTCTGTATTTGTCCGGAGTGTGAAACAGACAAACGGTATTAGTTTACTTCTATGCTGGGATTGAAGATGTTTAAGACCAGCCTGCCGACAGGTAAGTTTAATAAAGGATGTTGAGAAAGCGCTTGGATAAGAGTTCGTGTGTTGCGAAGGGTGGACTTTTTAGCACACACTTTCTTCGAAGCCGAACACTGGGAAGATAGAAATAACTTTCATACGAAGCACTTCGCCCCGCATTACGCCAAACCTTGTTACCAGCCGTTTTTATTTCTGTCGTGTTTG
The DNA here is from genome assembly GCA_013285405.1 of Ignavibacteriota bacterium. Taxonomy (NCBI): domain Bacteria; kingdom Pseudomonadati; phylum Ignavibacteriota; species Ignavibacteriota bacterium. Next base: position 1,618,690 of record CP053446.1, on the reverse strand, counting down.
TCTGGCGTGCGTTGGCTTGGTGGCTCTTTTGCAAACTTTGGTTTTAGCGTTGCCTTGTGTGACTTACAAGTGTGTATTTTTTTTGTGCGTTGGTCATTTCCTTTCAAAGTCAAGAACCCAATCAATTTCAATTATTCCTCCTCTACCTTTTCTGTCAAATCGCATAAAACGATTTTTGATTTTATAGCCCCACTTATTTGTAATCATAAATCCATTTCGTTCTGCAATGTCAATTAGAAATTCTGCTGTGTCAAAGAAAACTTCACTCACATTACTGTCGCCAACCACCATTACATAATGAGTTTTATTGCTTAAGCATTTTGCCATTTCTGCAAAATGTTTTTCCATCTCTGCAAAATATTTGAAAGTCACATACGAATGTTTGTGTCCATTCTTCTTGTCGGTGTCGTAAACTTCTTGAAGTTTTTCATCCAACTTGTCAATACTTAAAATCGTGTTGTAAGGAGTGTAGTTGCTGAACTCAATTTTAGAAATCTGTTTGTTACCGATGTATTTAATCTTCTTTTCGTTCTGTTTCGTTTGTGTTTGCATCGCAAACAAATCACCAATCCAAAACAATTCTACCATTTGATTGTAGATGTAATCAATAGCTTTGATGTAAGGTGGCGAAGTGATTGCTAAATCTATTTGCTGTCCATTCAGCTTTTTTTCCAACGAGGTTGCACTTGATGAAATAACAATTTTACTCTTTACTTTTGCAGAAGTAATCTCTGAAAACTTCGTTGCTCTCTCAACAAATAAATCAAGCTGAGAAAAAAAAAGTGAATTCACTTCATCTGGTTCTTTAACTTTGGTATGTGACACATAAGTTTTCTGTGATTCATTGTCAGCATTTGAAACTCTGCGAATGATTGATGAAAAGCAAATCAGCAAAAGGTCTTGGATGTCTTTCACTTTCTTGCTATCACCAAATTTTTTTGGAATTTGATTTATCAAACTTCTAATCGCAGAAAGCTTTTTGATTGCATCATTTGTAAACCAATGTTCAATCGTTTCGCAATCTGGTTTGAAAGTGCCTTTTCGTTTCGCTTTAATTTCCTTAACTAACCAACTGGAAATATTTTTCAACTCGCTTTCATCAATTCTTGTCGTTTTTACTTTTGAAATCATTGCAGACAATGGGTCAATGTCAACTCCGATTGCATTGTAACCTGCTAAAACACTTTCAACTAAAGTTGTCCCACTGCCACAAAACGGGTCAAATACAAATTTATTTTTGTTGCCGTTCAAATATTTTGTAATTGCCCACTTTGGAATATGAGGTATGAACTTCGCAGGATACTTGTGAAACCCGTGTGTATATGTATTCACATCACGGGTTACTATATTGAGAATTGTGTCTTGCTCAATCTCTGTAGGGATAGTGTCTTTTATAAATTTGTATTCTGGAGTTTCAATCATTTTTGAAGTAATACTATGCTTTCTCGTAAATAATTTTTCAGTATTTCTAACTCTTGCTTTTGCTGTGAACTTGTTGTTAAGTGTCGTGTAACAAAAATATTTTTTATCTTGAACCCTATCTCTTTTGCAATGTCTGCAATCAAAACATCACTCGGAATTATCACCCCTGAATATGCAGAATTACCAACCACAATTCCAACATAACCGCCTTGAGTCGTTTGCTGATAAAGTTTATTCAATAAAGAGTGTGTATCGTCAAAGTAACCTCTAACCACACTTGGAATTCTTACGTTCCAAAGTTTATCGCTGTTAAAAAGAGAAATCAAGTTTTCAAGATTCTCATTCTTGTAAACTATGGGTTTGTGGTTCAGTGAATTTGTATTTGAACGGAAACCAGTATTGCGAAGCAACCTAAATTCTTCTTTGTCGTGGACAAAATCTCCAAGCCACAAATCCACTTTATGAATTTCAAAGTAGTCAAAGCAATTGCAGTAGGGTGGGGAGAAAAAAGTAAATTGAATCTCGTTTGAAAAAAGTTTGTCAAACTCTAAACAACTTCCCTTGAAAATTATCGGTTGCTTTTCATTTGCTCCGAAATAGTTTTTAATGTCAGTCAAAATAATTTCAAGATGATTGACAAGTTTTGATTTTACGAAATTGAATTTGTCCTCTGGAAAAACTTGTTTTTCCCAAATATCTTTTTCAATGTTAATGTAGCCGTTTGGAGTTCTCTTTCTGTTCTTGTATTTGATTCCGTTTCCTTCTTTCTTGATGTTGGAAACTTCTTCAATAATTGAAAGCCACGCAACGAAAAAAAGATTTTGAATTTTCTCGTCTTGAATTTCCTTGATATGAAACTTCAACTGTATAAGCGTTTGCAGAATTTCAGAATTGAAAACTTTGTCAGCAAGGTCAAAAGAAGTTTGAAATACTACTTTTGATTTTAAAACTGATTTCAGTTTCATAATTTCTGCATTCAAGTTTTCAATATCTATGATACTGTAATTTTCATTTTCTGCTTTTGCAACCAAAACTGAAATTGGGTTTACATCAATACCGAATGAATTGAGGTTGTTGTGTCGTGATGCTAACAACGTTGTTCCACTTCCTGAAAAAGGATCAAAGACATTGCCTGTTATTTGTAGTTCTTTGAGAAAAGTATTTACAAGTCGTGTTGAATATCCTTCACGATATGGAAACCATCTTTGCACAGGTGTTTGATAAGCGTTTTGAAAATGAACTTGACTTCCGAATGAAGATGCGTTAAGCATTTTTAGTCCTGATTCAAGGTCTGAAAAAGTTTTTAGTTGTTCAGCTTGTGTGTCTCTGATTTCCTCCTGGAACAAACCATAGTTGACAGTTGGCTCAGAAGCAATTTGCTCAACTTCAAAACCTCCGAAGTAAGTTTTGTATGTTAAATCGGTTGTCGTCATTAATTTTTGAATTTAACTGTTCGATGATATTGAATAAACTCAACCATAGGGAACCTGCCATCAACTCTGTTTTTGATTTGAGCATCTGCACTTGAAATAATTACGGTTTTCAAGTTTTGGTTTACGATGTCAGTAAACTTTGTGGATATAATTATTCTATAGTCGTCTGTTAATGAAAAATATCCCTTGTCAAATGCAATATGGCAATGTCTACAAAGACAAAGTCCGTTTAGAATATGTGTCCTGTGTGGCGTTCCATCTTCCGCAACATTGTCGGGTTTAATGTGTGCTGATTCTAAAAACATTTGTCCATTTACATCACAATTCGGAACAGCACACAAATAGTTGTATTTCTTTTTTATCCTTATTGCCCAAGTTTGATTTCTAATTCTCCTTGTGCTGTTTGCAAAACGCAAATCAGTGCTTAAAATATCTAACTCTGGTATTGCAATTTCTTCTTGCTCTGAAATTACATCAACAAGCGGTGCCGTGAAGATTCCGTCTGTTATTTGTTCCTCAATGTTCTGTTCTTGTGTGATGCTTTCAAAGATTTCACGGAGTGAATCTTTGAAAGGTGAAATTTCAATCAATGGGTTTTCCCTGATAGTGTCCCAGTCCGCATCTGTTAATATAGGATTAGGAACGAAGTTTCTAATTTCATTCACAAAAGCAACGTATCTATTTGTATAAATTAAATTTTCTCCAGCTTGTTGGAATAAACCCGAATTGAGTAAATCTCTTTTCCAATATGAAGTGTTATTACCAACTCTTGTTGTATTACCGTCAATAAGTGAGGTAAATTCTTGCAATGAAATAGAATTGTTTCCATCAAGGTTGTTTAGTAAAAATTTCAATGGCATTTCACCATTCGCTGGGTTCATGCTGAACTGTGCTTGTGTATTGTTGAAAGCATAAATCGCTAGCGAAATAGAAAGTATCAATTCATAAATTTGTTTTGCAGCCGAGAAATTTCCCACGGTATATAGGTCGTTCCACAAACTGCCCATTCTCGTCCAAAATAATGGGCAAACATTCCCGTCTCTTACAAACCCATAGCGAATCATTGCTCGGATTTTTGTTTGCATTGTTGATGGTTCAATTCCCGCAACAGCTGCAAATTGATACATCTTTTGGTTCCCTTGTCTGCCACTACTCCAACCAAAACCAATGTATTCCAGCTTCTGACTTTCAAGAACCAAAGTTCTTACAGCCAACAACTCGTCAATATTTGAGCTGCTTCGTGAGTGAAACCAATCTCCGTTAATTGATGCCATTACTTTCTTTTAATATATTTAATTTCTTCTTCTGCTACCCGAATTGCTTTCAAAGCAATATCTTCATCTTTGACAATATCATAAGCTTGATCAGCCAACCAAAGTGAAAGCAAATCATCTTTGTTTGTTTCAAGAGCACCACAGTTTCAAGATTGCACTGTCCCAATAGAGTTGCAAATAACTAATAACTTACCGCAATAATAAAAATTATTATTTTATTTTGAAAATTTGCTACGGCTTAGCTTCTCAGCTTCAACCTTTCTTCCTGGTAGTCTATCGTCATCATTTTTATACGTATAACTTCTTCATCAATGGATGGTTGTGTTTTGTTGATTTGGATAAGGTGTATCCGTTGTGTCTCTAAAAGCTCCCTGTACACCTTGGTAGTGTTACTATTAAATCGGAATTCTTTTTCGTCATTCAACTCATCTTGTAAGAATGCAATTATCTTTTGGTAGTTTACTCCGTCTTGCCGATTTTCATTGGACTTACCATTCAAAAACTCAAGCGATATTTTATGTAGTTCCTTATCCAGGTATTCTCCCACTTCGTTTTTAGGTTGTGGGTAATCTATCTCTTTTAAATTGGCTTTTTTAATGAGGTAGGGAAGTGTTAAACCTTGAATAGTCAGTGTTAATAGAATGACAATAAAGGTGATAAACAGAATCAAATTTCGTTGTGGAAAAACATCACCATTTACCAAATAAAGTGGAATGGATAAAGCTGCTGCTAACGAAACTACGCCACGCATTCCTGCCCAGCCTAAAATAAAAGGTCCTTTGATACCAGGATTGTTTGGATCCGCTACTTTGATGAAATTCCGCATAATCAGTGTAACTCCCACGGCACCATAGAAACTAATTATTCTTACCAAAACCACAACCATTGTTATCAACACACCATAACTTATAGCTTCAACCAGGTTTGTATTTCCTAAACCATTTATAATTTGAGGCAGATCGAGCCCAATAAGTATGAAAATTATTCCATTGAGCAGAAAAATAAAACTCTCCCAAAAATTTGTTCCGTGTACCCTTGACGATGAACTAAGAAATTCATAACGTTTTTGAGAAACAAATAAACCGCCTGCCACAACAGATAAAATTCCGGAACCATGTATTTCTTCTGCAAGTATATACATTAAATAAGGAGCTATAAGAGTTAGGATCACATCTATATTCACATCGGTTGGCAGCAGTTTGTGTAATTTGGTAAACACCCATGCCAAAATAATTCCGCAACCCACGCCACCTACTATCATCCAAAGAAACTGCAAAGCCGCTGACGGGATATCAAACATACCTGTAGTAACCGCAACAATAGCGAATTGCATAATGATAAGTGAAGAAGCATCGTTCAATAAACTTTCACCCTCTAAAATGGTTGAAAGCCGCTTGGGTATTTTTACAAACTTTGTAATAGCATTTGCACTTACTGCATCGGGTGGAGAAACAATACCTCCCAATAAAAAACCCAATGCCAAAGTAAAACCGGGGATAAACCAATATGCAGTAAACGCCACACTTATTGCGGAGATGAAAACTACGATAAAGGCAAAGCTGAGAATAATCCTTCGCCACTTGAAAAGTTCTCTGAATGAAGAAGACCAGGCTGCTTCATATAGAATGGGAGGTAAAAAAAGAATAAAAACGATATCGGGTTCCAGTTGAATCTTGGGTAAGCCCGGTAAAAAACTAATAAGCAAACCTGCAACTACCAACAATACAGGATAGGCTACCCGTATTTTTTTGGCAATCATAATGATGCAAACGATTACCAATAGCAGGGATAGAAATAATAAAACAGAATTTTCCATTGTGTATGTATAAATAATTCAATGCTAATTTATGAATTATTTTATAAAATAAAGTTCGCTGAACCAGCAAAGACAAATTGTTACCTGAATTACTCTTCTGCTTACCAGTTCTACAGATTACTTTACTTCTTCCACTTCCTGCCACATAAAATTTGATGTTCGATGTTTTATGAGCCATTGTCCGTTTTGCTTTACAAACTCGTCTTTGTAAATGGTGTACATTGTAGTCTTCATTTGTTTGCCATCCTGTTCACCAACTAAAATTACACGACAATAAGAAGTTGCTTTGGCTGTATTATCCGTTAGTTCATCAATGGTTTGCTGCCCATTTTGGTGGTAGATGGTATGAAAATTTGAAAGAAAACCTGAAAATGCCTGCTCTAATTGTTCTCTTCCTTTTAGCAATGAGGTACGTTCACTGTTTGCGTACGATTCCACCTCACCATCTTCAGTAAAAAGTAAAACTTGTTTGTCTATTTCTTTTGTATCGGCAAGGTTGGAAAATACGTCAACAACATTTTTTATCGCCATTTTATCTTCAATAGCAGCGATACGTTGTTCTATGTTTTGAGGATTCATAGTTTGAGCATTTGATAGGTTAAAAAATAAAAGAGATACTAAAATTGATGTTATTGTTTTCATAATTGATTGTCCTATAGATTTTGAAAAACAGATTCAGGATTTCTGAAACCAATAGTTGGAATGGCTTCTAAAGAAGTTCTGAGTTCCTTTAATTCTGTGTTTGTAAATTCAACATTTAATGCTCCGATATTTTCCATCAAATGATTTTGATTGGTAGTTCCGGGAATGGGTACGATAAACGGTTTTTGTGCAGTTAGCCATGCTAAAGCGATTTGTGCTGGTGTTGCATTTTTCTTTAATGCCCATTCTTTGGCTAAGTCAGTTACTTTTAAATTAGCTTGTAATGCTTCAGGAGTGAAATAGGGAACACCTGCTCTGCGAAAATCTGGTTCGGGAATATAATTTTCATCAAATCTTCCAGTCAGCATTCCACGACATAATGGTCCCCAAGGCACAAAGGCAATTCCTAATTCTTCACAAAGCGGTAGAATGTCAAATTCCATCACTCGTTCCAACATAGAATATTCACTTTGTAAAGCGGCGACAGGTTGCACAGCATGAGCTTTACGAATGGTTTCAGGCGACACTTCAGATAAGCCAAAATTTATAACTTTGCCTTCATTAATTAATTCTTTCACTGTTCCCGCAATATCTTCTATCCGAACATTCGGATCCATCCGGTGTAAATATAGCAAGTCAATGGATTCAATTTGCAATCTCTTCAGCGAACCCTCTACTGCACTGCGGATATGTTGTGGGCTGCTGTCTCTTCCGGTAACGTTGTTACCATTATAGCTGAATCCAAACTTTGAAGCAATATTTACTTTGTTGCGGTAAGGTTTTAAAGCTTCGCCCACAATTTCTTCACTATAAAATGGTCCGTACACTTCTGCGGTATCGAAAAAGTCAACACCATTTTCTACAGCATTGCGAATTAACTTCACCATTTCGGCTTTGTCCTGCGGCGGATTATAAACACCTGCCATGCTCATGCATCCCAGTCCGATTGCTGATACTTCCAACGAACCAATTTTACGGTTTATTTTTTTGGAATAAGAAATAGGCGGATTGTTTGAAGCTTTATTCACATTCCTTGCAAAGGAAAACAATCCTGTAGTACTTAAAAGTAGTCCTGCTGAAATCAGGGTACTTTTTTGCAAAAAATTTCTGCGATTGATATTACTTTTCATCATTATAATTATTCCTTCGTTTTTGGTAAAGGTGTTTTTCCGTTAGTGCCTTTAGAACTTGTTCCCAAACTTGTCCCAATGTCGTGAGATTCTTTTAAACCTTCGGGCGCTCTGTCGCCAAATACACCAATAGAATTAAAACCGGTTTCGAGTTCCTGAATATCGGAAGTGGATAATTTTACTTTTACCGCACTTGTGTTTTCCTGCATGTGTGAAATTATCCTGGTACCCGGAATTGGTACAATAAAAGGTTTTTTTGCTAATAACCAAGCTAAAGAAACTTGACCGGGTGTAGCCTGATGTTTCTCACCTGCTTTTATCAGAAGATCAACTATCGGTTGGTTTTTAACTAAAGCTTCTTTGCTGAACCTTGGAAAGTTTAAACTTTTTCTGATATCACCTTCTGAAAACTGATAATCAGATTTTACCGTTCCTGTTAAGTAACCCATCCCAAGCGGACTCCATGGTACAAAACCTATTCCAAGTTCCTCACAAACAGGAATTACTTCTGCCTCAGGGTCACGAGTCCAGAAAGAATATTCATTTTGAACTGCTGTAACCGGATGTTCTGCATGTGCTCTGCGAATTGTAGCAGCACCTGCTTCGGATAATCCGTAATGACGAATTTTTCCTTCTTTTATTAATTCTGCCATAGTCCCAGCCACTTCTTCAATTGGTACGTTTGGATCTACCCGGTGTTGATATAATAAATCGATATGATCTGTCTGCAATCGCTTGAGCATATAATTTACCGCCTGCTTAATGTGTTCCGGTTTGCTATTTAAACCGCCCATCATCTGACCAGAATCGAAATCAATATCAAAACCTATTTTAGAAGCAATTACTACATCATTACGAACAGATTTTAAAGCTTCGCCTGTAATTTGTTCACTGATATGAGGTCCATAAATTTCTGCGGTATCGAAAAAGCTAATACCTTGTTCATGAGCACTTCGAATTAACTTAATAGAATCTTGTTTACTCGGTGGATCTCCATAAGCCCACGCAATATTCATACACCCAAAACCTAATTCAGAAACTTCGAGTGAACCGAGCTTTCGCCTGCCTGCCGGCAAGGCAAGCTTTCCATCTAAAGTTGTTAATAGATTTAGAGCATTTCCATTGAACATAGATTTTGTTGATGCAAATGCAAATTTTCCAAAAGCTAAACCTGCACTTACAAGTGCTGTTTTAGCTATGAAGTCACGACGGGTGATGTCATTGTTTGCTATTGTCATTGTTATTTCTCCTTGTTGACTAAAACTTATAAGTTAATATTTATACTAAAACTTCTGATACAAAATTAAGAAAGCAGATACCGAAAGGACGTATACAAAAGGCGGGAAGATGGATACAGAATGCGGTTTTATATTGAAGATTATAAGACATCACTTCTTATATCAATCAGGGAAGTTTTTACTAAAAGGCGAACATTTTTAATCATCTTACAAAAATAAATTGACTTACATTTATATTATTTCTAACTTTACATTGATAATATTACAAAAAGGAATTATGAGAAATGGAAACAGGATATGTAACTACAAAAGGGCAATTAGTAATTCCCTCAAAGATGAGAAGAAAGTATGGGATTAAACCGGGAACCAGGATTAATTTCTTTGAGGAGAAAGATGGAATAAAGATTATTCCTATTACGCCTGAAATTATAGATGCTAATAAAGGTTTTTTAGGAACAGGCGGAAAGCTTTTAAAAGCTCTTATGGAAGAGAAGAAAAAAGAGCGTGATCTATGAAATATGTTTTGGACAGTTACTCTTTATTAGCCTACGCAGAAAAAGAAAAAGGTGTTGATGAGGTTGGAGACATTTTAAAAAAAGCTCTTGATGATAAAGCCGAATTGTTTTTATGTGTTATTAACTGGGGAGAAATGTATTACATCGCTTTGCGGGAAGGCGGCAAAGAAAGAGCTGAACTCTACAAAAATACTTTTGCCAGATATCCTATTACAATTGTAGAAGCCAACAAAGAACTTACTCTGCAGGCAGCACAGTACAAAGCATATCACAAAGTTTCTTATGCAGATGCTTTTGCTGCCGCTTTGGCAAAGATGAAAAAAGCACAGTTAGTTACAGGAGATAGAGAGTTTAAAGTGCTGGAAAGGGAGATAAAGATTAACTGGATATGAAACAGATAAAATCCTTCGTGAAAATTTCTTATTTTTTAAGAGATGAAAATTTATCTCTTACATTAAAGGAACTGAATGGCAAAACTCAAAGCCGTTGATTTCTTCTGTTCAATCGGTGGGATGACTTATGGTTTCAGAAAAGCCGGGATTAATGTTATTGCCGGAATAGACATTGATCCATCCTGTAAAGAAACTTACGAATACAACAATCCAGGAACAAAATTTATTCAAGCAGATATCAAGAATTACACTTTTGACGAGTTAAAAAAAACTACAGGTATTGCAGCGAACGATGACAACCTTATTTTTATAGGTTGCAGTCCTTGCCAATATTGGTCTATCATTAACACTGACAAAACGAAATCGAAACCTTTAAAAAATCTTCTTTTAGATTTTCAAAAATACGTTTTGTATTTCAAGCCTGGGTACATAGTTCTGGAAAATGTACCTGGAATTATTAAAAAGCATAGTAGAAGTGGGCTTAAGAAATTTGTTAAGGAAATACAAAATTTAGGATATATTGTAAAGTACGATATACTTAATGCTAATTACTATGGTGTTCCCCAAAGAAGAAGAAGGTTTACATTAATTGCTTCGCGTGTCAAAAGAGAGATCGGGCTTCCCAAAGCGAACAAAAAAGATGTGCCAATTGTAAAGCAATTCATTGGAGTTAAGAACGGGTTCAGAAAAATAACCGCCGGACACAATGATACATCCGACTTCTCACACACAACAGCTAAGCTAAGTGAAAAAAATTTAAAGCGAATTAAAAAAATTTCTCATAATGGCGGAAGCAGATTAGAATGGGAAAACAATACCCTCCTACAGTTGAAGTGTTATAGAAAATTAGAAAAAGGTTTCAGTGATATCTATGGAAGAATGTTTTGGGATAAACCCGCACCGACTATTACAACGAAATTCCACAGTTTATCAAATGGTAGGTTTGGACATCCTAATGAAGATCGTGCAATTTCATTAAGGGAAGGAGCGACACTACAGACTTTTCCTACAGATTATATTTTTAAAGAAAAAAGTATTGGAAAAGTTGCAAAACATATTGGAAATGCTGTGCCACCGGAATTTGCAAAAAGAATTGCCTTAAAAATAATTAAAGGGGAAAATTATGAGTGAAGAAAAGACCCTAAAAATGACTTTCGATCCGGCAACAATTGAGCACTTAGGTGTTAAAATGTATTCTAAGTTACCGAATGCAATTGCAGAGCTTATTGCTAACGCTTATGACGCAGATGCTAAAAATGTTAAAATCCTTTTGTATGATAAAAAGGAAAAAAAGATAGTTGTAGAAGATGATGGTTTCGGAATGAGTTTCGACGATATAAATGATTATTTTTTAAGGATTGGAAGAAATAGAAGGAAAGAAGGGTTGGAATTAAGTCCCAGTGGAAAAAGAAAAGCTACAGGAAAGAAGGGCTTGGGAAAACTTTCATTTTTTGGAATTGGTAATACAATAGAAATTGAGACAATAAGAAAAAATTCAAATGAGAAAATTACATTCATATTAGATTGGGAAGAGCTAACTAGTGTCACTGAGAAAGATTACAAACCAAAGTTTACTGTAAAGAAGAGTAAAGCCTCATATGGTACGAAAATAACATTAACAAAGATTCATCGTAAAACAGTATTTGATAAAACAGGTCTAGCTATAAGCTTATCTAAACTTTTTAACCTTTTTGATAACACTTTCAAGGTAACCATAAGCAGAAACAATGATTCTCCACTTAGAATAGATGATAAATTGAAATACGAGAATATTGAAACACAATTTGAATGGAAATACAAAGATTTGATTGCCACTTTTGAAACTGAGTATGAATATAAAGGTAAAATTACAGGCAAGATCATAAGCTCTCCAAAACCCATAAAACCAGAATTAAGAGGTATTACACTATTTGCAAATAAAAGATTAGTTAATTCCCCCGAATTTTTTGGTATATCCGAATCTAGTCATGGGTTCTCCTATTTAACGGGCTGGCTAGAAGTAGATTTCGTCGACGAGTGGAAAGATGATGTAATTTCAACTCACAGACAATCGCTTAATTGGGACTTGCCATTAACTACTCCTCTAAGAAGTTATCTTAAAAAACTTATGTCTCACATAGAAAGAGAATGGAGAGCAAAGCGAAAAGAAGAAAGAGATAAAGGCATTAGTTTAAAAACAAAGATTAATATTAAAAATTGGTATGACTCACTGCCTAAAGATATTCGAACTAAAGTAGAGCCCATCATTAGTGCCATCGCTGAAAAGTCTGAACTTCCCGACGATGAACAAATTTCAACTATCAGGCAACTCCATGAACTTGTTCCTGAATATCCTTATTACCATTGGCGTCATCTTCACTCGTCAATTCAGGAAGTTTCAGAAAAAGATTATAAAGAGGCAGATTATTTAAGAGCTGCCGATGAAGCTATTAAGAAATATATTAAAAATGTTCAGAAGAAATCAGGTATAAAAGATAAAGATGGCAAACTGAAAGACGGAACAGATTTAATGTTTAATGCATTCGGAGATAAAGGAAAACTTAATTTTACATCTTGTAAAACAGAAACTGAAATAAATCTTGAAAACGGTCAAAAACATATTTCGGCAGGAGCAGTGGTTGGTTTCAGAAATCCTGTTTCTCATGAAGTCAAAGAAACATTATATCCTAAAGTCTTTAATGATAAAGACTGTCTGGATATATTAAGCATGATATCTTATTTATTTGGAAAATTAGATAAAACTAAAAAGAAACATTGAATTTCTTAACTAATATTTCTTAAATATTATCTTTTATTTTTGCTATAAACTCGATGAAAAAAGGACAGCGGGCATGGTCAAGGGAAGAATTAATTTTAGCAATCAATCTTTATTTCAAAATTCCTTTCGGTCGCCTTCACTCAAATAATTCTGCAATTATTCAACTTGCAAAACTCATTGGCAGAACTCCCAGTTCTGTTGCATACAAGCTTGTTAACTTTGCCAGTCTTGATCCGACTTTGAAAGCCAGGGGAATAAAAGGTGCTTACAACGTAAGCAAACAGGATAAGGAAATATGGTATGAGTTTTATAACAATTGGGATGTCTTACCATTTGAGAGTGAAAAACTTCTTGCAAAGATTAATAAAATATCATTAGAGCAATTGCACAACATAGATGAGAGCGAATTACCAAAAGAAGGAAAAACAAGAGAGCAAATAGTAAAAGTCAGAGTAAATCAATCTTTTTTCAGAAAATCTGTTTTAGCTGCTTACAACAATACTTGTTGTATTACAGGAATTCAGCAAAAAGAATTACTCATTGCGGGACATATAAAACCATGGAAAGATGATATTAAGAACAGGCTAAATCTCCGAAATGGAATTGCTATAAACGGATTGCACGACAAAGCATTTGATGCCGGGTTGATAACCATAACACCGGAATACAAAGTCAGAATTTCTTCCGTTCTCATAAGACAAAATAAAGGCCAGGTTATTACAAATTATTTTTTAAGATATGATAATAAAAAAATAATCTTGCCTTCAAGATTTTTGCCTGACAAAGAATTTCTTCTTTACCATAATAAGGAAAAATTTATTGTGTAATTTCACCAGAGTTGTACAGATAATTTATTAAATACCTTTTCGACCTTTTTGGGTTTTAATTGACAAGTCCAGAGAGTAATGATTTTCCAACCTGCTTTTTTGAGTTTAAAATTATTTCTTTTATCTACTTGCTTGTTTCCATCAATCTTATTCAACCACCATTTTGTTCTTGTTTTGGGTACAACAAAATATTTGCAATTTTTATGTCCATGCCAGAAACAACCATGAATAAAAATTACTGTTTTAATTTTGGGCAGAACTATATCCGGTTTACCGGGCAGTTCTTTCTTGTGTAATCTGAATCTGAACCCCTTGGAGTGTAAAAATTTTCTTACTGTGATTTCGGGCTTTGTATTCTTTCCCCTTATCATACTCATATTATAACTTCTTACTTCAGGAGAATGAACATCCGCCATTTCAATAGCATTGGAAATAAAATTTGTGATAATCTTTAAAAACAAGTTTAAATTTTTGTATTAAATTTTCTTTGTTTATCTCAATACAAAATTCATTCGTTGCTCTTTCAAGATCCTCAAATAATTTATCTTCCATATCTTCTGCAGTAACAACAAGTCCCTCAATCTTCACATTATAGTCCTGTTGTTCAAGTTCCCAAATGATTGACTGCAGCGGTGAATTCATTTCATCAGCATCTACAGCTTCAAATATTTTTTGAATATTCATTGCTAACTCCTTTTATTTTACTTTGCAAAATATGAGAAACAAAAATCAAAATCCAGGCTGAGGCAATGGTGATTTTCAATTGTCAATGCTTCATTAATTTGCTGAACACTATTGAGTTGAATAATTTTATTTTACCCTAAAAGCTTTTTCCATTGATGACTGTTCCCGTTTGGATATTCCGTACTTTTCAGCAACTGCCTTCCAACTACTAACTTTACTTTTAATTTCATCTATAATCTTTTTGGCTTCATTTGTGTCTAATCTAAAATATTCTGCAGTTTCCAATGCGAGCTCAAAACTTAATGAGTTATCGTTCCCGGAAATATTTAAACTCAATCCTGTACCCGTTTCATTTGGATTAATATCAAATGCTGGAGAGATCATCCAGCCTTTTTCAGATAAAATAAAACCATGATTTCTTAAATGATCATCTGTATTTGAAACACAAATGCTAAACACAATTCTTTTCCATAATTCTCTTAGGTCTTCATTTACTCTTGCGCCATATTTAATAATAAAATCTGCAATCTCAAGATAACTTGCACCGGCATGAGAATCTTTATCATCTGTATAGCCAAGCATTGTCATTGCGGAAGCGAAGTGGATTCTTTCCTTTTTTATTCTATCAAATCGCTTAACTAAAAAAGTATGATGTTGATGATTTGAAAACTTTTCTACTTTTGCTTCGGTAATATTTATTCCACATTTTGCTGCAAGATTATAAACGACCATCTCCCATCCGCCAATATTTTTTGTATCATTAACACTCGGGAATTTAGCTATCCATAAATTTCCCGCAGAATCATAAATGCTGGCTTTTGGTCTTGCGCCGCCAAGTGATGATCCCGGAGCGATTAACATATTCAACCATTTAAGATGTTCTGAATCTGATCCTTCATCTTTCTCAAACTTCAGACTTGCTTCCTGTAATTCACTGATAGAAGTCCAGGGTGGCGCTGAATGATTTTCATCTTTATTTAAAAATGGACCATCGGGTTCTTCTTTAAATCTTAATCCTCCAATCCTGTTCTCATCGTAAACACCTAATAAATAATCTGATTCCATTAAAGTTTTTGCCGGTCTTTTTTCTCTTCGAGCTATAATTGCTTCACGTCTTTGCATAATAACTCTTCCCCATCTGTCGGGCGAGGAATCCAGGAAAATGCCAAAGTTATTTTTGCTGCCGGGTAAATATTGCGTGCCTGAGAAAAGTTGAAGATCCGGATCAATAACTTGTGCAAATTTGGATTTCAACCATCCCTTATCGTACTCAAAAGAAAATATTTCTTTACCTCTTACTATTTCAGAATAAAGAGTTCCTAATTGTGTTGGCTCCTTTAGTCCTATCCAGGAAGCATATACCAGTATCTCTTTTCTTGAGTTTGTTTTTGTCATATTTTAATTCTCAGATTTTCTTTTTGGCGCTCTCTTTTTCATGATTAATTTTGCATCCTGCAGTTTACGACCAAGTTCATCGTCTCTGGCAATATTTAACAGATCATTTTCCAATCCAAGCACAGATAAAACACGAGCATAGTTACCGATGCCAACATTAGGTTTTCCTTTTTCTATTTCATATAAAGTTCTTCTGCCAATTCCCGCTCTTTCAGCAACCTGCTGGGTACTTAATTTTCTTCTCAATCGAGCGAGCCGGATATTTTCCCCAAGTTCTTTTAAGATTTTATCTGTTTTAGATAGTAACATATTTTCTAATGCCTTTATAATGTGTTTTATACTGCACAAATATATAAATTTCGGGCAATATACCGCCCATTATAAATAATATTTTTATAGTCCGGGAAATTGTGCCTTCTCCACTAACAAATGCATGACCGAAAGTTGACTGGGGATTTTATTTTTTCAAAGAACCCATATCAATAACAAAACGATATTTTACTTTGCCTTTTTTCACCGAAGGAGTCCTTCGGACAAATGTTCAAAGGCTGCATTGATTTGCTCAACACTAATGAATTCAATATCAGCAGTGATATTATGTTCTGCACAGAAGTTCAGCATTTCCTGATTTTCAGTAATTCCACCAATATTAGAACCTGAAAGAGTGGGTCTTTCCTCTGCAACACTCGAAATATTAACTAAAGAAAGTTCCTCTCAAAAAGTAAATTAAAAAGTAACTTGCAGAGTGTATCACAAAGTGATATATTTGCTTATGTTAAAACTAAAAACAAAATGGTTCGATAAATGGGCAATAAAGAATGAGATAACAGATAAAAAACTTTTAGAAACTTTGGAAAGTATTTCAAAAAAACTTGGAGTTGTTGATTTAGGCGCGGGTTTATATAAAATACGTACTCCGAAAGCAGGACAAGGAAAAAGTAGTGGATTTAGAACAATCGTGGTTTTTAAAGAATCCGAAGCCGCTATTTTTGTTTATGGTTTTTCAAAAAATGAAAAAGATAATTTAAACAGTGAGGAATTAAGATATTTCAAAAAATTATCTAAAGATTTATTATCAATAAGCAGAGAAGAATATAAGCAGCTTGAGGAATTAGGAAATTTTATAAGAATAAAGGAATGATTATGAGAAAATCAATAAAAAAAGCAATAGGCAATACTGTACAGGATTTGCTGAAAAGAGGAATAAAAACTTCGTTCACTGAAAAAGAATTAAAAGAATTTAAAGTCGAAATTCCCGAAGTAGAAATAAATGCAAAAGATATACTGAAGATAAGAGAAAGAATTAAGCTAAGCCAAAGTGTGTTTGCAAAGGTATTGAATGTTAGTCCATCTTCAGTAAGACAATGGGAACAAGGTAAAAAAAATCCAACCGGTTCAACAAAAGTATTGCTAGAACTTCTCAAAAATAATCCGGACATTTTGAACTATCGTATTGAATCTTAAGTTCAGCGATGAAGAAAGCTTTTATATAATTTCATCTGCTCCAGCAAATTCTGCCCTGCAGATGTAAGCGATTATCTTTTCAAAGAACCCATATCAATAACAAACCGATATTTTACACCTGCCTGTCCGGTAGGCAGGTCTCCTTTTTCCTCCGAAGGAGTCCTTCGGACAAGCGTTCAAATGCTTCATTGATTTGCTCAACATTAATAAGTTCAATATCAGCAGTGATATTATGTTCTGCACAGAAATTCAGCATTTCCTGTGTTTCCAGTAATTCTACCAATACTTTTCCTTTAGTTATAATTTAAAATAAATTATCTGTCAATCATTCTTTGACTGTTTTCTGAATATCGCTCACCTTGTATTTTAATTTTTGATGATGCCGCTTCAATTTCTTTAATATCCTCTTTTGTAATTTCAACATCAACCGCACCAATATTTTCCTCAAGACGATGCAGTTTTGTTGTTCCGGGAATTGGAACGATCCAATTTTTTTGAGCGAGCAGCCAGGCAAGTGCTATTTGTGCAGGGGTAGCATTTTTTCTTTTTGCGATTCGTTCAAGCAACTCAACAAGTGCTTTGTTTGCTATTAAGTTTTCGGGTGAAAATCTTGGAACTGTATTTCTAAAATCAGATTTATCAAACTCAGTTTGTTCATTAATTTTTCCGGTTAAAAACCCTTTGCCAAGAGGACTAAACGGTACGAAACCGATTCCGAGTTCTTCCAGTGTTTGTAAAATTTCTTCTTCGGGTTCTCTCCACCATAAAGAATATTCACTTTGTAATGCGGTTACCGGCTGAACAGCGTGAGCACGACGAATTGTTTTCACTCCAGCTTCTGATAAACCAAAATGTTTTACTTTTCCTTGAGCGATTAAATCTTTAACTGTTCCAGCAACATCTTCAATCGGTACATTCTTATCAACACGATGCTGATAAAGAAGATCAATGTAATCTGTTCTTAATCTTTTTAATGAACCTTCAACAGCTTTTTTAATATTTTCAGGTCTGCTGTTAAGCCCATTAGATTGTTTTGTAACGTCATCAATATTAAAACCAAATTTAGTGGCGATTACTACTTTATCACGAAATGGTTCAAGCGCTTCGCCGACAAGTTCTTCATTGGTAAAAGGTCCATAAACTTCCGCGGTATCAAAAAAAGTTATACCTTTTTCAACAGCAGTACGAATAAGAGAGATCATTTCTTTTTTATCAGCAGCAGGACCCAGGCCAAAACTCATCCCCATACAGCCAAGTCCTAAAGTTGAAACTTCTAAATTATTTCCAAGTTTTCGTTTTTGCATTGTTATCACCTCGTATCTTTCATTTATTTATTTGTTATTTACGATTCAAAAATAAGCTGGCAACTGATAGATGAACATATACAAAAGGCGGGATTACTTATACATTTTTACGAAATTAACACCAACGGACAACTGTTTGAAATTCAAGCAAAATGAGTTGACGAAAATTTTTTCAATCTTACATCAATCCCGAAGGGATAATTATGCTAAAACTACAATTGATTTTTTAGCGTTAAAGCAGGAATTGTCAAAAACAAATAATTTGTGCTAAAAATATTTTAGAGTGATTTATTGTGAATAATAACCATAGTAATAATCGCTCTCAACTAACACTATTTGCTCGTCATTTGACGAAAAGGATGGAAGAAATACATATTTGTTCTCCGCACTTTTACTAATTAACTTTTTCTGATTTGTCCCATCAGAATTAATCAAATACATTTCAGAACCTGTTGTAAAGACCACCTTTTGCCCATCGTTTGATATGTCTGCAAACTGACCGCTTGTAGCAACATTTAAAATATTTCCGGTATTTAATTCCAAAACGTAAACAGTGCCTTTAGATGTGAAGACGATTTTATCATTAACAGATCTATTCTTACCGAGTCTTGATATAGGAATTGAACTTGTTAATGTTTTTATATCTTGTAAATCAAAAAGATTTAGTGATTTTATTGCAACATCATTTGAACTAAAATCTGTCTCGGTATAGATAAGATGAGTGCCATCAGCAGTTGAAAAAATCGGAATAACCATTTTTCCACGAACTATTAATAATGTATCTATTATTGCCGATTCAAGATTTTGAGAAATAATTACGCCATCATTAGTTTCTAAAATGAGTGTGTTACCGTATGTTAAAGAATTCATAGAGGAAATAAATACTGGTCCTGCAAATGAAGCACCATAATTCTTTGTTAAGTTAGAAACCAATTGGTCATATTCGTTTACTGAATAAATGCCGTCACTCGCCGTAAGAAATATCGTTGTTATTTCCGGATATAATTTAATATCGTAAATAGGTCCACCTTCGAAATAGTTAGAGCCACCATAATGCGAGTAAAGATTTCGTGCTACCAGTTCACCCACAGCATGATAAAAAGTCGCATAAACAAAATTAGAACTGTCTTTAAAGACACAATCGTAAACCACATTATTCACATCTTCAATTTTGCTGACTGAATTACTATTTAAATTATACAGCTTGATGCTTCTCAATCCATTTGAAAAGTTTGCAGATGTTGGATCTTCCTCACAAGACATAAGAAAAAGAACTGCTGCTGCGGATAGGATAAAATTTATTGTTCTCATTCCAGAACCCCTTTATATTGGTTGATGAAAAATATTTATCGGGTCGATGAATTTATTTGAACACTTAAAAACTACTTTTGAGAGCTACTTCAGGCAAGTCATATTATTCTGCACCAGAAAGATTCACAGGAAACAAAAAAAGGATAACTTCAATTGTTGTTCTTTGTCAAATGATTAAATCGTAATTTGAAATGCTTTTACTATTTCCTGAACTGCTTTATAAAATCTTCAACCTCAGGTAAGCCACCCTGGTAGATGAGATAACCGTTGCTTGGTTCGCGTTCTGTAATTTCTCCGGCAATAGGAGTTAGCATAATCTCTTTTATCTTTTCGAGGTCATCTGTTTGTCCAAGTGCCCAGCCAAGTTTTACATACGCAACTTCTGGAAGCATATTTGCTGCGGGAATTACACCGAGTTCCATCATATCTCTTCCGGTATCGTAAACATACATTTGCACGTAGCCCCATAAAGTTTGAACTGTCATATAAACAGCTACACCTTTTTCCTGTGCATACTTTAGTGCGGGATAAAGAGGTTTGTTTACGTGTCCGAGTCCTGTTCCTGCTATTACAATTCCTTTGTAACCGTTATCAACGAGCGAATCAATCATATCCGGTTTCATATTCGGGTAGTAATAAACAATAGCAACTCTCTCATCAAACACAGCGTTTACTTTTACATTGTTATCATATCTTCTTTTTATATAATCATTACGAAGCGGTGTTATTTTTTCGCGGCTAACAGTTGCAATAGGAATATCTCCAATTGTTCTGAAAGTTGATCTGTAACTCGAATGCATTTTTCTAACACGAGTTCCTCGGTGAAGAAGTCCGTACAGATCGCTTGTTGGACCAAACATACAAACCATTACTTCGGCGATATCACTTTTTGCTGCAGTTGTAACTGAGTGAATAAGGTTCAGTGCAGCATCAGATGAAGGTCTATCACTGGAACGCTGTGAACCAACCATAACAATCGGGACCGGAGAATTCTGAATCATAAACGAAAGTACTGCAGAAGTGTGATGCATTGTATCCGTTCCGTGACCGATCACAATTCCCTGAACACCCTTTTCAATTTCTTTACCAATTGCTTCGGCCAAACCAATCCACTGATCAGGACCCATATTCTCGCTGAAGACTCCGTAAAGTTTTTCAGTTTCGAGATTGCAGATATCAGCAAGTTCAGGGACAGAGCCGTAAAGTTCACCGGGAGAAAAAGCGGGAATAACAGCACCGGTTCTGTAATCAAGCCGGCTTGCAATAGTTCCACCAGTTCCGAGAAGTTTTACTTTTGGTTTTTTTGGATCGTATGGAAAATCTTTTTCGGGAATTTTGTAGTGAGCTTCTTTCCTCCCAAAAATATTTATTGATTTAATTTTCCTTGCTGCAATACCAATGTTGTAACCAACGGGAAGCTTTATGACGATATGGAATTCATCAGCAGTTTCCGAACGAGGAAGAATAAGTCCTTTGAAATTTCCGTCATCTGTCGAAATCTCCACATCGCTCCATACCAGCGCATTAAACTTCTGAAGTGTTTTTAATGCTTCTCCTTTATAACCCTTGTATTCATCATTATTTGACATTCTTTAAACTCCTTTGGAGCGATCCAACTTTCTGCGAAACTTTTTTTGCACTGATTCTTCCGCGAAGCTTGCTCATCAATATTCCCATTAAAATGCTGTTTGCATTTTTTTCTTTAACGAATTCCATTCCCTGCATTTTTTGTTCGGCAAGTACTATTTCTTTTTCAAGTTCATCATCACTCATTGGCTGGGGAATAATTTCATCAACGAACATTCCAAGTTCAGAGCTGATTTTCATTGCCCTCAGAATAAAATCATAAGTTAATCTTTTATCAGCATATGCTTTTAAAATTGATGACATCATTTTTTCATCAATTGAATCAATCACATAACTGCTTCTGCTTAATCTTTTTGGATATTGAATTAAAATGACTGCTGCATTAACCGGATTTATATTCCACTCGTTCACAGCTTTCTTGAAAAGTTCAGCGTATTTTGAGATTGATAATTCATCAATTGTATCTGCAGGAATTTTAAGTTTTCTATACCATTCTTTTCTTTTCCAGAATTGTTCAGGCAGCCATGTTTTAATTGCATTGATTCTTTCTTCTGCAATTTTTTTCGGAGGTAGATCTGTGTCAGGATACATTCTATCCGCACCGGGAAGAATTCTTTCAAATCCATTTGTACCATCGCTCAATGCCTGTCTTGTTTCAGAAGGAATTCCGATTGTAGCTTCCTTCGCACGGATAATAATTTCATTTACCGCAGTTTGGATATCCTCATCATTAGCCCAAACGATAATTATTGTATCTTCATCGGTTGCTTCAACATGCTTTTTAATTTTCAACCAGTCCGAGGAAGTAATTGTATCTGTTCTGCTGTCTGAATGAATCAAATTCGGAATGGTAGTTAAGCATGCAATTACTCTTACTCTGTCAGAAATTTCTTTGGAGAAATAGGTATCAGTCTGTGTCTGCCATCGAAGTAAATCCTTAAATCCTTTTAGAACTATACACCGTATTTTTAATTTACTCTCGACTGCATTTTTTAGTGGAACGTAGTGTGGTTTTTTGATAAGCGAAGTGATGTCGTAATCTTTTGCCAGGAAAGTCTCTGTTGTAATTCCTCTTTTCCTCAACTCTTCTCTTAATCTTAAAAGATTCCATTGACGCATTGCTTCGTTGTGAGTTAACAGAGGAATCATTCCAATTTTCGGAACTCCCTTTATTTCAACGCGCGTTCCTCCTTCAACACTAACATTAACATCCTGACGTGCTGCACCAATTCCTCTTCTTACTTTGTGAGTGCTTCTTACGAGCTTTGCACAAATCCATCCAACTTCAGCAACTTCGTACGGAGTACGCATATCCGGACCGGTTACTGTTTCTATCAACGGCATCCCAAGTCGGTCAGTAAGATATGTTCTTGTGTGAAATTGATCAGAAACTTCTCTGCATGAATCTTCTTCAATTGACATCTGAACTATTTTTACTGTTCTGTCTTTGTAAGGAATCCATCCATCCACTGCATAAATCGCCGTTCGTTGAAAACCTGTAGGAATACTTCCATCCAGATATTGTTTTCTCGCAATATGAAGTTCATCCACAAGTTTGCAGTTATACAACATCCCGATTCCAAGTGCGATATCAAGCGCATTTTCATTGATCAGGAATGGCGGAGTATCATCCATCTCATAAGTACAGACGGTGTTCCGATTAATCCGATAAATAATTTCTTTTTTTGTTTTGAACTCCATCAAAGCTGTGCCATCATAAACTCCAAGTTCTGATAGAGTCGGACGCATATGCCGGAGTATTTCTGCGTGATAGTTATCGCTATAGATGCCTGCAGGACAATGACAAAATAATTTTTTATCAGTGAAAAGCTGCTGATGAATTTCGAGACCGGATTTGAAACCAACCATCTGATAGTCAGCCTCTGTCATCTCACCGAAGGGTTTGAAGATAAATTCTTTCATATAAAATTACAATTTTCTGCTGTCAACTTAGAAATAATTTTAGATAGTTACAGCCTGAATTTTTTCACTTGACTACATAAAAATAAATATTCCCGGCAGAGAATAGAGTTAACCATTCAAGATACCGGGAACGCACAAGCGACATAAAATACCGGGTGGGTATTAATAAGATATATCGCTTATTTCTATAATTTCTGCTTCCGGATCGTGTTCGTTTAAGTAAGTGATAAATTCCGGATTAAAATATTTTTGACGAGACTTCTCATATTCCTTAAGCCAATGTTCAACTTCTTCATGACATAAAGAACATTTAAGATAATTCAGTTTTTCTTTGTCATCAAAAATCCGATAGTAAAACAATTGTTTCTTGCTCATGTTTTTTCCCTGAGATTTTTCAGATTCTATTATTAATACTTCATCAGTTAAAGTCATGCTATAACCTCATTACAAAATTAGAAAATTTTTCCACCCTTTTTGAGAATGTCTCTTGCGATAATCCCTTTCTGGATTTCGTTTGTACCTTCAAAAATTCTGTTGATTCTGGAATCTCTATAATATCTTTCAATCGAAAGCTCCTGCGAATAACCCATTCCCCCGTGTATCTGAACTGCTCTGTCAACAACTTCATCAAGTGCATCAGAACAATAAAGTTTTACCATTGCTGATTTTGTGGAGATATCTTTCTTCAAATCATATTCCGTTGCAGTTCGATAAACAATTGATTCCATATTGAAAACCATCGTCGCCATTTCTGCAAGCATAAACTGAACAGCCTGAAAAAAGCTAATAGGATGATCGAACTGTTTTCTTTCCTTTGCGTAATTTGTTGAAAGTTCTAATAATTCTTTTGCAACACCGAGACATGCAGCGCCGAGCCCGAGTCTTCCTGCATCGAGTGTTTTCATAGCAATTAAAAATCCTCTGCCATCTGTACCAAGTAAATTTTCTTTTGGAATTCGTACATTCTCAAAGCTTAGTGCATTTGTAGTGCTGCCTTTGATTCCCATTTTCTTTTCTGCCGGACCAGCTTTAAATCCTGGTGTGTCTGTTTCAACGATGAATGCGCTGATACCCTTTTCAGTTCTTGCAAACAAAGAAAGTATTCCTGCAATGCCACCGTTTGTAATCCAGAGTTTCTCTCCGTTTATAATCCATTCATTTCCGTCAAGATCAGCTTTTGTTTTAAGATGAAATGAATCTGAACCAGCCTGAGCTTCTGTTAAACAAAACGCTCCGATCTTTTCTCCGCTTGCAAGCTGAGTTAAATATTTTTTCTTCTGTTCTTCAGTGCCTCCAATATATATTGCATTTGAACCGATTGACTGATGAGCGCCGATGAATGTTGCAGTTGACATACATCCGCGCGCAATTTCTTCCTGCATTAAACAATATCCAACTTCACCCATTCCACCGCCGCCGTATTCTTCAGGAAAAGATATTCCAAGGAAACCAAGTTCTGCCATTTTCTTAATTAACTCTTCCGGTATTTTTGCTTCCTGATCAATCTTTGCAGCGATAGGTTTTATTTCGTTGTTGGTGAAATCTCTCACCATTTCTTTCAGCATTTGCTGTTCTTCGGTAAGTTTTAATTCTAACATCTGTCCTTAATCGTTTTTGTTTCAGGTATTCAGTTGACAAATAATATTCCACAAACCGCAACTAATTACCTGTTAGATTTTGATTAAATATTGGTTTTTAGCGGAGTTCCTTTTCAATAAATGGAAAGCTATCTTTAGTGTTTTCTTATATGTGAGAAGGTGGACGTAGCAAATAATTGAGAATGAATAATTAAAAATTATTACAGATTAAAATCTCCTCGGGAATTTGGTTGGAATAAAGATAATTGGACTAAAATTGCAGTTGAAAATTCAATGAGGGTTTATTCAGATTTACAGAAGGATAAATTGACAGATTTCCACTCATACTAGTTGTTGTTGTATGAAGTTCCGGAATAAAATAACCGATTAGTGCACCGATAACATATCCTGTCATAACATCGGTAGGAAAATGCCAGTGAGTATTCACACGCGAAACGGCAGTAATAGCAGGCAAAAGCGCAGCACTGCTCCATATTAAAATCCGTATAGTATTATTACTAACATACTCACTTGCAACTCTCGCTGTAAAAAAAGAAAGTGCTGCTGTCATTGAAGTATGTCCCGAAAAAAACGATACTCTTGCATCTTTTGTCTGTTTTACATTTATCGGTGATTGTTCATCGTAAACAAACGGACGTACTCTTTGAACTGTTCCTTTAACAATACCGTTTATACTTGATTGTATCAGGAGTACTTCACTATACATTAGAGCCACTTCCCAGATATCTTTTCTTGTTGCATCAAAAAACACAACGGAAAGAGGAACAAGATAAGATGTATAAAGTAATGCATCTCCAAGATGATCTTCTGTGTATGGTCCGATTGCATTTCGGTCAAATTCATTAATGTTTGAAGGAGAAAGTAAATTTATATCTTCAACTGACATTGGTTTAAGATTTTCAAGAATTGCATAAGCTGTTACAGCGGCAACAGCACCGGCTCCAAATAAAGCTGCCTCACGATTGAAGTCAATATTAAACGGCTTGTAGCTTTGCTGCTGACAGAATGAAATATTCGAAAAAGCAATCTGCATTATAAACAGCAAAGTGAAGTAATTATATTTCCTCAAATATATTTTAGAACACATTGAATATTGTTTCCTCACCATTAAATAAAAAGTCCTTCAATCAATCATCTGGGGACAATTATTACAGATTGAATTTTCTTTGAGAATCTTGAAAGAAGATATTTGGTAAAATCTCCGATTATATTTGCTGGTTTACCTGTCCCTTTTGTAATCACTCTGCAATTAAGAATATTTACCCTGCTCTGCCATGAAATATTTATAGCACCTCTGACTTTTGAATCAACGCTGTGAATCTTAGCCCAGCCTGGGCTTCTTCCGGGTTTCTGTTTCGCTTCCACATAGAAGTTGAACTTTTTAAGTCTTTCGTCGTGGGCAATTACATCTCTAAGAGATTTCTTTTCTGAACAAACAACTTGTATTAAAGTCTGCATCTCAGCCTCATTTATAGTTGTTAAAATTGAAATTGAAAACCGAATACCGGTCTGTATTTAAATTCCTGTGGAGCAGCAACTACATTTCCATTAGTTTCACTTTTATGAAGTTCCGGAATCAGATATCCGATTGCGGCACCCACGATATAACCAACAATAACATCCGTTGGAAAATGATTGTGAGTATTTACTCTTGAAAATCCGGTAACCGCAGGAATTATTACAGCAGCAGTCCATATTAAAGTTTTTACCGTATTATCAGTCAGATATTCTGAAAAAATCTTTGCAGTAAAAAACGAATTCGAAGCGGTGGTTGATGTGTGTCCTGAATAAAAAGAATGCCTGGCATTAACTGAAAATATTTCTTCTGATGGACTGGTATTATCATAAACGAATGGTCTGGTTTTTTTTGTTAAGCCTTTGACCAGTGCATTTAAACTATGATTGATAAGCAAGACTTCACCATACATTAATGCCAGAGTGCTAAAATCGTTTTTCGTTTCATCATAAGCAAGAAAAGAAAGAGGAAATAAATATGAACTGTATAATAGTGCATCGCCAAGCATATCTTTTTGGTAAGGTCCAATAGCAGCTCTGTCAAACTTATTCACATCGTTCGGATTAAGCGAATTAATTTCATCTTTTGTTAGTCTGTCGTTGTTGAGGATAACAATAAGAGCAGTAATTCCGATTGCTGCACCGCTACTTATTATTGCAGCTTCCCGCCCTGTTTTCAACTCAAAAGGTCTGATATCTGAAGTCTGAGGAAATGAATTATTAACTGATAAAAAAATAGGGAGGATTAAACTGAAAGCTGCTTTATTTAATTTCATCAAAAGATAAGATACGATAAATTGATTTCATTTGTTTCGGTAAAGTAAAACTAATCTGACAAAGAAAAAAGAATCGGCTGACCTATAATAAGCCAGCCGTTATTGAATAGAAGTTAATTGAAAGCATAACCCAGGTTTATTCCACCATAAAAATTACGCGGTTCACCAGCTTCATAATATCTTCCGTTGCTTGAATTGATATTCACAAAACCAACATAAACGAGATCGGATATATTATTAACTCCACCGGAAAGAAGTAGATTAAATTTACCAAATACCATATCCAGACCGATTCCAGCGTTAAAGGTAGTGTAGTCATCAGTCTTGTCTGAGTTTGCATCGTCAACATACATTCCACTGACATATCTTACACTGCCGCGAATAAAACCTGTAATACCACGAGCGAATTCCTGATTATATGAAGCAGCAAAGAATAAGTTATGCTGCGGTACGCTTGGTGCATAATTACTTGCAAAGTTTTGCGAAGTAGTATCAAGGTTCTCATCAATAGTAAGTGCAATATATTCATCGTACGTAAAATCTGAGAAAGTATATGAAGCTTGCAGATTTAAACGACTAAAAATATCAACGCTTCCACCAACCTCAATACCATTTCTTGTAGTTTTTGCCGCATTACGGAAAAAGACATCTCCATAAACTTCGAAAGGAATTATTTCATCTTCGATAAGAATATTAAAGAAGGTTGCTTCGAAGATAACATTATTGAAGAGTTGTTCATCAAAGCTTCGTATGTTTCCCTTAATTCCTATTTCAAAGTTCTGGGATTTCTGAGCATTCAAATCCGGGTTTAAATTGATAGATGGGTCTGAACTGGTTGGATAATTGTCCATCTCATTTCCGGCAGGAGAATCAAAGCTTAATCCATAAGATGTGTACAGTGCAACGCTTGGTGTTAGTTTAAAGTTAAGCGCTGCTTTAGGAGTAAATGCTTCAAATCTTCTGAAAGCACTTCGACTGCTTAGCAGCATATCATCATTTTGAAAATACACATTGTCATACCTGCCTGTGATTAGTAAATAAAATCTTTTCCCATACAGCTCAAGAAAGTCCGAAAAATAAACACCGTTATTACCTTGTATTTCATCGGTTAGGAAAAGAAGCTGATCGCCTTTTTGACCACCGATGTTATCATATTCTTCAACTGGTCCGGCTTGATAGAGCAGATCTCCACCAATCGAAAATTCATTGTCCAATCCACTGATGATATGTCTGTTGATGTATCTGAAAGAAGAACCTAATCCGTACCGGTTCATAATTCTGTAGGTGGCTGCAGTACGATGGAAATATTTTATAGTTCCATACGGAATTACTTCTATTTCCTGGTTATCGTTCTTACCAAATTTCATATTAAACTTTAATCCGATACGACCTTTAGTAGTTAATCGTTTTGAATCACGGTCAATTTCTCTTTGAGCTGCCTGATATGGATCATCGTCAAATTCTTCTTTAGTTAAGGAGCCAGGAAGTTTTATTATTCCATCAACAAAATATCCGAAGATCTGCAAATTAGTTTTATCTCCCGGAAGAACATCCACAACTGTGTTGAAAATATGCCAGTAATCTTCACTATGTGGTCTGAATCCTTTATAGTTGTGATAGCTGTACGTTCCGAGAAAACCATACTTATCAGTTCTTACTCCAAATTTTAATCCGTTCCTTCTTAAATCATAAGAACCGAACTCATTGAATTGTGTAACGAATGAATATGGAAAATAAATATCGTTTATGAAATTTATTACACCGCCTGGTGCGTTTGTGTAAAGAGAGGAAGAATTTCCTTTAACAAGTTCAATGCTTCCTATTGAGTTGAAATCGATGGCTTCTATTCTTGTCTGACCATCGGGTTCTGATTCCGGTATTCCATCGAGCAGAATTCTCACGCCTCTTATTCCGGTATTTGACCTGCTGCCGAATCCTCTTATAGCAATTCTGACATCATGATTCCCATACCGTGACTGAAGAAACAAGCCCGGAACATTTTCCAGAACATCATCTACTGATACTTTCTTGGAAAACTTGTACTGAGTATTCTTTAACCTGATTACCGGATACGGGATATCAATTATTTTCTTTTCTACACGAGTAGCAGTAACCACAACATCGTCTGTTGAATAAGTAAGTGAATCAACCTTTGCATTTGTTGAATCACTCACAACATCCGTCTGCTGTGCAAACAGCAAAAAACTGCCGCTCAAAAAAGAAAGAAGAATAATTGAATAAAAAAAGTGTTTTGGTTGAAACATATTTCACCTTTCATTATTCGTTTAATTAATTTTTAAATACGATTGAACTAAACGAGTCGCGGCGGCGGTGAAGGTGTATCGAAATAAATAGATTTGTATAAATTGTTTATCTGACAGTCAAATGATGACTGATATTCAAGTGTGAAACCGACTCGAATTGATTGAACCGCTTCTGAAATTGATAAACTGTGTTTTATTACTGGCGGCAGATGTTTGTTTTCGGTAGAATTTTTATGAATTCTTTTTTCAAATTCTTCTTCCAGCTTTTCTTCTTTTGTATCATTTATTACTAAAACTATCAATTCTTTTTCGGTCTCTTCTTTTATAACGATATCATACATATCCCCATTGTATTTAAACTCACGGGAATGAATCCATCTGAAATTTAATTCTCCCGAAATAATTTTTTTCTTATTAAAAATTAAAAGTTCAACCAATTCCTCGTTTGATGGATTATTTGCTTCCTCGATCCCCAGGTATTTA
This sequence comes from Ignavibacteriota bacterium, assembly GCA_013285405.1. NCBI lineage: Bacteria > Pseudomonadati > Ignavibacteriota > Ignavibacteriota bacterium. The sequence continues at coordinate 1,588,939 of CP053446.1, read as the reverse complement.
TAGTAAGTAGAAAGAATCGGATGAACGGCTAAAAATCCAAAAGTGCTGTAAACAAAAGAAACCAACACTACTTTAGCCAGTATAGTTTTCAATTTATACCGAAAGATGAAATTAAAACTTTCCATAAGTCACTATTTAAGTATGACAAGTTTTTTTGTTTCTGAATACTGATTTGAATCCAATTTGTAAAAATATATTCCGCTCGGTAAATCCTGAGCCATAAAATTTATACTATATACTCCGGATGTTTTATAGCCATCTACTAAATTAGCTACTTCGTTTCCAAGCAAATCGTAAATCTTTAATTGAACAAATCCTGGCTTTGCAATCTGAAATTTAATTGTTGTTTCAGGATTAAATGGATTGGGATAATTTTGATATAAATAAAATTTCTCAATCGAGTCGTCGCCGGGTTCCCCGGTATATAATACATTCATATCAATTATTGAAGCCCATACCTGATACAAACCGGAATAATCTGCCATCCAAAGCGCATAAAGTTTATCATCTACTGCGAGCAGCGAGATATGATCACCCTGATAAGAAGAAGCACCACCAACGATTGGTTTTGGTTTAAACCGTGAATTAGTGAGTGAGTACTCTCCCCATGTATTGCCACCATCAAGCGAGCGGGCAATAAAAATATCGGTTGAATCTGAGGTTGTGTTCCTGTCATCATAATATAGTATATCAATTCCTCCCTGATCATCTATCTGAATACAAGGGAAGTATTGTATCTTTCCATTGTTCAGCGGATCCTGATTAACTCTGATTCCTCCTGACCAGTTCATCCCGCCATCTGTTGATCTGTGCAAAATAATATCCGGGTCGCTTCCTGCAGGAGAAATATTTTTTTCAGTTGTAACTATATAAATCCAGCCATCTCTTTCACCACCGCTGTTATCAACGACTACTTGTGGTAATCCATTAACTCTGATATTCCCTTTAGAGGAAAGTGTGCCGCTTATTCCATTCATATCAAAAATGTTTTGCTGAAAAGCCCAATTAACTCCACCATTTGTTGATTTTGCAAATCCAGCGTAATCTTCAATAAAAGGACTTGACAGAGTAATACCCGACCAGCAAATGTAAACCGTACCATCACTACTGGTTGTAATTGATCCGCCAACACATCTTTTAGGAGGGTTAGGATTGACACTCTGCGGATTACTCCAGGATACACCATCGTTGATTGAATATGAACAAAAAACAGTTGCAGGATTTATTTGCAGATCAACCCAGGCTAAATATATTCTCCCTTTGTAAGAGCTTTCATTCGAGTAATCAAGAGCAATTGTTCCTTTGTCGCTAGTCTGATGATCAGTAACAACAGTTGCATTTGACCAGTTCAAGCCTAAATTATCTGAATAGTGAGTATAAATTCCGGGGAATATTGCCCCAATATGTGAAATTATAAATCGACCGGATTCTGCAATTACAACGCCGGGATCGCCGCCATGATTATAAACATTTGCACCTTTACAAGTATCAGTCCCCGTCCATGTATTCCCACCATCTGTTGAAACATAAACACCTTCGCTTGAAAATCCTCCGCTAAAATTAATTGTAACAGCACCAGCAAATAAAATATTGTGATTGACCGGATTTGTAGTAATCACCGGCTCGGTTTGAGTAATTACGCTTGGGTAAATTCTGAATTTGGGAAAATTTAAAGACATCTGTGCAAATAAAATATTCGCAAACAGAATAACACAGAAAAATATTTTTTTAATACTGAACACGAAAAATTCTAAAATTTGTAACTGAGATTTAAACCTAAAGAAATATTTCTGGGCTCTCCAGCGTTATAGTATCTGCCATAGTAGTCGTTAATATTAATGTAGCCGCTATAAGTCTTATCGAAAATATTATTTGAACTCAGAAAAATAATCGCACCATATTCTTCGGTATTGTAAGTCAGTCCTGCCATTATATTGCCAAAAAAATATCCTTTATTGATAGTCGAGTTCGCATCATCAACGTACATATCAGAGATGTAGTCACAATCCCAAAGCAGTAACCCTGTCATAGATTCCGAAAGTTCCAACTTATATTCTAAAATAAAATTCAAAATGCTCGTTGGTATAGATGGTTCCTTGTTCCCTGAATAATCTGCTGTAACAGTTCCTTGCGGAGTATAGTTCAGCGCTTCGAACTCATCATATTTGAAATTGGTGTATGTATAGTTGACTATCATATCAAAATGTTCAAAGGGTTCTGTTTTTATTCCGCCTTCAACTCCAATACGGTTTGTCTTTGCAGCATTTCTATAGTAAGATGTTTGATTGATAGTGAACGGCACTATTTCATCTGTAATCTTGTAATAAAAAAATGCAACATCGAAGACTACTTTTTTCATAAAATCTGATTCTTCATTCATCAGGTTCCCTTTTATCCCAAATTCAAAGTTATAAGATTTTTGAACTTCTATATCCGGGTTTAATGAATACATAGGATTTGATGAGAAGGTATAATTTTGCATCTCGTAGAGTGCTGGAAAATCATAACCCAAGCCATACGAAGTATAAAGCGCAACTGTAGGAATTATTTTGTAGTTCAAACCAATCTTTGGTGTGAATCCTTTGAATACTCTTGCGGAATCTACATATCCGTACGGAATATAAATATCAGAGCTAAATTTACTGATGTCATATCTGCTGGAAATAAAAAGATCAAATTTTTGTTCAATCAAATTCAAATGTTCAAGAAAATAAAACCCAAGATTGTTAATCCCCTGGTCATGTTCTTTTAAAACTGAAATTCCTCTGTTGCCACCAATATTTTCAAATTGATTAACCGGACCCGATTCATTTGCGTATTCCATCCCGCAGGTAAAAACATTCCGACGACCCAATAATGTTGTGCGGTTAGTATAACTTAAAAGTGCGCCGAGTGAATGCCGTGCTGATAAAGTAAAGTATTCATTATCAACTTTTTGAAATTCCTTTTGTGTACCATAACCCATAATTTGTATTTCATTCTCATCCGGACCTCCGAAACCAGTTGTATATTTAAAAGCCATTCTTCCCTTCTTATTTATCTTTCTCGTATCCTGAGAAATTGATAATGGTGCCGCTGCAAAAGGATTGGCATCATACTCTTCCTGCGTTAATGACCCCGGAGTTTGGATGAGTCCGTTTACATAATTTCCCAGCACCGTAATACTCGATCTTTTCCCAAGATAACCTTCATACACAGCATTAACCAGATTCTGATACTCTGCACTATGCTGGCGATAACCATCAATGTTACGATAATAATAGGAAACAAAAATTCGTTGATCATTATCTTTTATTCCAAACTTGATTCCATTCTGCCGGTAACCATATTTTCCAAACTGATTTGCTGTAGTAACAAAATTTTCGGGGAAATAAAGATCCGTCCTGAAATCAACAACGCCACCCGGTGCATTCGCGTACAATGATGAAAGATTCCCTTTTGCAACTTCAACTCCGCCGAGCGAAGTAAAATCAATTGCATCTGTAACTGTTTCACCATCAGGATCTGATTCGGGGATTCCATCGTAGAGAATTCGAATACCACGTACCCCAGTACTTGATCGGGTTCCAAATCCTCTTATTGAAATTCTTAAATCGTGGTTGCCATACATGTTTTGAATAAACAACCCCGGAACATCCACAAGTACATCTCTGGCACTGACTTTTTTACCATATTTAAGTTCTTTTTTGTCAACGCTGAAAACAGAATATGGAATATCTATAATCTTTTCTTTTGTTCTGGTACCCACCACAGAAATTTCATCCATTCCGTATTCTAATGAATCAACTCTCTCTTCTTTACTTTCTATTTCCTGAGCTAATATTTGGGTAGAAAAAACAATTACAAGGTAAATTAGAAATGATTTCATAGTAATTCTCACAATAAGCAGAAAAATGAATTAGAATAAACTAGCACAACCTATAGATTAATTTTGCTTTGAACAGTTTAGTTGAATTTATTCGTTTGTAAAATTACAGATTTAATTTCTTATACGAAAAAATTTTACTTTATTCTATATATAAAATTTATATACACAGACTAATTATTGTAAATAATCAAAAAATTATTATGTTTGCACAATGAGAAGTTCTTAAATCACTACATTATATCGGAGCATTCCAATACTTTTATTAACCTTTAATAAGCAATTCGTTTCGGTTCTGATGTTAATCCTTTTTATTTCTCATGGATCAGCGCAGCTTTTAATCTTAAGGGTTATTCAAACACATCACAGGAGAAATGTATTTCAATCTATTGAAAATGGAACGTGCGAAAATGAATTAGTCTTATTTAAATTCAGCAATGAGGAACTCGAAAAAGGCAGCAGCCATATTGAATGGGTTGAAGAAAATGAATTCAGAATCGAAGGAGAAATGTACGACGTTGTAAAAAAAGAGTTTAAAAAAGACACGATGTACCTGTATTGCTTGCATGATGAAAAAGAATCAGTTTTATATTCCGGCATAGTGAAAATTATTAATAAACTCTTTGGGGAAGAGAAAGATAACGCCGGAAAGTTAAACACAATAAATAATATATTAAGTGAGTTTTATACAGCTTCCGAATTAAATAACTTTTATCCGGAAGAAACCAGCAATAATCTTCCGATAAAAATATTTCATCTTCTGGATGGTGATCGTTTAGTTGACACTCCTCCTCCCCGTTCATAACCCTACTCATCCTTTAATTATAAATTTAAACCTAATTTTTTTGTGACAGCATATTTTCTGTCATTTATTAGGTGAACTTTGTTCAACTTAACATTTAAGGAATAAAAATGAAAAAAATATTATTACTAATATTTCTGTTGACTGCGGTTGTGTCTGCACAGGTTGTTACAGTAAAAGATCAAAGCACAAACAAATCTTTAGAACTTGTTGCAATATATAATTCGGATCCCAACAGATCAGTTATAACAAATACAAATGGTCAGGCAGATATAAGCAAAATAGATAAATCTCAGCCTGTGATTTTCAGGTTAATCGGATATGAAAAAACTGAATTATCTTATTCAAAAATTGAAGAAAATAATTTCGTAATTCTGCTAAAACCAACAGCTATATCGCTCGATAATGTGGTAGTAAGCTCAAGCAGGTGGGAAGAAAACAAGAGTGAAGTTCCTAATACAATTGAGATGATCACTCCACGGGATATAGAATTTCAGAATCCGCAGACAACAGCCGACATGTTAGGAATGTCCGGGAATGTATTCATCCAAAAAAGTCAGCTTGGTGGAGGAAGCCCAATGATCAGAGGTTTCGCAACAAACAGGTTGCTAATTGTTGTTGATGGTGTAAGGATGAATACAGCTATTTTCAGAAGCGGTAACTTACAAAATGTAATTTCACTCGATGCAAACGCTCTTGATCACACAGAAGTTATTTTCGGTCCCGGATCGGTCATTTATGGAAGTGATGCGATTGGCGGTGTAATGAATTTTCATACTTTAACTCCAAGACTTTCTTTGGGTGATGAAGTTATGTTAAATGTTGGCGTGATGGGAAGATTTTCATCAGCAGATCTTGAAAAATCAGGTCATTTACATTTTAATATAGGATTAAACAATTGGGGTTTTCTTACCAGTGTTACTTATTCTGATTTTGATGATCTGGTTATGGGATCAAATGGTCCTGATGAATATCTGAGACCAACTTATCAAACCAGAATTAATGGTAAAGACACTGTTGTGGTTAACCCGGATCCTAAAAAGCAGGTTCCTTCCGGTTACAACCAGGTAAACTTTCTTCAGAAAATTTTATTCGCTCCGATTAGTGACTGGGAATTTGAATATGCATTTCATTATTCAACTACTTCGGATTATCCCCGATATGATAGACTTCTTCGACCGAGAGGAAATACATTACGTTCAGCAGAATGGTACTATGGTCCTCAAAAATGGATGATGAATAATTTAATGATCACGAATTTTTCCGGTAATTCGATATATGATTTATCCAAACTGATAGTAGCTTATCAGAATTTTGAAGAAAGCAGACATGATCGAAATCTTAATAATGATGATAGAACAAACAATACAGAAAAGGTAAATGCTTTTTCTGCAAATCTGGATATGATTAAAGAAATAAACGAGAACTCAAATCTTTTTTACGGTGTTGAAATAGTTCTGAATAAAGTTGAATCAACAGGCAACTCAGAAAATATAGTTACCGGCGAAATTACGCCCGGACCTTCAAGATATCCTGATGGTTCAACCTGGAATTCATACGGTGCTTATTTAACCTATAAAAATAAATTTAGTCCGCAATATATTTTCCAGGCAGGGCTGCGTTATAATTACGTTACTTTGGATGCAACATTCGACACAACTTTTTATCCATTCCCATTTACAAAAGCAGAAGAAAGAAATGGTGCGCTAACCGGTAATGCAGGATTGGTTTGGCATCCTCAGAGTGATTGGCAGATAAACTTAAACCTTGCATCAGGTTTCAGATCTCCAAATATTGATGACATTGGAAAAGTATTTGATTCTGAACCCGGATCAGTAGTTATACCCAATCCGGATATTGAGCCTGAGTATGCATACAATATTGAACTCGGGTTGACAAAAATATTTTCAAATTTAGCTGAGTTTAGTGCTGTCGGATACTACACATACCTTGATAACGCATTAGTAAGAAGAGACTTTACGCTTAATGGAATGGATAGTATTATGTATAACGGTGAAATGAGCCAGGTGCAGGCAATTCAGAACGCAGCATTCGCAACTATCTACGGTGTAGAGCTAGGCTTGAATTTAAATTTCCTTGAGAATTTTAATTTAAGAAGCAGCTTCAGTTATCAGAAAGGTGAAGAAGAAGACGATGCAGGCAACAAAGTTCCTTTGAGACATGCAGCTCCCTGGTTTGGTAAGACTGAATTTATTTTTATGATGAACCGATTGGAAGCTAATCTCTATATGGTTTACAATGGTGAAATTAAAAACGAAGACCTGGCACCAAGCGAACAAGAAAAAGATTATATATATGCAATGGACGAAAGCGGTAATCCATATCAACCTTCCTGGTATACTTTAAACCTGAAGATTAGTTATCAACTGCTTGATAATTTTGAGTTATATCTGGGTGTTGAAAATATAACGGATCAAAGATACAGACCGTACTCATCAGGAATTTCAGCAGCAGGAAGAAATTTTATCGGATCCCTGCGGGTAAATATTTAGTCTGGTTCCGCTCTTAAATAAAAGAGGCTGTTTCAAAAGATTCTCTCGATACTTTTCATTATTCGAGAACCTTTTATTTGTTTTGGTTTTCGAGTTTGCATGCTGCAAGCAGGTTTTTTCTGACAGAATCAGAAAAAGTTATCGAGAAAACATTTCTTGCGAGACAGCCTCATTTTTAAATATAATTATTCAATTCCAAGACTAATTGATGCAACAACATTTCTTGGCAGACCGGGTTCTATATATATCGGGACTCCATTGACAACATCAGGATTTATAAACGCACAAGCAACATATTTTTCATCTGCAATATTATTTACAGTAATAAATCCATTAATATAAAGATGGTCACTGAGTTTGATCTGATCTGTGATTCCAAGTGTGGCTCCGAATATATTAAATGAAGGCACCGAAATTGTGTTTGCATCATCCACATAGTATTCACTGGTTCCATTAATGTTTAAACTCAGGAATAAACCGCTTAAAAATTGCGGTGCATATTTGATGGAAGCAAAGTAAAAATAATCCGGAACGCCGGCTTGATCATTGTCTCCGTAATCTGCAAAGGCACCCGGATTACCATAGTGAGCAGAGTCAACAGTATATTCCAGATATTTATTTACAGAATATGTAAATGAAAGATCCATTGAAATACCGTAATTGAAGAAAAGATTTACTCCGGCTTCTGCGCCCATCCGGCTTGTTTCACCTGCTGTAAAATAAAATCTTCCACCACGATACGGAATGATATCATTATTAATTATAATATAGTATAGCGCAAGGTCGTAGCTCAGTGATTGCAAAAATGAAGTATTACTCATGAATGCAACCTGCTTTGTTCCCGCTTCTATTGTTGTTGATGTTATTGGATCCAACAACGGGTTAATCAAATAAACTGTATCCTGTCCATAAGTGCCGGCAGGATCAATTTCGTTATAAGCAGGTACTTCAATTCCACCACCGAGGTTTGCATAAATACTGTGAGTTGGTGATAACATATATGTAATACCAGCTTTGGGAGTAAACCCGGAGAAAGTTTTTTTCTGTTCACCAAATTCTGGATCCATAAAGCTTTCAGCAGAGTAAGTTATGTCGTCCCAGCGTCCTCCAACTATAAAGCTCCAATCTTTACCGACTTTTACTGCGTCCTGAAAAAACGCACCAAATGTGTTTGCGCCTTCTCGTTTATTATCTTTTAAAACATCTCCTCTGCCATTTGTTTCTGACAGCGTATAAAATAAAATTGCTCCATCCTGATATGCTTCATCTATTCCAGTAATTATTTTGTTTGAGACCGTACTGCTGAAACTATAATTATTTGTGTACATCAAATTTCCACCTAAATGATACCTTGTAAAATCTCTGTAAGTTCCTCTTTCAGATCTATCAAGATCTTTAGGATTAACAAATGCCATTGCAGAGATTTCGTTCATCGCATCAAACTTGTGATCGAATGTGGTTCCTATACGTATAAACCTGTTATATCTTCTTTCATCCCGAGCTTTATAAACAGGATTAGATTGTTGAGGATTGGATATATATTGCTCTTCTGTAAGAGGACCCGGAATATGAAATAAATTATTTGTAGCAAGCAGATAAATTCCAATATTGGTCTGATCTCCGATTGGAGAAACGAGTCCGATGTTTGCAGTATTTCTTGTGCTGCTGGAATGCTCACGCCATCCATCAAAATTTGTGTATGAATAATTTGCGGAGAGTTTACCCATACCAAGCGTTGCGCCGCTTCGCCAAAGATATTTTTGCAATCCAAAACTTCCCCACATTCCACCGAGTGAGGCAAAACTTCCTGTGAATTGAGGAATGGTTGAAATGTTTATTACTCCACCACTGGCATTGCCCCAAAGTGAAGAAGAGTTAGACCTGATTACATCAATATCATAGGATAGACTGAGATCAATATTGTCGAATGAAGTTCTTCCCTCCGGTACCGTTTCGGGAATTCCATCTAACATAACCCTTATACCGCGTGAAGTTCCTGAATTAGATCTGTCACCAGAACCGCGTGCACCAAATCCTCTGATTACAAGTCTCACATCCTGATTTCCATCTCTGGATTGAGCGAGAACTCCAGGTACTCGCATTAATACTTCATCCAGACCGTAACCTTTTGTGTTCATCAGATCTTCGTGAGGAATTATTGTAACTGCATAAGGCACCTCAATAATTTTTTCCGGATAACGGGTAGCAGAAATTGTTACCTGATCCAGCTCATATTTAACTGTGTCCACACCTTTTTTTTCATCCTGTGCATTTGTGTTAATGACAAAAAGGAATAGAACAAAAAAAAGAATAGAAAAATTTTTCATAAAATAATCCTTCTCATTATTACATTCTTAAAAATTAAATAATTGAGTAACGGTTCGATTAATAACCGTTTCAACATTGTTTTTATATTATAGAAATAAAATGATCAGGATAATTTGGGAGGTGGCGAAGGAATCTCAGAACAGATTGGTATGTATTTTACAAAATAATTGAAGCCGTATTTTATTCTTGCAGCATCTTCGAATTCGAATGCAGAATTTTGTACGGCTTTTGATATACTCGTTTTGAATGGATTATAATTTCTGGTTTTTTGTCTTTTGTTCGCAGAATTGTCATTTACTTTTTTTTGAAATTCTTCTTCAAACTTTTTTTCTTTTATATCATTAATACAATGTAAAATAATCTGATCATTGTTTTCCTGCTTTTTAACAATGTCGTACATATCCCCATTATATTTAAACTCACGGGAATGTATCCACACGAAATCAATCTTCCCTTTAAGAATATCTTCTTTTTCAAACACTAACACTTCAACCAATTCTTCTTCGGCTAGTTTTTCAACTTCTTGAATTCCACGATGCTTATAATACATCGATATAATCGGATATACAGAAATGAATCCAACAGTATTATACACAAAAACAGAAAGAATTAATATTGAAACTACTTTTTTCAAAATTTCACAATTTAAAATTTAGAACAAATATTTTCAGTTGAACAACAATCCAATGAATAAGTCAATAACTCAATTGAAAAATAAAAAGTATTTACGATATAAACCTAATCTTTAATCAACTTAATTTATTTAATGGAAATTCATTATTCGGATGATTTTTAAGATCTGCAAACCGATAAATTTTTTAGTTGTTATTTTTTTATTCTCACTTTTTTTTCTGAATTCCTCTCCAACCTGTCGAAGGAACCATCGTAGGTCTTCTTATTCTACTAACAATTCCAGCTTGTTCAGCAATATAAAATGCATCCGGTTCAATTTGTTTTACCAGTTTAATTAACCCCGGTAAATTTTTTCTGTCTGTTGCTACATAAATTTCCGTGACTTTTCCATCTTTGCCTTCGCCTTCAAATGTAGTAACTGCAAAACCTTTATCCCGCAGTAATGTTGTAATTTCTTTTGAGTGTTTGCTTGTAATAATTCTGAAATTGATGTAGCCCATTGCAAGTCTTTTTTCAACTAGTATCCCAACAACATTTCCTGATGCAAAACCAAAAGCATAAAAAACTCCGAGCAATGGCATTGCAACTACTTTAGGTAATACTTCGCTAAGCACAATTAACCAAACGCTTGTTTCTATAAATGCAAGAAAGAAAGCAATCTTTGTTCTTCCTTGAATTATGCTGATCGTTCTAAGAGTGCCAAGAGAAACATCAATAATCCTTGCAAAAAATATGAAGGCACCCAATAACCAGATATTCATTTCCATTTTATACTAACTAAAAATATTTTATGATTGAAATTAAATTACGAAGAAAAGTAAAACAAGCGGTAATTTCTTTTTGCACAATTATTGAAAGTAAAAATAAATTTCTAACCACTTGATTTTGTACCCCCCTTTCATATATTCAGGCAGACTTGAAAAATTTTTCTCTAACAAAAAGAGATTTGTCACAGTGTTAACAGTGAAAAAGCAACACTTACCGAATATATCCTTTCTTACTAACTTTGCTATGCAAACCATCATTTTAATTATTTTATTTGTAAGTAATATTTTAGCACAGGTTGTGATAAAAGAAAGAATAGAAATAAACCCGGATAAACAGACAAGCGAAAAAATGCAATCAAACTGTAATTGGATAATAGAAGGATTCTCGTACGAAGATTGTGATTCTACTGAAGGAAATATAGTTTTTTCACCCTCATCAATTGGACCTGGTGAAACTGTATTATTAGAAGCCGGGCCATTCGATTATGAAGGTTTGTTAGAAGAAACTTTAACATTAGAACCAAACTGTGGTGGATTGATTAAGAATGGTGTGGGTACATATTCGTTTACCAGTCCTGACACATTAACGGTTGATTCTCTTGTTATAACATTACACTATGATATTTATTACTGGATTTGTGCGGGTTGGAGCTTAAGGGATAGTACAAACAACACAACACATTTTGATAACAGAGTTAACTGTCCTTGCTTTCCATATATGGTAGATATTTTCCACGAGTACGCTGATGAACAATTAGTAATTAAGTGGGACAGTCTCTTTGTGGAAGTAAGCCCATCTGAATTATTTCCCGGAGATACGGCTGATATAAATATAAAGAAACGATTACCTGATGGAACACTAACGGATTTTGATACAACACAAACTTTTGAAGCAGCAATGCTTGAAGGATGTACACTTGGAAACATTTTAGTTGATGACAGTATTGATGTATATTTTTATGATATAAACCAGCCAATAAAGTTTGTTGCAGATACAACAGCAGATAGCACAGGATTAGTATTATTAAGAATTGGTTTAGTTGAAGAAACAACGATGCTAAAAAGTAATAATGATGAAGATGTTTTATTTGATTGTCTGCCGGGACCACCTCAAACTACCAGTTATGCAATTGTACAAGCAAATATAAATGAAGAACCAACAATACTGCTTGGAGAGACAAAATATTACCAGGCAAGATATAAAACAGTTGATGAATTGATGATTGAAGAAGCCCCTGTTGATGCAAATGGAATTCCTTACCTTGATGGAGGATTGTCAGAGGATGTTTGGGGTAATAATCCTGTAACAGTTATTGATACTTGTAATGATTGCGGAAAAAAGATGGGTGTTTATTGGGAAAAGGCAAAACCTATGGTGAATGGTCAGAATTTACCGGCCGGTTTAATTCGGCTTGTTGGTAAACATTGGTACTCAGACTCGACTTATATTGTTAAACTGAGAGCAAAGAGAAATGATGACTCTGCTTACATAAATATTACTGTTAAAAAACCCGATCAACTTGGAAACAGCACACAAGCAATCAGACTTAATAATGGAATTGACATTGAAAGCAATCATTACAGTATTGATTCAGTTTGTATTAAATGGGGTGGCCAATATGGATTTCCCCCTCAATACATTAAAGGTCAATATGTTGGCGAATCATTTTATGATAACAATCTTCAAGCTGTTACTCCGGGATATAGATATGAGGCTTGGAACTGGGAATTTGATGTGGAAGACGAACCTGATTTAACTGGTGGACATTTTTGGGTTACGTGGGAGAGTATGGGAAACGGAAATCCTGTTCCAGATCATATTAACACTAGATATATGTCTTATGAGACTACACCACATTCTGTTTGGTACTTTATAGATAGGTATTCAAATATAGAACATAGTCCTTCTCCCGGAGGCTGGAGAGTTTTAGGTAATAGAAATTTGGAGACCAATAGACTAATATTTGAGCTCTATGGCAGACCAACCAGAGAATACAATCAGATTCGAAATAGAATTTACAGATCAAATGGACTGAATGTAGAAGTAGAAAACCCACAAGCTAATGAAGAAGCAAGGTTGGAATTTATTGACTATATGAAAAATGATTATATGGAAGGACTTGAAAACAGAGTTGCACAATCAAGGATAGCAAGTTCATATGGTCCAATTCAGCCTTTGTATATAACAGTTTTAAACTACGGCTTTTCAGAGGCAAAAGATAGCCCTCCAGAAAACCTAAATGATCTGGATATATTTTGGCCTTTTGCATTGGATCACTTTCAGAATTTACTTGAGGATGAAGTCGGTCAAACTCTTAACAATTGGTCTAATGGATTAGAAGCCACTTTGACGTTAGTTTATCAAGGATGGAATCCTGGAAAATCAGGTTATGGCTCTGATGTTATAAGTAATGGGCTAGAATTTACACCAATCGGAATAGAAGGAGAGTAAATATGAAACAAAAAATATTTTTTCTAATAGTTATAAGCTTTTGCCTTTTAGAAATAACTTTTACAAATGCACAAAGTTATCCTCCAGGTGTTACTGAAGAATTATTTACTACAATTGATAATAGAGTAAAAGAAATAATTGATGAAGATTTGTATGTTACCGATGTTCTAAATGTTGATAGCAGTCTAGGTTTTGAACTGGGTTCGCATTGGCCTGATGTGGGAATTATTGAAGATTCTAATGAGCTTTTGAAGAGCTGTTATGTTTTTTTAGCATCCGTAGCTAATTATTCCGCTATTGAAGATTCTATTGGTGGGGTTATTGGCATATTTAAAAATAATCAAATACTTTGGCATACGGATAACATGATTAAAAAAAATTATGAGCTCTTAAAAAGTGGATATATTTGGTCAATCAAGGATTTAAACAGAGATGGCTCTTTGGAAATTATGACGTCTTGGATTTCGAGAATATCTTATGACATTTGGTCAGATGGCGGTAGATCGCCTTTAATGTATCTCTGGATTGTAAGTTGGAACGGTACTGAAGGAATAATTCTGAATGATGTGGATAATTCAGGTGTTTCAACCCTGCAGATAAGTTCAAATGGTGTTTTTAGATTAGCAGATGTTGAAGGAGATGGAATATGGGAAATTCAAGGTTACGCTTATCCATTAAATTATGAGGATTCTCTTCATATCACCGAATATAACGGTTTCGTACTAAGGACATTTAGTTGGAACGGTGAATTCTATGGTAAATGGCAAAACACCCCACAACCGTTAGAAGATGCCTTCTATCCTAAAGATAAATTGGATTTTTATGTTTTCTCATCTGTTTCTAATATTAACGATTCATTAGAATATGTTTATTCCTTGACTAATTTGTCTTCCAGTTTTCAGTCTATTGACGAAATGGCATTAAAAATTGATGTTGCGGTATCTAATCTGTTTACGACAAATGAATGTTGGGGGATTCTCTACCGTCCTGATAGTTCTGCAATTGTATTATGGACTTCAAAATATATTCATTGCTACAATTTTATTAATCCCGGTGACTCTAAAGTCCTATTCAGTCTAAAAACGCATCAAGAAACGCTACCAACTATTTCCAATTTTTATTCTAAAGGATGGAACACAGATAATTATAATTATGATGATATATTCATTAACTCAAAACAAAAATTTTCGATATCACCAGCTTATTCCCCTGTGCCATTCGATGCAGTGAATTTTGTAGATACATTGTTGTACTACAACCAACGCGCCTTCGAACTTGATTGGATAGCAAACCAAACAACTGCAGATAAATACGACAGCTTATTTACAACAGCTAAAATTCTTCTTCAGGGTAATCACGTTCCTTGGGTGGATAGTACACTACACACGGTTCTTGAAGAATGTAATGCAGATAGTTCAGCAAATATTACAAGCGAAGCTTATGCACTTTTAAGATTTAACACAGAGTATTTATTGGAACATCTTCCGGCGGTAACTCCACCAGTATTAACCTCAATTACACCTCAGGTGATATTGAGATATGTCTCGGGTGGCAGCCCGCCAACCGGTTTAACTGTAACTGCAACAGGAGAGAACTTCTCTGATTCATCAGTTGCATATTTTAATGGTAGTGCAAAAACAACAACAGTCGTTTCAGACACAGTGCTTACTTTCACAATTACCGGAATGGAGATGTCAACTCTCGGAAATTTTCCTGTTTGGATAAGCAATTATGGTATCAACTCTGATACAGTTGCATTGCGAGTAGTTGATAACCTGATCACTATGCTGTTATTTAAACCAACTCTCCAATGCGTACGAAACAATGGTGGAGGATCATACACAGCATATTTCGGATATGTTAATGATAATGGTGTAAGTATCTATGTACCGATTGGCAGTAAAAACAAGTTTCTACTAAATCCAATAGACAGAGGACAGCCAAAACTTTTTCTGCCCGGCACACATACAAATGTATTCAGTGTAAATTTCAACGGAAAAAACTTAACCTGGACTCTGGATCAGGCAAGTGTAACAGCCAATAGTAAATCAACTCCGTGTCCGTAAGTGATGAATAATTAACAATTAAGAATTTACAATGTAAAATTAAAAATGAAGATGAAGGTTCTGATTCATAGCTCCGTAGGAGCGACATATTTATAGAAACAGAAAAAACAAAAAAAATCAAGTCCCGTCAGGGACGATATATGTATGGAGGGATGAAGTGAAAACAATAGCAATCATCATATTATTATTCGGAACAATGATGGGACAAACAATCTACGAAGTAACACCCGGTACAAAAGGCAACGAAATAACATTGACAGTTGCAAATACTTCAGAAACAAATCCTGCAGAAAATATCAAAGTAATGCCTCCCCAACCCCTCCAAACGAGGGGCTTTCAGGAAGAGCGAATTACATTTCACCAATCAGAGCAAACAATTGAGAGGATAGAACCAACAGAAGAAGCGGAAGTAACATTCACATTTGATATAAGCAGAAATGTTTCAATTACAAAAAAAGATACAATTGATTTTATGATAACAGATGCAAACGGACTGATGATGACAAAGACATTTATCTTCAGTTATGTCGGGCCGAAAGAATTCAAGCTTGAGCAGAATTATCCGAATCCATTTAATCCAAGTACAGTAATCAGTTATCAGTTACCGGTGGTCAGTAACATAACATTGAAAGTCTATGATATACTTGGTAGTGAAGTCATTACATTAGTTAATGAACAGCAAGAACCAGGCTATTATGAGGTTCAATTCAATGCAGCTAATATTGCAAGCGGAATGTATGTTTATCGGTTACAAGCCGGAGATTTTATTTCAGTGAAAAAAATGTTGTTGATTAAATGAACTGATCATACAACCTGCCTGTCAGCAGATAGGTCAGAAATCCCGACCTTGTCGGGGATGATGTTGAAGTGATTTTTTAATTTATCAATTAGCACAACAAATCAATCCTTTAAGATATAATCCTTCAGGAAAATTCAGAGCAACCGGATGATCAGCAGCTTGAGTTAACTGTTTAATAATTTTCACTTCTCTTCCAGAATCGAGTGCTGCATCGGCAACAATTTTTTGAAATAGTTCCTGCGAGATGTGCCCTGAGCAGGAAAATGTAAAAAGTATTCCTCCCGGATTAAGAAGTTTTATTGCAAGCAAATTAATATCTTTATATCCTCTGCTTGCTTTCTGAATTTGTGATTCTGACTCAGCAAACTTTGGCGGGTCAAGAATAATCAAATCAAAAGTTCTTCTTTCATCACGAAATTTTCTTAAGACTTCAAAAACATCACCACTAATATTTTCAATCTTTGAATCATCGGGATTATTTAATTCGATGTTTTTTGTTGATAAATCCAAAGCAGATTCTGAAGCCTCTATTTGTGTTAGATTTTTTGCCCCAGACGAAAGGGCATAAACTGAAAATCCACCAGTATAAGAAAAACAATTTAAAACGTTTTTCCCTCTTGAAAATTCTGAAACAAGTTTTCTGTTATCTCTTTGATCAAGATAAAATCCGGTTTTATGTCCGTTCTTCACATCAACAGAAAACTTCAAACCGTTTTCTAAAATCTGAATTAAATCGTCTGGTTCCTTTCCTGATAATGTTCCTTTGGTTGGTTCGAGACCTTCTTTAATTCTTATTTCAACATCTGATCTTTCATATATTCCGATTGGGTTAAAAACTTCATCAAGTGTTTCGGTAATTATTTTTTTATGAAAGTCACTCCCGGAAGAAAGAAACTGGCAAATCAAATAATCTGCATACCTGTCAACTATCAAACCCGGTAATCCATCATTCTCTGAATTTATTATTCTGTAAGCATTTGTTTGTGAGGTGTCAACAATTCGT
Source organism: Ignavibacteriota bacterium (assembly GCA_013285405.1). Classification (NCBI taxonomy): domain Bacteria; kingdom Pseudomonadati; phylum Ignavibacteriota; species Ignavibacteriota bacterium. The sequence continues at coordinate 1,571,711 of CP053446.1, read as the reverse complement.
TTTCTGAATTGCGATGCGGCTAAAAATTTTTTTCTGAAAAAATCTTTATCGATTTTTTCTTCCGGATTAAATGACCAAACTCTTACCCGGATTTGTGAAGATGGCGAATAACTCCCAACACCGACCAGTGTTTTGTTTGAAGAAAAAATTTGAATCGTTTCCCCATTGGCAGGATTGCCTTCTACTTTTTCAATCGCACCCGAAAAAATCCACGGATGTTTTCGTTTGATAAAAGAGTCGGCTGATTTTTTTAGGAAAACTGATGACACAATTGTTCAACCCGGAAGTTTTCCTAATACTCCCAAAATCCATTTATGTGCTCGATGGATAAAAGCAGATGGTTGTGCGAACATCAGAATGCATTCATTAGAAATACAATCAATTCCATTCTCTTCACAATATTTTACAGCGGAATCAGATTGTGATCCTTGTTGTAACCAGACTTTTTTAATCCCGGCTTGATTTGCTTCACGGATAACTTTTTCTGCCTGCACAGGAGGAACATTGATTACAACAGCATCTGTTCTATCAGGTATTGAAAGCAGATCAGGATAACAAACGTCACCTTCAAAAGTTTGCAGATTCGGGTTTACCGGGAAAACATCATATCCTTTTTGCTTAAGCTCTTTATAGATCGCATTTCCAAATTTTGTTTTTGTTCTCGAGACTCCTACAACTGCAATTTTCTTTTGGATTAAGAATTCCTCGACTATTTTTTTTGAAGTCATTTTGATTCTCACTGATTTTGTAAATACTACTTTTAATTACTTTACATTTCAAAACTAAAGAAAGTCCCATAAAAATTTTATTATTGATTTTATAAGAATTTAAAAACTGCTGAATACACCATATCAACTGTAAGTTCTTTAATGCATTTGAATTTTACGTCAGTCCTGCTGCAAGTAAGCGGTTTAGGTGAATAAAAAAAACATGGCGAACAATCCAGGTTTAGTGAAACAATTTCGTGTTCTGTTTTCCAGGGATGAATATATTTTTGATTTGTGGGTCCAATTATTGCGACAACCTTCAATCCAAGTGCTGCAGCAATATGCATCTGACTCGAATCATTCGTTACGAATATATTACACCGCTGCATAACAGCAGAACTGCCCGCAAGGCTTTCAGCTTTTATTACTTTTACTTTATCAGAATCAATTAATGAATAAATTTTTTCTTTGAGATCATTTTCCTCGGGACCTCCAAAAATTAATATGCGTGCTGATTTTTCTTCAATCAATCTTTTTCCGAGTTCTGCAAATTTCTCCGGCTCCCATCTTCTTTTAATATGATTCTTTAAAGTTGCACAACCTGGATGAAAACCAATTACTATTTCATTTTCACTTATTTTTTCTTCAGATAAAAATACTTTTGCAGTATTTAAATCTCTATCCGGAATTGGAAACTCAAGCGAAGGTTCTTCAACAAACTTTTTACCTATCAGGGCTTCACATAACTTAATATTGGTTTGAACATTATGAACATTATCGTCTTCTAAAACTCTGATATTATTTAAAAAGCCAAAATTCTTTTTGTCCTCACGTAAATAAACTGCCCCGACTCTTTTTCCCGCACCGATGATATAGCTTATAATATTATATTCTTTCCTGTTTGATGGGTAAACATTTACTGAAGCATCATATTTTTTTCTTAATTCAGAAAGGAATTTTAAGGATTTGACTGCGCCTTCCCGCATAAAGTTAAAGTGAATTACTTTATTCAGATTCTGATTGAGTTCATAAATTTCCTGAGCACCTTTGTACATTACGAGTGCATCTATTTGTGCATTTGGTTGATTTTCCCGAAGCAGCTTTAATGCTGGTGTAAACATTAAAGCATCACCAATTCCGGAGAGAGCAATTATTAATATTTTCATAATGAAAATTTACAAAAAAAAGTCCGGCAATTGCCGGACCAATTTTTAGGTACTTAATGTCAAACTACTTAACCGTAGAATCTTTCGGCTGAATCATTTGCTGATATTTTTCAATATTGGATTTAACCGTTGGATCATTAGGAAACATCGTTTCTAACTTCTGCCATAGTGCAAGGAGCTTATCATATTGTTCTGAGTTCTCATAAATTTCAATAAGCAGCCGGTACGGATTATAATATGATTGAACATCAGTTGGATTTTTTTCCAGATCTTCCAATGCTTTCATTTCAACATCTGATGCTATTTCAAGAAACTTTTTATTATCGCCGGCAGACAGATAAAGATTTGCCACTTCGAATAACAAACCATTTTCCATACCCAGGACTTTGTATGGTAATTTTTCATTCATATCATCAAGTGCTGCGATAAGATTTTTGTTATCACCAATACTTCTGTAATAAACTGCTAATCTCATAAATGCATTGCGATAATTCTGTACCATTCGTTTATGATTCTCGTCAAAGAAAATACTAGGATCGTTAAGACCAGTAAATCTGAAACCGGGCAAATAGCTTTTGCTCGGTTCAGTGTTTCCTTTCAATTGAGCTTTTACCATTTCAACATCTATAAATTCGCTGCCTGGTTGTCGTTTTTCTGGTACAAGTTTGAAAGTCATCCCTTCCATTTTTAAATAATCCTGCAAACCGATTTTACTATCATCCGAACAAGTTACTGCAAAGTATATTGGTCGTTCCCAATTGTTTGCTTCGATAATTTCTTTGACCATAATATCCTGAACACGAATTGCTTTTATTTCGCCAAAAGTTAATGTGTTGGGCATTCTCCAGGTCATTTTGCCAGCATAGAGTATAGTTGTATCGTTTACTGCATATTCATTAATAATTTTAGAAAATTCTTCCGGATTAGCCGCTTTGGGAGTTGTGATACTAACATCAGTCGGGGACCATTGTATTGGTCTTAAATCTTGTGGATTAATTCGTGAATCCGGTATTCTGATTTTTATTGTGCCTACTCCATAGGGATCATTATTTTTTTAACTGACGTACGTACCAATCGGTATTTAGCAGACTAAGGTTAACAATTTTTACATCTCTTCTAACACCTTCAACATCCTGCAAATACCATAGAGGGAAAGTATCGTTATCACCATTAGTAAAGAGAACGCCATTCGGTTCTGTACTCTGTAAAATATTGTATGAATAATCCCATGGAACCCAATTGCGTGAACGGTCGTGCGTATGATAATTAGCCTGCAGCATTTTAATCGGAATAAAAACAAACATCAACATCAATACACCCATCAACGCAGCAGTTCCATAAGTTTCTTTCTTAAAATATTTTTTTACCAAATCAACTAAACCACGTACTCCTATTGCAATCCAGATTGAAAATACAAAGAATGCACCGACATAAAAGTAATCTCGTTCTCTTGGTTGCGGCTGCTGCTGGTTCTGATAGAAAGCGGTCAGATATCCCAATAAAATAAATGCTACCATAAAAACAGATGCCATTTTCCAATCGCGCCGGAAATGATAATAAATGCCAAACAATCCAACCAAAAATGGAATTCCGAATAAAGAATCCGCAGCGTTGCCTTCAAACTTCACATTAATTATTTTGCCGAAAATATTCCCAAGAAAATTGAATGGTGCTATATTTGCTCCATCATCCTGAACCCATCCTTCACGACCTGCATAATTCCATAACCAATATCTGGTCATCATATGATTCATCTGGTAATTATAAAAGAATGATAAATCGCTGGGATAATTTGTAAAAACTCCCTGTTGATGCGGTTCACTTGTAAACCTTCTTTTAAATGTTGGAAAATCACCATACTGCTCTCTGTTGAGATATTGTTCCAACTTTGGAAAAGTATCCGGTTCATTTTCATTCATCGGAGGGTTTTGATTTGCTCTGATAATAACCATTGAGAAAGTAGTGAAGCCAAGAAGAATAAAAATTGTTGACATAAAGATTGTATGCAGCGTTGGCTTATTATTCTTCACAGAATAATGAACAGCATAACCAAGTAGTGCGAGTAATACAATAAAAATTAGAAGCTCAACTATGATATTATCTTTCCCGATTGCAGTCATTACTGCCGGTAAAAGTTTAACTACACCCGGGTAGGTTGCAAACAGTGCAACTCCACCAATAATGATCGGGAGATAAAATGAGTTTTTACTGAAAACTTTTTTCCAATAAATTCCCATAACAACAATGCTTATCACAACAATCATAAGTTTAAATTTTGTATCAAAATCTTTGTATTCATCGCTGGTCGGCGGAGTGGAGCTAGTCTCTCCTGCCCACCATATTATTGCAAGTAATAAAATAATTCCGGCATGAGCAAGCAAAATGTAACCTGACTTCTTTAAGGCTTCTTCATCATCTACATATTTTTTGAAGAAAACGATCATCACTACAGGAACAATAGCTAACACACTCATCAGGTGAACACCAATGGATAAACCGACCAGATAAGCAATACCGAGTATATACTTTTCACTGTCTTTATTATCTGCTCGTTCATACCATCTTATGATCAGATAAACTATTGCAGCAACTAACAAAGTACTGAAGGCGTAAACTTCAGCTTCAACACCATTGAACCAAAATGTATCACTGAAAGCGAGTGAAAGCGCTCCAATAGCTGATGCAGTATATGTTGCTATTGCCTCTGAAAACGTTTCTGGTTTTTTACCGGTGAAAATGTTGATAAGCTTTACAGCAATTAAGTACAGTAAAAACACACTGAGTGCACTCGATAAAACAGAAATTAAATTTATTTTAAACCCAACATTTTCAAAGAAGGGAATCTTTGAAAAAATATTACCCAGTATGAGAAAGAAAGGAGCTCCGGGGGGATGTGGTACCTGCAAGTAATAGCTCGCGGCAATAAATTCACCGCAATCCCAGAACGATACCGAAGGTTGAACGGTCATCCAATAAACGACCAGTGTTACAAAAAAAACTCCGGCTGCATAAATTCTATGTAAAAGTTTCAGGTTCATTATTTCCTCGTTAGAATAAGAAGGTCAAAATTAGTTACAATTCGATTTGTTTACAATGAAATGGAGGGTTTTTAATATTCAATTACCTGATCCCTGATCAGTGTTTTTCTTGAAGAATTTATCATACTTTGATGTATCGACCGGTTTATGATATTTATCATGTAAATCTTTCAACCGTTGCATAGAAAGTGTGTCAAACTCATCATCATCTTTATCTCTCTTTATAAACATCTTATATTCCTCATATTCCTGACGAGAGAAATTACGTTCATATTTCTTTAATGTCTCAAGTAATTTTTTTTGTTCCCTGTAGGATGACATGTTCAACCTGTTTTCTTAATTGAATAATTTTCAGTATTAAGATAAATATTGCTTCGGATCGAAAAAATCTATTTAATTTTATTTTACTCATAGACGGGTAGCTGATAAATTAGTTCAGCTTTCCAATCAGAGATCAATCTTTATTGAACACACTTCTATATTCATCACCCCAATCGTTCAATAAATCGATAATCGGAATAACCGATTTCCCGAGTAAAGTAAGATTGTACTCAACTTTAGGTGGAATTTCCTGATAAACTTTACGTATAATAATTTCATCGCGCTCAAGTTCACGAAGTTGTTGTGTCAGCATTTTGTGCGTTGCTTGTGGTAGTAATCTTTTAAGTTCGCCGTATCTTTTGGGGTCATCTCGCAGCCTCCAGATTATTGGTATTTTCCACTTTCCACCAATAATATCCAGTGAAAGCTCAACAGGATTGTTAAATTTTTTCTCTTTAAAGTTGATTTCTGGCATATTTTATATACTTTCTTTTTGTGGTATATAATATTTTACACTATATATGCTGATAAATATAGTATTTGAGTCATTATCATACAAATTTCTATTAAGCAAATTTTTGATATGAGTTTATAAGAGATCAAAATTTTGAACTCTAACCAGCTAATCCCGTTAAGGCATTCGATGCAAAAACAATTTTCAGAGGCTGATCTAAATTCGGTTTCTCCTTTTCAGATAGTAGAACCACAAAAAGTAAGCTGCTAATGAGCGATATGGTTTTAATTTTTTTGTAAAACAAACAATACCACTATCAGATTTTACTTTAGTCAACTCCTTAATTGTAGTTATCAGGGCAATATCACCTAAAGGAAATATATCTTTGTTTTGTAAACAGAACATTAAGTAAATATCTGTTGTCCAATCGCCGATACCTTTTATGCTTGTAAGTTTTTTACGAACCTCGTCAGGATTTATTCCTGACAATTCATCAAAATCCAATTCTTTGTTTATTACAGCCTTCGATAAAGCACGAAGATATTCTGCCTTTTGTTTACTGATCTGACAAGTACGCATTTCTTCATCAGTCAATTTCAAAACATTCGTTGGCAAAAATTCAGTCAGATAATTATTTAGCTTATTGAAATGTGCTTCAGCAGATGCAAGACTTACCTGCTGCTCTAAAATAATTTTTGATAATGATATAAATCCTTCGGGTCTGTTCCAGTTTGGAGGGGTGCCGTACTTTTCTTTAATATTTAAAAATATTTTGTGCTTAGAAGTGAGTTTTTTAACATCTGCTTTGTTGACTATTCTTTGTGACATCTACAGAAGAAATACCAAATAGGTTTATGATGAATAGCGGGATTCAAAAATTTCCTGACGACAGGTTCTTTCATATCCATTAAAAATTATTTTACCTCCATCAAGTATGAGGTCAGTTTATTAATTAAACTGTCTTTCATCTCAAACACATCACAAAAAACCAGATTAATATATTCAGCATCTTTTTTCTTTGCGCGCACAGTCCCTTCTGTTATGACAATATTATTTTCTTCAATGGCTCTTGTAACAACAATAACTGGCTTACCTTCAAATGCAGGATTTTCAATTTCTTTATCAAAGGCATCTTTTCCTTTTAAATGAAAGACTCCGGGCAAAATCCATTCGACATTATCTGCTAGACAAGATAAAATTTGTTCGTGATCAGACTTATTAAATCCATCAATATACTTTTCTACTACTTTTTTATTTGCAGACATAAATCCAACATCACAAAAATTTGTTTTTTAAAATCCGATTTCATTTGTAATGGTTTACTTTATAATACAACTTTTTTCCAAGTTCCTTTTTTGAATAACCAAAGTGTGAATAAACCAACTGCAGTTTCTGAAGCGAATATTGCCCAGAAAACTCCTGAAATATCCATTTCAACAATCTTTGCGAGAAAGTATGAAAGCGGAATTTGTATCAACCAGAAAAATACAAGATTTATTTTTGTTGGAGTCATAGTATCACCAGCACCATTAAATGCCTGTACGGAAACCATCCACCATGCATAAACAAAATACGAATATGACACTATCTTGAGCCACATTCCTCCGACTTCTATAACACCTGGCTCATCTGTAAAAATTCCGACCAGGTTTTCACTGAAGAAGAAATATACAACTGAAACCAGAATTAAAAATGACATGTTCCAAATTCCGGTGATCCAAACAGATCGTTCAGCACGATCGGGCTGCTTTGCGCCAAGGTTTTGACCAACAAGTGTAGCTACTGCATTTGACATTCCCCACGAAGGCATCATGGTAAACATCATTATTCTGATTGCAATAGTTGCACCTGCCACGGCTTGACTTCCGAAGTCTGCAATTATTCTCATTATAAAAATCCACGAGGTCATTGCAACAATCATTTGCCCAATTCCGCCAAGAGAAGTTTTAATTATTTTTTTAATTGTTTCCCATTGAAGTTGAAATTGTGATTTTAAAACCCTGATATGTTTAACACCTTTGAAAAGAAACCAGAGTTGCATAATTACTCCAACACCTCTTCCGATGTTAGTAGCAATCGCCGCACCTTCAATTCCTAATTCGGGGAATGGTCCAAGTCCATAAATTAATATAGGATCGAGAATCATATTAATTCCATTTCCTATCCAGAGTACACGCATAGCAATTGCAGCATCACCAGCACCACGGAAGATTGCATTAATAACAAACAGCAATATGATTACAACATTTCCTCCCAGCATCCACTGAGTATATTTATAACCATGATCAATTGTCCATTTATCACCACCCATCAATACGAGTAATTCTTTTGCGAAAAATATACCTGCGATCATAAATGGAATTGAAGCAACCAGTGCGATAAAGATCGCCTGTATAGCAGAAATGCTTGCTTTCTCTTTATCTTTTTCTCCAATTCGTCTTGCGACTATTGCAGTAACTCCTGTTGCTAATCCCATTGCAATTGAGTAAAGCAGAAATAAATATGTTTCAGTAAGACCAACCGTTGCAACAGCAGAAGCACCAAGTGTTCCGACAAAATAAATATCAACAACTGCAAAAGTTGATTCCATAATCAACTCAAGTATCATCGGAACTGCAAGTAGAAAAATTGCTTTGCCAATTTTTATTTCTGTATAATCAGCATCGCTTCCCCTTATTGCATTTTTTAATTCCTGCCAAAGGGATTTCATATTTCGGTTGTCTGGATTATTCTCCAAACCTATTTCATATTCTAATTCTTCTTTCAACTTTTATTCTGATTTTTTTAATAGCAAAAAATGGCAGGCAATTTATTACAAATTACTTTGTCTCTGCAAGTATTTTTAGTTTATCAAGTGCTGGAGGCCACATATTTTCGAACATTTCTTTGTACTCATCATTGATGTCCATATCAACCAACAGTTCTGTTTTATCGTGAAGATCTTTGAATGTGTAATTCTCAAGTGCACCAGCCCACTGTTTTACTGCATCGCTTGTTGTATCTTCTTTTCCATCCTGAACAAGACCAAGGTGTTCGATAGAAAGATATTCGTGTTTTTTATTTTCTTTTATTCTGCTGACCATTCCACCAATATTACCGTCCTGATCCGGTCCGAGAAAAAGCATTTTACTTCCTTTATTCCAACTGCCAACGAAGTGAGAACCGGGTGAAAACGCTTCTGTCCATTGACGGTATGTTTTGTCATCAAGCATTGTGTTCCAAACTTTTTCTTTCGATGCCTTAATTACGATTGAGAAATTTAGTTTTTGCATGGCTATACTCCTTAATATTTTTTTATAATTCATTATTCAGAAGCAAGCTTTCTACGCCTGGCAAGTTCTTCTTCAGTTTCATCTTCTAATGCGAATGATCCTAATTTTAATCCTCCGGCAGGTTGATAAGTTGCAATGATTACTCCTGTGCCTGATGATTTAACATCAACAAGTTTGAGATTGGATGCATTCACTCCTTCACCAAACAGTTGTTTTCCTTTTCCAACAGTTACAGGGAAAGTCCAGATATTAAATTGATCCACAAGATTTTCATTAACGAGAGTTTTGATAAGGTTGCTGCTTCCATGAACCTGAAGTTCTGGTCCATTTTGTTCTTTTATTTTTTTAATTTCATTTTCGACATTACTTTTTATCAAAATAGAATTCGCCCAATTAAGTTTATTCACTGTTCTGGAAGCAACATATTTTTTTGTTGCATTAAATTTATCAGCAACCGGATCGTTTGTTATATATGGCCAATGAGCAGCAAATATTTCATAAGTTTTTCTTCCGAGAAGCAGTTCGAATGGCTTTGACATAAATTCATCCATAAAATTTCCCATCACTTCATCCCAGTAATGGAAAGACCAACCGCCGAAATTAAAATTACTTGTTGGATCTTCTTCTGGTCCACCTGGTGCCTGCATTACACCATCGAGTGTAACAAAAGTATTTATAATTAATTTTCTCATATTAATTTCCTTTATATGCTTTCTCCAGATCTGAAATAATTATTTTTTTCATCTTCAGCATTGCCTGCATTGTTCTTTGAGCTTTGACCGGATCTTTATCATTCATCATATCAATCAGAATTTTGGGAGTTATTTGCCATGATACTCCAAACTTATCCTTTAGCCAACCACACATACTTTCCTCGCCGACATCAAATGTTAGTTTGTTCCAATAATGGTCAACTTCCTGTTGATCTTTGCAATCAACAACAAAAGAGAAAGCTTCGTTAAAATCGAAATCATGTTCAAGCGTACTGCTCATTGAGTTAAATAAATATTTTGACAAACTAAATTGAGCAAAGAGAAGAGTGTTCTTCGGAAGATTTTGTGATTCCGGGTACGGAGCTTCCAGAAGAATTTTTGAATCGGGAAATACTGAAGTATAGAAATCAACTGCTTCTTTTACTTTACCTGATTTTTTATTCACAAACAAAAATGCTGGCAAAATTTTCTGTGCTGAATTTATTTTCTCAACCGTCAATTGCCATGAAAGTCCGAATTTATCTTTTACCCAGGCATATTTCGGACTCCAATCATATTTATCCAATGACATCAATGCACTTCCGCCATCCAATAACTTCTTGTAAATTCTTTCAATCTTTTCATCAGATTCACAATAAACAAAAAGTGATATCGACTCATTGATTTTAAAATGTGGACCCGCATTCATTGCAGTAAAATTATTTCCTTCCAGTTGAAATGAAATGACAAATGCTGAACCGACAGGCATTCCGGTTACCTTTGCAGCAGATTCATCGTACCTGCTGACATTTACTATTTTCGAATTGTCAAATACAGTTGAATAGAATTTTGCTGCATCTTCAGCTTGTGTATCAAACCAAAGGAATGGAGTTATTTTTTGCATATTAATTTCCTTTACTATTTGTTACATATTTATTCAAAACGATTCCGCAATCGAATGCAACACTCTCTGAAAGTTTTAAATTTATTTTTTCATCAAGTCTGCTGAACATTTCCACACCTTTTCCTATTGCAGATGGATTAATGAAAAGATTGTATTCATTAATAAGATTATTTTTAATTAATGATGATACAAATCCGGCACCGCCATATACAATAATATCTTTACCAGATTTTTCTTTTAAGTTTTTTATTTCTTCTGTTAAATCACCAGTAGCCAGTGACGTATTTACCCAATTATGTTTTTTGATAGTTTTGGTGAAAACAACTTTTGGAATATCAATCATTCTTTTTGCAAATTCATAATTTTCGCTTAATTCCTTTGACGATACATCTTTATTTTCAATGACTGACAACCAATGCGAAATAAATCCATCCGTCATTTTTCTTCCAAGAAGAATTGTATCAACAGAATCGTGCAATTCATTTACATACTTTTTAATATCATCACCCCAATTCCATGTTAACCAATTCAGTTCACCATTTGGACCTGCAACAAAACCATCAATTGTCATTTGAACTTGCAGTTTTAATTTTCTTCCCGCAGATAGAGATTTTGATTCATTCGACATTTATAATTCCTTCCTTTATTTTTTTCTAATTCGCATTTGGAGGAGTATAAATTACCATCCATCGGATGTTGAATTTATCTACGAGTGAACCAAAATAATCTCCCCAAAACTGATCAGCCATTGGCATTTCAACTTTACCACCGTTGGAAAGTTTATTAAATAATTTGTCCGCTTCATCTCTGCTATCAGCATCAATTGAAATATAAAAATTATTACCAAAGGTTACATTGAAGCCCATTGATTCCAATGCATCTGTAGCCATCAGGTAATTATCTTTTCCCATTTTCAAACCAATATGCATTACTTTTTGTTTATCTGCTTTACTCAGCTTTTCAGTACCGGGTACATTTTCGAAGCGATTTATACCGCCGACAAAATCTCCTCCAAAAATGTCTCTGTAAAAATTAAAAGCTTCCTCGGTGTTTCCGGGAAAATTTAAATAAGGATTTATTGATTTCATTTTATCCTCCGGGATTTATTAATTGAATAAAATAATTAATTTATTAAAACGAAAATTTTTGATTGACCACAAAGTGGACGAGCTTGGTGTTAAGTTAAAACACAGAAAGGAAAACAAGATAAAGAATTCTAGTGCTGTTGATAGTAAGTTACTATTAGTATTATCTTAAATTCAAGTTTAAATTTTATAATATTGGATTTTAATGATAAATGGTGATTCAAAACACTCATCTAATGTTATATTGAAACTGTCGGAGATAGAGCTTATCTAATCATCTAAATTATTATTTATATTTAATTATTTGGTTAAGTAACAAATAAACGAAAGGATAAAATGTTGAGTGAAACGAAAACCCGCTTTGTGGGAAAAACAATCATTCATAAAGCAAATACCAGGGGTCATTTTGATTATGGTTGGTTGAAAACTTATCATACTTTTAGCTTTAGTAACTACTACGATCCTGAACGCGTTAACTTTGGAATGCTGAGAGTTTTGAATGATGACACAATTGAAGCTGGAGAAGGATTTGGAACACATCCTCACAACGATATGGAAATCGTAACCATTCCATTGGAAGGTGCTGTTGCCCACAAAGACAGCACTGGTGGTGAAGGTGTGATTTATCCTGACGAAATTCAGGTGATGTCCGCAGGAACCGGAATTCATCATTCGGAATATAATCATCTGAATGATGGAACAACAAAACTTTTACAGCTCTGGATTTTCCCTGATAAAAAAGGACACGAACCAAGATACAATCAGAAATTTTTTAATTCGGAAGAAAGAAAAAATAAACTGCAATTCATTGTCACTCCTGAAAAGAAGGGTGATAACTTGTGGTTGAACCAGGATGCATACCTTGCATTATCAGATTTAGAAAAAAGTAAATCTCTTAATTATAAAATTCACACTAAAGGAAATGGTGTTTATTTATTTTTAATTGACGGTAATATTTCGGTGGGTGATGACAAATTATTCAAACGTGACGGGATTGGTCTTTGGGAAACAGAGGAGATATCAATTAATGCAAGTGAAGATTCGAGACTTCTGTTTATTGAGGTACCAATGATGTAACTTTAAATCCGTTTATCAAGTATATGTACAACAACAGACGTTTGATTTTTAATTTTGTTTACAGGATATGTTGAAATATTATTATTAAATAATTGTCAACTCAAAACTAAAAATTTTATAGAGGTTTGATATGAAAGACAAAATTATTCGTCTGCTTTGCTTTTCCATTATTATATGCGGTTTATTTATTCCAAGCAATTTAGCACAGGATGAGCCATTGATATCCAGAAAAGTTTTATTCGGAAATCCGGACAAAGCATCTTTAAAAATTAGTCCAAACCACCAGATGATTAGTTATCTGGCACCCTTCAATGACGTATTAAACGTTTGGGTAGCGCCAATTGATAATCCGGAAGATGCAGTTGTGGTTACAAAAGATACGCTCCGCGGAATCAGAATTTATTTCTGGTCATACAACAATGAACAGATCTTATATCTTCAGGATCTTGGTGGTGATGAAAATTGGCAGTTACATGCTGTTAATGTGAAAACGAAACAAGATGTAAACCTCACACCATTTGAAGAGATTAATGGTCCTGATGGTCAGCCAGTAACGATGCCCGACGGTCGCAAGCTAAGACCACGCGCAGATATTCAGGAAGTTAGTTATAAACATCCAAATGAAATTCTGATTAGTCTGAATACCCGTAATCCGCAATACTTTGATATTTACAGATTGAATATTATTACAGGTGATATGAATTTGATTCAACAGAATGATAAGTTCGCCGGATTTCAGACTGATGATGATTACAATATCAGATATGCATTTGAAAATACATCTGACGGAGGTATGGAATTATTCACGCCCGACGGAAACGGTAGCTGGATAACATTTGATAAAATTCCGATGGAAGATGCACTGACAACAACTCCTATCAGCTTTAACAAAACCGGCGATGTACTTTATATGATTGATAGTCGTGGCAGAAACACTGCTGCTTTAATATCAGTAAACCTCATCACTGGCGAGAAAAAATTAATTTTTGAAAATCCAAAAGCTGATCTGAGTGGAATAATGATCCATCCAACCGAAAAAACAATTGAGGCTGCGGCTTGTGATTACTTGCGGACTGAATGGGAAATTCTTGATCAATCTATCAAACCTGATATGGATTATCTTAAAAGCGTAACCGATGGTGATGTGAATGTAACAGACAGATCGCAGGATGATAATTTCTGGGTTGTATCATACACGAAGGATGATGGACCAATTTATTATTACATTTATGACCGGTCAGTGAAGAAAGCAAAATTTCTTTTCACTAACAGGAAAGCTCTTGAAAATGTTAAGCTTTCAAAAATGTATCCTGTTATTATTAAATCCAGAGATGGACTTGATCTGATCAGCTATTTGACGCTGCCTTATGGAAGCAACTCTGAAGACTATCATCCATCCAAACCTTTACCGATGATATTATTTGTTCATGGCGGTCCCTGGGGACGGGATAGTTGGGGCTTCAATTCAACTCATCAATGGCTTGCAAACAGAGGATATGCTGTGTTGAGTGTGAATTTCAGATCATCAACAGGTTTTGGTAAAGATTTTATTAATGCGGGAAATAAAGAATGGGGCGGGAAGATGCACAATGATTTGATTGATGCAGTTAATTGGGCAGTTAAAGAAGGCATCGCACAAAAAGATAAAGTCGCAATTATGGGAGGAAGTTACGGTGGTTATGCAACTTTAATTGGTTTGACGTTTACTCCTGATGTGTTCGCATGCGGAGTTGATATTGTTGGTCCTTCAAATATTAATACTCTTATGGAAACAATCCCTCCTTACTGGCTGCCTGTAATAAATATGTTCACATCACGTGTCGGAGATTTCCGAACTGAAGAAGGAAAAAAATTCCTTGAATCAATATCGCCATTATTTTTTGTTGATAAGATTACAAAACCATTGTTAATCGGACAGGGTGCAAATGATCCTAGAGTAAAACAAAGTGAATCTGACCAAATTGTAAAAGCAATGAACGAAAAAAATATTCCTGTTACCTATGTTTTATTCCCTGATGAAGGACATGGTTTTGCAAGACCCGAAAACAGAATGTCATTCAATGCTGTTACTGAAATATTTTTATCACTGTTTCTTGGCGGACGTGTTGAACCTATTGGCGATGACTTTAGAGGTTCTAGCATAACTGTACCGAACGGAGCAGATAATATTCCTAATCTCAACACTGCTTTGTCTGGGAACAAATAGTTAAATAGCAAATTATTCTAATAACAAACCCGATTTCTTTTCAGAGATTGGGTTTTCTATTTTGAAAGAACTTTACAGAAAACTTAATACATTGAGAAGCAAAAATACGGAAACAGTTAAATGGACAATGAAAAATTAAAATATCCGATTGGTAAATACCAGCCGGAAGAAAATATTGACAAAACAGCAATCAATAGTTTTATCAAAGAAATTGAAACTCTTCCTCAAAGACTTGCTGATGCAGTAAGAGGATTATCAACTGAACAACTACGAACTCGTTATCGTCCAGATGGCTGGACTATTCAGCAGGTTGTTCATCACATTGCTGACAGTCATCTGAACGCTTATGTTCGTTTCAAACTTGCCTTAACAGAAGATAACCCTGTAATCAAACCATATAATGAAAAACTTTGGGCAGAACTTCCTGATTCAAAATTACTTGATATCAATGTTTCGCTTACGCTCATAGATTCACTTCATAGAAGATGGACTGTATTGTTAAAACAACTCAATGATAATGAGCTTGAAAAAAAATTTTTACATCCCGATTCCGGAATGAAAACACTAAGTGAAACTGTATGCCAATATGCTTGGCACGGAAATCACCATCTCGCTCACATCATTTCACTCAAAGAAAAGATGAAGTGGTAATAATTCTCGATTAAATTCCAATCATTGCTGTTAAAGTGAACTGCCAGGCATTTATCGAACGAGCATTTTCAACAATAAAAATATCATCATCCGTACCGAACAAAGGATCCTTCTCATCATTTAATGAAGTATATGAATCAAGTCTTTTGGGATTTGTTGATGTCCCTGTGTACTGCTGACCAAATACGTTGTAAAGATTGTAATGAACTCCAACATCGAATGTTACTACCGGAATTATATCGAGTAAAGCACCGCCACCGATGCCAGCACCAAATCTTGTTTCATTTTCAAATTTATATTCTCCGCTCGGAACTTCTGCAACTCCCTGAAATTTAACTGTACCGCTAAAAGTATTTACTGATACAAATCCATCAAGATAAAAGCCAACTGGTGAAAGCGGAGGTGAAATATTAAATTCAGGACCAGCTTTGAGTGAAAATATCCCATGTGAGTTCTCAACTTTACCATGACCTGGTTCACTTTCTCCTTCACCGCTTACAGTTGAATATTCAACTATACCAAACAAATTAAAGCCCAGCAAGCCTACTCTTGCTTTTGCATGATAATTAAATCCGCTGCTCATTCCGTACTTGGTTCCATTGTAAAAGTCAATTGTTGAACCACCGTAGCCTCCAACCGGAGATATGTATCCGAGTCCACCTCCAATTTGAAACGATACCTGTGACTGAATATTTGCAGGGATGAAAAATAAAGTGGCTGTGATCAGCATAAAAAGGTTTTTCATTATTCTCTCCTAATTTTTTTATAACAATATTTGAATGAATTATTATCTATTCAAGAGTTCAAATATTTTGCCATTAAAAGTCATAAGAATAATCAACCATTCTTAAATTATTTAATTTAAATGAAATATCTTACGGCGTAAGATTTACGAAAACTAAACCGGGATAAAATATGCATAAATCAAAACTACTTTTCTTGAATTTGTTTCTTCTATGTTTTTGCCTGTTTCTATCATCAGCATTATGTCAAAATTCCGGATCAGACAAAAAAGGAACAAGAACAATTTATCTTATTCGTCATGGACTTTATAATGAGAACGATGAAAGGGATGAATTCGTTGGTAAAGAATTGACACCGCTTGGAATTGCTCAGGCAAGATTGCTGGCAAACAGGTTGAAATCAATGTCTGTTGATTTTAATTCTCTTGTAAGCAGCACAATGTCACGCGCAAGACAAACCGCAATGGTTATCAATAAAGAGTTTCCGGAACTTGTTTTGCAGCAAGACAGCTTAATTGCTGAATGCACTCCACCAACCTGGCGGAAAGATGTGATGGCAGAAAGTGATTCATCCGAATTGGCTGAGTGTGTTGAAAATCTTGAAGTGTCATTTAAAAAATATTTTGTTCCTTCACCAGATGAAAATGATAGAAATGATTTAATTGTTTGTCATGGAAATGTTATCAGATATTTTGTTACAAAAATTTTAAATGTTAATACAATGTCATGGCTGCAGATGAGTATTACAAATTGCAGTCTGACAATTATTCGAATAAGAGCTGACGGAACACTGAAGTTAGATACGTTCGGTGATTACGGACATATTCCGGAGAATATGCGAACATTCACAAGCGGAGAAAATGAAACCAAAGAATTATTAGTTCCAAATAAGTAATTAAAAATATTTTATGAAAACAGCTGTAATAATCGGAGCGACTGGGTTGGTTGGTCATACACTTGTAAAAAAATTACTTGAGGACAGCCGTTATCAATCAATAAAAACTTTTAACCGGAGATCTTCCGGTATAATTCATCCGAAACTTAAAGAATACATTGTTGATTTTGATGAGATGGGAAAATGGAAACAACTAATTACTGGCGATGAATTATTTTCTGCAATGGGCACAACAATCAAAAAGGCAGGAAGCAAAGAAACACAATATAAAATTGATGTAACATATCAATATGAAATTGCGAAATCTGCTGCTGAAAACGGAGTTCAAAATTATTTTCTTGTTTCTTCTGTTGGAGCGAATTCAAAATCAAAAATATTTTACCTGAGAATTAAAGGTGAACTTGACGAGAAAGTTCAGCAATTATCATATATCAAAATCAGAATATTTCGTCCTTCTTTATTACTTGGGAATAGAAAAGAAAAAAGATTTGGCGAAAAAACTGCTGAAAGAATATTGAAGACTGTTATTCCATTAATTCCTTTTCTTAAAAATCAGAGACCAATCGAGGCTGAAAAAGTTGCAAGAGCAATGATAGCATCGGCAAATAAAGAGGATAATGAGCCAATTAAAATTTATGGACGTGATGAAATATTTAAACTTAGGGAGAATTAAACAAACAAGTTGTCATTCGGTGCTTGACTAGGAATTTAAAACAATTACCCGTTTACAGATTCCGGTTCTTCTCCGGCGATTGCCGGATCGACCGGAATGACACAACTAAAATAATTATTTCAATTATTGTTTCTGATAAAAATCTGTGTGAAATAAATTGTATTTCCATTGTAAGCAACTCCTACTCCTGTAAGGTTTGAATTACTTTCAATATTACTTTTATGTCCGGGACTGTTTAGCCATGCTATGACCACAGCTTCTGCACTATAATTATAAGCAACATTCTCTCCTGCCCAGTTCCATGAAATAGTTTCTCCGATTTTATTAATCCGTTCGTTAAAGCCATCGTGATTTATTGTTTGAGCATTCGCCATATCCAAACTATGCTGTCTGCATTCGTTTGCAATTATATCATTCCAAACGAGTGCGGGTAAACCCATTCCTGTTCGATGTTCATTTACAAGACGATGAACTTCAGCTTCAACACTATCTGCAGGAGAGCCGTTATTGTTTTTGCTCGCAACAGGATCATCTTCACACGAGAATGAGAGAAATAAAATCTGAATTAGTAACAAGAAGAATTTCAAAAGTTTGATTTTCATTCCTCATTCGAATCAAATTTTATGCGAATCTAAATTTTACTTTAACGCTGTGTTTTCAAGAGTTTAGCATGAAAAAGTCGTAATTTACCATTGATTGAACGTAAGAATTTCTCCTCTGTTCAAATTTATTTTTTAACTTTAATTATCAGTTCTCTGACTTCCTTGCTTTAATATTCACATCAAATTTTTTAGAGATTTTATTTTCTGTTAATTGCAAATCTGCTCTCATACCGGTTTTATAAATTTGATAATCGTTTACTGAAATAGAATCTACTGCAAACCCATTTGCTTTAGAGTTTTGTAAAATGTTTTCAAATACATTTCTTGCTTCAACTTCCGTGTCATAATTGGCTGTTGCTTCTGACTGGTAAACTCCTTCTTTGTTAGAAACAAAAATCATCCTGAGTGTTGCGGTTTGATAAAACATACACATCATTTCAGGATTGCTGTTATCCTGATGAACGGGATTACCAAAAGTTTTTATCACATCAGATTTTGGTTTGCCAATAAATTCATGAACACTGATATCTTGTGCAGATAATAATACTGGAATCAAGTATATCAGGAAAAAATAAACGAAGGAAAAATTTTTTGATTTCATAATGACTCCCTGAAAAATTATTTATAATTTCAAAAAGGGTTATAGAATTGTGTGTCCTGAACGAGGATTTAGTAGGATTGAAACTGTGATTGAACTCTTTGAGCATTTTAACCTCATTAGACAAAAATCACATTGTAAATTTAATCAAAATTTAGAAGGGTGTCAATTGAATTTGTCTGGATGGTACTATTCAAACTCATCCCTATACTTCGCTTTCAAAGAGAAGGGATTATTCTATACCGTGACCTATTATTAACTTTTAGATAGCAGAATATCAACTTTGTTTTTCCTAACAATAATGGGGCAGACTAAAAAGTAACATAGTGTGCCTTTGTGTCTTGGAGACTTAGTGGCTAATCTTTTAATTTAACGGCTATTCAATATTTATATTTGACACTAACCTGCCTGCGGTAGGCAGGGCCGCGAAGTCACAAAGAATCACAAAGAAAATTTACTTATTAGTCAGCCCCTATGAGAGAGTTGATTTTCATTGAAATACTAAAGACCCTGAATCAAGTTCAGGGTAAATAAATTACTCAACTAACGATAGAAATTCTCCGTAACCTTCTTCTTCCATTTTCTCTTTTGGTATGAAGCGAAGTGATGCTGAGTTTATGCAGTAACGCAATCCGGTTGGACCAGGTCCGTCATCAAAAACATGACCAAGATGTGAATCACCATTTTTACTTCGGACTTCAACTCTGTTCCATCCGTACGAATGATCTTCTTTTTTGACAATATATTTTGCATCAATCGGCTGAGTAAAACTTGGCCAGCCGGTTCCTGAATCAAATTTATCTTTTGAACTGAAAAGTGGTTCGCCGGTAACAATATCGACATAAATTCCCGAACGATGATTATCCCAGTACTCATTCTTGAATGCAAATTCAGTTCCTTCGCACTGAGTAACTTTATACTGTTCATCTGTTAACATCTTCTTTAATTCTTCATCGGTTGGTTTATGATATTTGGTTTCTTTGTTATCCATATAGACATCTTTCGATTTTGAGTTCTGCATTTTATTATTCTCTGTAATTGTTTGACTTACATTATCTTCGCCACTTTGCGCACAGCTCGTCGTGAACAACAAGACAAAAACTAAAAATACATTTAATAAATTTTTCATTGTAAACCCTTGTACATATTTATTAGCAAGATAATTTTGATTTGTAAAATTCGCAAGGTAAAATCAGGTTGGATTTATCCTGAAGAGCCCAAAAAAGAATGCACTTTAAAGTGAAGAAAAGGAATGAATTAATTCAGATTAGGATTATCGTTCAGATCAAAGTTTGCAATCAAAGATTTTTCTTTATAAAGTTCATCATCAGCATAAATGAAAAGAATACTGCCGCCCTTCAGCAAATTAATTATTGTTTTGGATAATTTTAGAGAAACAGATGGACATCCCCAGCTTCTTCCGATAACACCGTTACCATTAGCAATTCTTTCATCAACATAATCTGCACCGTGAATGATAATTCCTCTTTGTATGGCGTTATCGTTTATTCCCTTTTCCAATCCTTCAAGCTTTAATGAATACCCTCTTATTCCAAAATATGATTTGCCCGTTCTGAAAAATCCAAGACTACTTTTGTGCGATCCGTATTTATTAGAAAATTTTGTTGCATTCAGATAGCCGGATTTTTTTCCGTGAGCAACTAAGATTTGATAAAGCAGTTTGCGGTTTTCAATATCAATAATAAAAAATCTTTTTTCGTTGGATGGTTTTGAATAATCTATTATTGAAATTAATTTTTTATTTGCCAGGTCTATTGAAGTGTAACCTTCCATAGCTTGCTTAAAAATATCATAATCTAATTTATCTGTGAGATTACATTCTGTATAAAGATTTTTAAGAAGTACATCATAACTGTCAACAACCGGAGTGATACTATCATCTGAATTTATATTTCTCTCGCCTGGGGCACTGTTAGAAATGGAATTTGAAAGGAGGGAAAAAACTCCAATAAAAGCAAATAAAAATGTTCTCATATTTTGTTGTGCTGCATCATTTGTTCCTGAATATTGATGTAAGTTTCAAATTCCATACCGTTGAAAAAAATCCAATTCGGTTATAATATCTGACATTATACGTCATTAATACGGATTATCCCGACGTAAATAGCTGACGGAACAGGTTATAAATGCTGTGAAAATTTAAAGAAGAACAGGACTAAAAGAGGAAGGATAAATCTACATCTTTTAACTGCTTATAATCTTTTTGATTCTCCTGATTTACTCAATTGAAAAATTGAATTTTGATTTGAACTGTTAGACTAACTTGTAAAAAATTGGTTCCAATCTTTCACAAATATTTTTTTATTGCAAGACAAATATTTGGAGCTAATTAACGGCGTTGTGCTAAGCCGCAGTCCAGAATAAGATTGCTGAATAGAAGCACAAACATTAATGATTAAAAAATTTTGTTTAGTAGAACAAAGCCGAACAAGATAACTGACGCGGAACGACTACCATTAAAATTATAAAAATACCGAATGCGAAAACGCTGTCGGGTGGAAGCACATGTTATACGTTTTTTCCCTTAATATGTTTTTCGGCTTTAATTCCCTCAGTTCCGGCTTTACCTAAAAAAACAAAATTTCCATCTTCAACTATTTCAGGCCACTTCCAATGCCTTTGCTCATTAATTCTAATATTTATTTCAGCTACTGTATCAAGCTTCGCAGAATTATAATCCCGAAGTGATTGAAGGTTATGATAGTTACTTTTATTAACTACTAAATATGCAATTGGATAGTATTTGAATATTTGGAAGAATCCAAAATCATTATACCTACCACGAATAGCAGGCATTAAAATATCTCTGATGATTATGGTTAGCTTGTAAGGATAAATCCAATAAAAAACATTTATATCATCTGGAATTAGTTTACTTTCATCTAATAATATTTCTCTTACTTTATCATCAAAAGGAGTTTTCTCTATTTCACCTTTTGTTGCCAACAAATGTCCTAACACGCCTCGAATTAATCTATTTGGCTTTGTTTCAATATTATATGAATTAAGGAGTGATAATTTTGAAGTGAGAAATTTGTTAACATCTAATGAAAAAGAGTTTAACACTGTATCGTATTCACGCCCAAGTCTGCTATTACAACACTCACATAATGTTGTAAACTTTACTCCGTTTTGTGAAATAAAATAATATTTATTTTTCATCTGCTTTGAAAAAAAATCAAATGCTGATTTTATTTCAACCGAGTCTATTTTTATACCACCTTGGGGTGGAACGTGGTCATCTGTAAGTTTTTTATATTGTTCACAAATCTGACAATTACCAAATATTTTTTTCTTTCTTCGTGCCATTATTTTTGCAATGACTTCATGATAAGTTTATCTTCTAATAATTGGTCAACCGTCTTTCCACAATATGAATTGATAACTGTATTTCTATTTGCATAAGCATTTCCTCCAGTAAATGAAGTTGCTATCCAAGCCATGTGACCATTTGAAACATCATATAATTGGGTTTCAAATTCAGCCCAAGGCTTGTTTAATGTATAACCTCCTTGATATGTTGTTGTTGATTTTTCTTTATAGGTGGCAGTATTACCATAAACATTTACATTACCTTTTGTTTTTGTTGTTGAACTCGTTTGAGGAACATAAACTTCATTCACTCCGCTTTCGCCAACAGAAATTGAGATGAAAGCATCAATGTCATTTTTTAGTAAAAGGTCTACTTTTTCTTCATCGGATAATTCTCGTGTTGGTGGAAATAATCTAAAGCTTTCCATAGCAAAAACACCAATATCGGAAAAGGCTTCGACCATTTTAGATTCTAATTTTTGCCTGTCTTCTAAATCATTAGTATTCGCCACAACAAGAATTCTTTTAAATTCTGCTTTCTGATAATCTGGGTCTTTGAAAGAAGTCATTCTTGTTGATGCGCAACCGAAAAGAAACAGTAAAAATCCAATGTTTTTAAAATATTTTATAGAGTTCATAATACCTCCAATTTAATATTTCTATAAGGATAAAAAATCTTTTTTAGTTATTGCATCTGTTCTGGCTGTTCCACCAATTACAGGATGTAATGTGATTTCAGAAACAGAATATTCTCTTTCTATTCTATCTTTTAACTGAAATTCATTAGTAGTAAAAGGTAACCCTTTTTCAAATACTGAAAACGAGCAATCTTGAAGAAAAATTAAAGAATCTTCATCATAATGTCTGCCGACTACAAAATATAATTTGTAGTTGCCGTCTTTAATTTTTTTAATTGTAAAATCAGAGTTTCTTCTAACATATAAAGTCAGAGCGGATTTATTAATAGTGATTGGGACTAGTTTAACAACTGCGTCATTATTCGTTCCATTTTTAATTGTTAATTCTCCAAGTCCCGTAAAGTATCTTTTATTTTTTAAAAATATTTTTCCGTTGGGGATATATTTTTCGGGAATGTTACTGAAATCCTTGACTTTTTGATTATCTAAAGGTTTTTCTTCGGGTGTTGAAGAATATGTTTCTCGCTCAATATTAGATGGTGAGTAATTATTTCGATTGTTTTCAATATTTATCGAATTGGAATTATTTTCTTCACTTGAATTGTTTTGTTTATCAAGCTCATAATTATATAAAGTTTTTTCAGGTTCGGTGGAATTGTTGCTTTGAGCAAAATAATAAATCAATAAAATTACAACAGAAGAAAATATTAATAAGCCTTTTTTTCTTTTTAAAAAATCAAAGAATTTGTTTGTATAATCTTTACTTGCAAAGGTAAACTTATTTTTTCTAGTAGATTGCTTTTCGTTATTTTCAGTTTTTGACTGCGAATCTATTGAAGGACGTTCTTCCCTTTTTATAGACTCAATTCGTTCAATTAAAGTCATTTTGCAAATAGGACACTTTTCTGAATTAATAGGAATCTGATTCTTGCAAAATGGACAATTCTTTATTGATGATGATTTATTCATAAAACGTATATCTATTACTTATACTGCTCAGAAAAATTAGTTTCGGAACGTAGATATACGTGCATATGCATATCTACGCCCCATTTGTAATCAAATTTTCTCATAGACGTAATATTTAAAAATAGATCGTGCATATATATCATCCTTTTACAAAACTTTTTCTTGCTTGATAACTCATTGGTAATTCACAAACTAAACACAAAAATCAAGATCGGCTTCTTTTAATTTTTGAAAAAGTAATTTCACGTTTACTTAATATCCTTATCGGGTAATATCTGTTTAAAATTTCTGATTGTCAAAATAGAAACTCTTTTCGTTTCAATGCGATAGTTGATTCTATAATCACTTTCAAATAATTCTCTGATTTCTTCTCTGTTTGTTTCGGGTACCTTTCTTCCTCTTTCAGGATTCTTTGCTAATGATTCAACTTTTTTAAAAATTCTTTCAACCACTTTTTGTGCTGCTGCTTTATTATCAACTGATATGTATTCATAAATATTTTCCAATCTATCAGCAGCAAGTGGTGACCAGGATATTTTCATAATTAAGCTTTCCTGGCAAACTTCTTCTTCAATTCTTTATGAGATATTTCCTTCCCCTGGCTGAGTTGTGCTTCTGCTAATTTAACATCTTCAATTACTTCCAGCTTATCAAGCATTGATTGATACTCTGAAACATCTAACAATATTGCGGTGCTTTTTCCGTTTTGAGTAATGATTAAAGGTCTTTTTGTCTTCTTAACTTTTTCAAAGTAAAAAGCTACTTTGGAACGGAACTCGGAAAGAGGTTGAATATCCTGGTCTAATTGTATTTTGTGCATTAAATTCTCCGACTAAAATATTGTGCAGATAAACGTACAATATTTTGCACAATATTACAAGTTAAAATTTATCTACTGGTAATTAACAAACTGAACAGGAAAATCTAGATCGGCTTCTTTTACTTTTGGGATGACAATCTGCAAGTCATCTTTTTTCGTCTTCTGAATGTTCAAGACTTCAATTAATTTTCTCCCGCTCAATATAAAATCTTTGTATTTCAATTATCTGTTGATCAATGTTAAGATCTTGATTTGTTAGATGTCTATAATAGGATCTTAAAATTAATCCTGACATATCATCATTTGAAGGTACCCCCATTTCAAGTAATTCTTCTCGTAAATCACTATCCCCGATACTGTATCCCAACACTCTATCATACAACCACTCATTCCTAATCCATAATCCTGTAGAAAAATGAGTGTCTATCACAAATTCATCTTCGGACATTGTAATGATTTGTTCTTTAGTTGAATCTGGAAAAATTATATCGAGCTGGGATATCGCCTCTTGCAAATTCCTTGGTTTATAATCAGGGTCATCTTCCTTTATTTCTTGGCTGAAAAGATTTGCCGATATTAAAAATACAAGCAGTGTGTTTACAATTAATTTATTCTTCATAAAAGTATTCCTATTGCTTTCAACTATTTAAAATTCTTCACTGATAATTAACAAACTGAACAGGGAAATCAAGATCAGCTTCTTTTACTTTTGAGATTACGATCTGCAAATCATCTTTTTTAGCTCCCTGTACACGGATTCTTTCATCCATTATCTGCGCACTTACTTTCAGATTCATATCCTTAATCATCTTTGTAATTATCTTCGCATTGTCTTTAGAAATTCCGCTTTGCAGATTAATTTTTTGTTTCAGTCTTCCGGTTGCCGCCGGTTCGGGTTCTTCCAGCTTCATAACTTTAATTGATAAACTTCTTTTAATAAACCTTGTCTGTAGAATATCAATTGATTGTTTACGTGAATAGTCATCTTTTGTGTTGATATTTATCAGCTTATCTTTTTTATTTAGCTCGATCTCTGTTGCAGAATCTTTTAAGTCATATCTCTGGTGAATTTCTTTGATTGCCTGATTAACTGCGTTATCTACTTCCTGGAAATCAATTTCAGATACAATATCGAATGATGAATTTTTTGCCATATTTTCTCCGGTTTTTTACTCAAATATAAATAATTACTTGCTGCGATTCGATCTGAAGTTACCGTTCATCAATAATTCTTTTAAAATTCTTCCTGTCAGTTTATCTTTACTGGCATTATTTTCATATCAATATTAAACCAAAAAAATGATAATCGACAAAATCGAAAACGCACATCTTTACAAAGGATTGGGCAATAGAATTGAAAAAGCATTTGAATACATTAATAATACTGATTTGAAAAAAATTACGCCGGGTAAATACGAGACAGATGATGAAAATATTTTTGCTTTGATAAACGAATACAAAACTAAACCGGAATCTGAAGGAAAGCTTGAAGCCCACAGAAAATATATTGATGTTCAGTACGTGATCAGTGGGGAAGAATTAATTGGTTATACTCCACTCGGTAATCAGATAATTCTCGAACCGTATAAAGAAGAAAATGATGTTGAATTTTTCAAAGGTGAAAAATCATTCACAAAAGTTTCTGAAGGTATGTTCGCAATATTTTTTCCGGAGGATGTTCATATGCCCGGGATAATAACTGGAAAAATTTCATTCGTAAAAAAACTTGTAATAAAAGTCCGCGTTAATTAATTAAATTATTAAAAACTTATGGAGGTACTATGAAAAAATTATTTTCACTTTTGTTTGTTTTCTTATTCGTCGCTTCATCCAATAATCTTTTCGCACAGGATGAAGAGGCAGGAATGGATCCTGCAATGATGAAAGCATGGCAGGAATATATGACTCCTGGCACTATGCACGAACTTCTTGCCAAGAGTGTTGGCGAATGGAAAACTGAAATTAAATCCTGGATGGATCCCAATATGCCGCCAACTGAAACTGTAGGTAAATCCGTATGTGAGTCAATGCTCGGCGGAAGATATTTCATTGCAACCGAAACCGCAAACTTTATGGGTATGCCTTTCGAAGGTTCATCAATAAGCGGCTACGATAATGCAACAAAAAAATTCTTCAGTGTTTGGATTGATAACATGGGAACCGGAGTCTTAAATCTCGAGGGCAGCTACGATGAAGCCTCAAAAACCTTTACTTATACCGGTTCGGGAATGAGTTTCACTGGTGAATATAAAGTTCGGGAAATTATCCAGCATGTCAATGATGATGAATCTTTGTTCACAATGTATATGGAAGAAGGAGGAAGACCCGAAATGAAAATGATGGAAATCAAGTACACCAGAATCAAATAAATTTCTGCACACTGTAAAAGCGGGTTTTCTGCAGCCCGCTTTTTAATTCTCTATTATCAATCCATCATAAGAAATATGCACAAAATCTGTGCATTTCTGTTTTACTTGCACAATAATGATAATTATTTGTGCATATCAGGAAACTCTTGCACAACCGTTGTGCATATAGTTATTGACGTGCACAATTTTGTTTAGATTTTACGCAGGACTTTTATTTTGAAGATAAAATGTTGAAGAGCAAAATATTTTTATAGAGTGTTTCCCTGCCAACGATTTCTGAAACAAGTATGCCAAGTTCTTCCAGTCTTCGGAGATACTTACTTGCAGTATTACGCGATGCAATTTTCTTTTCTTCAAGGATTGCAATTTTACAGTACGGCTGGTTGAAAATTATTTCAATTAATTCGCGGGTATAAATATCCGGCGCTTTTTCTTTTACTTTTTCAATTACAGAAAGATATTCTCCATAAATTGAATTCACTTTGTTCAGCGTGAGTTTTGCGGTTTCATTTACTCCACCGAGCATAAAAAGAATCCAGCTTTCCCATTTTTTATTTTCAGTAACATCTCTTAATAATTTGTAGTAATCATTTTTATTGTCGAGAATAAACTTTGATAAATAGATTACCGGCAGGTCAATCAGCTTTTCTTTGCAGAGATACAATACATTCAGAACTCTTCCCGTTCTTCCGTTCCCATCGCTGAAAGGATGAATGGCTTCAAATTGATAATGAAGAATCGCCATTTTAATGAGAGGGTCAACACTTTTATCTTTAAGAGCAATATCAAACCAATTATTTAATTTTTCCTTCAGGATATTTCCGTATGATGGCGGCGTATAAACTATATGGTCTTTGCTTCCTATATACACTTGCACCTTTCTGATTTCTTCTTTCTTATCCGTAATTGTCCGGAAGATTTCAACAGCTAGTTTCTCAGAATAATCAGAAGGCTTTTTCATTTTTGTAAATGCATTCCACAAAGCCTCACGATAACGGAGAACTTCTTTCGTAGATATATCATTAGTTAAATTTGATGAGAATGCTTTATAGAGAGCGTCATTAGTAGTAAATATATTTTCTATTGTCGAACTGTCCTTTGCTTCCTGCAGAACCAGTGTGTTTATTAACATGAGTGGATTAGGTATAATCGGTAATCTGCCCTTTAACTCCGCTAAAGCCGCACGGGCATCAGCAAGTTTTTTATAAACATCAATTGTCTCCCAGTTGTTTTTATCCGGCAGAAGCAGGGGAAGTTTGTTATACGGTTTCTCTTTTACAAAACTCATTTGTAATTGATTATCCTTTTCTGAATTAGATGATAATTGAAAGCAAACTTATGAAGTAATGCTTCCAGAGACAAGAGTTCATTTTTAAGAAGATGCATAACCGGAAGAATTTTCATTAGTATTATTATTTTCAAACAACTTGCTCACACTTTTGCTAAAGGTAATTAGGAATTCAAGTAATTTTTCCGGTGATTTAAAGTTGTTGTCTATAATCAGTTTCATCGTATCATTCTTCTGCTCAAACTTAACTACTTCCCGCTTTTCGGTTAAAATGAATCTCATCAGTTCGACAAATTTGTATTTATAATATTCCTCCTTCTCTCCTTTTGGTAAAATGACAGTAATATTCTTTCGATTCATAATAATTCTTTCAAACAAAGCAAAGGAAGCGTAATATTTAAGTGTCGCAACCTGTAAAAGTCGTTTTACTAATTCAGGATTTGGTCCGAACCTGTCTTCCATTTCTACTTTCAGTTCATCCAACTCTTCCAGATTTTTTACAGAATATAACGCTGTGTAGAAACTAAGTCTGTCCATTTGCTCGGGCATATATGTTTCAGGAATTCCTATTTCAAAATATGTATCAAGTATCGGTTCAGTCCTGTCTTCCGGTTTTGGAAGTGTTTTGAAAATTTCTTTGTATTCCTGATACTTCAATTCTTCAACCGCTTCATCAATCATTTTAATATAAAGATCAAAACCGATTTCATTGATGAATCCCGATTGTTCTTTGCCAAGCAAATTCCCCGCACCACGAATTTCAAGATCTCTCATAGATAAATTAAATCCTGCGCCGATTTCAGTGTATTCTTCAATCGCCTGAAGTCGTCTCATCGCTTTTTTTGTCATTCCACTCAAAGATGGAACAATAAAATATGCGTATGCTTGGCGGGTTGATCTTCCTACTCTTCCTCTCAATTGGTGTAGTTCAGCCAAACCAAATCTGTCTGCTCTGTTAACGATAATGGTATTAACATTCGGAATGTCTAGACCTGATTCGATAATTTTTGTTGATAATAAAACATCATACTTCCTGCTCAGGAATCCATGGATTACTTCTTCAAGCTGAGATGATTTCATTTGTCCGTGTGCTATTCCGATTTTAATGTCCGGAATGTGTTTTTTCAGATGATCAGCAAGTTTTCCAATTGATTCGACACGATCGTGAACAAAATAAACCTGTCCGCCTCTTTTTAATTCGCTGTAAATCCACTCTCTGATTTTGGATACATCAAAAGTTGAAACTGTTGTGTAAATCGGCTGACGATTAGGCGGTGGTGTAGCAATTATTGAAAGATCTCTCGCTCCGAGTAAAGAAAGATTCAACGTTCTCGGAATTGGAGTTGCAGTCAGCGTTAATGTATCAACATTTATTTTTAGTTCACGAAGCTTTTCTTTTGAAGTAACACCAAAACGATGCTCTTCATCAATCATAAGTAAACCAAGATCTTTAAACTTAATGTCTTTTGAAAGTAAGCGGTGAGTTCCAATTACAATATCAACATTTCCTTGTTTCAGTTGTGATAATATTTCGGATTGTTCTTTCTTTGTCTGAAAACGTGAAAGCGCAGCTACCTTTACAGGAAACTGACTAAGTCTGTCTTTAAAAGTATTAAAATGCTGTTCAGCAAGAATTGTTGTGGGAACAAGCAGCGCAACTTGTTTCCCATCCTGCACAGCTTTAAATGATGCACGAACAGCAATTTCAGTTTTACCAAACCCAACATCACCACAGACAAGACGATCCATCGGATTTTGTGCTTCCATATCTTGCTTAACCTCGTTAGTTACTTTTTCCTGGTCAGGTGTATCTTCGTAAAAGAACGAAGCTTCTAATTCTTTTTGCCAAATTGAGTCAGAACTAAATTGAAATCCTTTCGTAGCTTTTCGCTTCGCATAAAGTTCAATCAACTCTCTTGCTGCTTCTTTAATTTTCTTTTTTGTTTTCGATTTTCGTTTTTCCCATTCTCCGGTTCCAAGAGTTGATAATGTTGGTTTGAGATTTTCGTTAGAAGAATATTTTTTAACAAGATTTAAATAGTTAAGATTTACATAAACAACTCCGCCCTCATTATAAAGAAGTTTCATCGATTCCTGTTTTACTTCTCCAATGGTCAATGTTTGAAGTCCGGCATATTTTCCTATTCCATAACTTTCGTGGACAACAAAATCCCCTTTCGATATCGAAGCAACAGCTTTTGATTTTGACTTGCTGTATCTTTTCTTTGTTGTAAGTCTGGAACGATATGGTTTATTAAAAATCTGGTAATCTGTAAGAAGAAGTATTTTTTCTTTGTGATTAACAAATCCTTCTTTAATTGGAAGTGTTTCCAATTTTATTTTTTTTGATTCTATTAGTCCTTCTAACTCTTCATTGTATTCGGAAAGCAGATCAGTTAACCGTTTCGTCTGTAGCTCATTTTCGGTCGTCAGAACAATTTCATAATTTTTTTCGGAATAATCTTTGAGAACTCTGTATAGAATATTATAATTTGAATTAATAGTTGGCGATTCCGATAATCCAAAATCAAATCTATCTTCTGATGATGCAATCTCCTCTTCGAGTATCCATTTAGTCTCTGGAATGTTTATGATATTATTGAACTCCATTTCCTGAAAATCATCTTTAATAGAATTTGTTTTGCTAACCTCTGAGAATTCTTCAACATTATCACCCGCATTCAAAATATTTCTTTCAATCTCATCATTATCTTTCTTTGTTAAGTATTGTGTTTTGAGTTCATAAGACGAGGCAAGTATAATAGGATTATCAAGGTAGTTAAAGATGTCCGAATTTATCTCATCTTTTCGCTGCACCATTTCTGCGAGAGTTACAGATTCTGTTTTCTCTATTGATCTCTGACTTTCCGGATCGAAGTAGCGAATTGATTCAAGAATATCACCGTCATATTCAAGTCGCACCGGGTTCGCCTCACTGAAAGACCAAAAGTCTATTATTGAACCACGCACAGAAAATTCACCGGGTGCTGCAACAAAATTATCTCTTTGATAATTAATCAAATTAAAATACTCAAGCAGTTCATTATAGCTAAAGTTATTGCCTGTCCTGATGATTGTTGTGGTTTTCTCGACTCGCTCTTTTTGAGGAAGTTTTAGTTTCAGCATTTCATAAGTTGAAATCAAAACAAATTTTTTCATTTGCAAGATTTTAGTCAGCTTTTCTTGCACTGATTCCTGTGTGAAGTCTGTCAGAAGAACGCTCTGCTCTTCGATACCGAGTAATGTTAATTCGATAAATATTTCTTCAGCAATTTTTGAATTGGGTAAAAGCAAAACAATTTGATTTTCAATTTTAATCAATCGCAAGATGAATAGTGATTTGCAAACCCCGTAAAGTGGTGAGCAGAGAACTGTATTCGTGTCGTGATTCAATTGAAGTATTTTTTTTATAACTTCATCAAAGCCGTGAATACCAACAATTTTCTTTATGATTTCTGATTTCATTGGAACAAAAAAGGGCTCAAATATTTGAACCCTGTTGTAAATTAATCCTGCCCTTTTATTATAATGTTATTTTTGAAGTTCGAGAAGTACTAGTTTCTTGCCTTTTTGATTTCTGATATTAGTAGGCTTATAATGCAGATCATAAACTGTTGATTTTTTTATATATGATTTATACTTCAGTTCAGCTTTTGAAAATTCTTCTGACAAATCTCCACCCTTCATTGCAAATAAGAATGCCTTCTCT
Organism: Ignavibacteriota bacterium; assembly: GCA_013285405.1. Taxonomy (NCBI): domain Bacteria; kingdom Pseudomonadati; phylum Ignavibacteriota; species Ignavibacteriota bacterium. The sequence goes on along the minus strand of CP053446.1, from coordinate 1,539,501 downwards.
TTAATAAGTGGAACCGCATATCTAAAAAGTATAATAAGCGGAACAGTTGCCCGGCTAACAATAAGATCAAACGAATTACCATGCCTGGAAATAAATTCTTCACTTTCAACTCGATGGTTTTCAGCAATTACATTACTAAGTTTCAATTTATCTATAAAATCCTTAACCGCTTCGACTTTCTTTAATGTTGAATCTGCTAACACTCCCCTGATATCCGGTCTCATTATGGCAAGTGGAATACCTGGAAATCCACCACCGGTACCTATATCTAAAAACTTGGTAACTTTTTCAGGAAGATATTTTGAAATGTATGCAGAAATAAAAACGTGCTTTTCTACAATCGAATCAATATCACGTTTTGAAATCAGGTTAATCTTTTTGTTTTTTTCAACGACGAGATGAGCGAAATAGGCAAGTCGCTCTGTTCTGGTAGGCTCTGGATTAAATCCGTTTTCCCAACAAAATACGTTTAGTTCTTTTAAGTACTGGTCCTGTTTATCAGCCATAAAAAAATAAAAATTATCGCTTTAAATATATCAATAAAACAGATATATCTGAAGCCGTAACCCCAGCTAAACGGGACGCCTGTCCAATGGATCTAGGTTTAAACTTTTGAAGCTTTTCTTTACTCTCAGTTGAAAGTGCTTTTATATCATAATAGTTTAATGTTAAAGGAATCAATTGGTCTTCATACTTTTCCAACTTTGCAATCATTTCTTCCTGACGTTTCAGGTAACCCTCGTACTTTAAATCAATTTCAACCTGCTGTAGAACTACCTCATCCATTAGCAATGGCCGAATCTCTTTATAATCTTGTAATCCATCTAAAGTTAACAATTCTGATAAAGAAAGTTCAGGTCTTCTACATAAATTCGCAATTGTCTCAGTAGAATCGATTAGCGAAGAACTTTTTTCTTCTAAAAATTTATTTGCTTTGAATGCATTCAGTTTTAAAATTTTGCAAGCTGCTATTCCTGCAAATATTCTTTTCTCGCGGTCATAAACTTTCTCAGCCTCATCACTGCTCACCAAACCGAGTTCTTCTCCATATTTAATTAATCTTCTATCTGCATTATCCTGTCTTAAAATCAATCGGTGCTCTGCCCTTGATGTGAACATTCTGTAAGGCTCATCAGTTGATTTTGTAACAAGATCATCTATGAGAACTCCGATATATGCTTCACTTCTTTTAAGAACAAATTCTTTTCTTCCTTGGATTTTCAGGGCAGCATTAATTCCAGCTATTAGTCCTTGGGCAGCGGCTTCCTCATATCCAGATGTCCCATTGACCTGACCAGCAAAGTAAAGACCTTTTACCAATTTTGTTTCGAGAGTTGAATCAATTTGATGAGGAGGAAAGAAATCATATTCAACAGCGTATCCTGGTCGAATCATTTCAACTTCTTCGAGTCCTCTAATCTTATGTAGAGCTTCTAATTGTATTTCGGCGGGAAGTGAAGTTGAGAATCCATTTACGTAAATTAGATTAGTATCAAGACCTTCTGGTTCGAGAAAAAGCTGATGCTTCTCTTTATCAGAGAATCGAACTATTTTATCTTCAATTGATGGACAATATCTTGCCCCAATACCATTTATCTTTCCTGTAAACATTGGTGACCTATCGAATCCTCTCTCAAGAATTCTATGAACTTCCAAGTCTGTGTAAGTGATATTACAACTTATTTGTGGTAACACAGGAAATTTTTCCAACTTCGTAAAATGTGAAAATGGCTGGGGATTCTTATCTCCAAACTGCTCTTCCAGTATATTAAAGTTTATACTATTTTTACTCAGTCTTGGAGGCGTGCCTGTTTTTAATCTCCCGGAGAAAAAACCAAGTTCAACTAATTGTTGAGTAATACCTATCGATTGCTTTTCACCATATCTTCCACCCATCGTAGAGTCAAGCCCAGTATGCATAATTGCATTCATAAACGTACCCGCTGCTAGAATTACCGACTTAGCCGAGATTATGTTCCCCTTACTCGTCACTATTCCTTCAACAATATTATCTTCAATAACTATCGCTGTTACTGAATCTTCCAATATTGAAATTGTAGTCATTGAAGAAATAAGTTCTGTAGCTACTTTACTATATAGAATACGATCCGATTGACATCTGGGAGACCATACGGCTGGTCCTTTTGATTTATTCAATATTCTGAACTGGATGCCTGTTTCATCAGCTATTCTTCCCATCACACCGCCTAAGGCGTCTATTTCTCTGACCAGATGTCCTTTGGCTGTCCCTCCAATCGCTGGATTACAAGACATCCGTCCAAGTGAATTTTTATCCATCGTTAGTAGTGCAACGCTACATCCCATGCGCGAAGCAGTTGATGCCGCTTCAATACCAGCATGGCCACCTCCGATAACTATCACATCAAATGAGTCTATATTCATAATTTATTGTTCTATAAATACTTTCACGTGAAACTCATCTTTATTATTACAAAACATTTGCATCTACGTCCATCAAATTTCACGTGAAACAATCACTTTCCAATACAGAATTTTGAAAAAATATTATTTAATATATCTTCAGGTGTTATCTCTCCGATTATTTCTGAAAAGGATATTTCTGCAGCTCTTAAATCACTTGCCAGAAATTCGCCACTATAATTCTCAGAAATAGTGTTTAAAGCCTTTATTAGACATGTCTTGACTTTCATCAAACAATCAAAATGTCTAATATTGGAAATAATTATATCTTTCTCAGTATATGTTCCACCGTGCAATGCAACTTCCTTCAATCCTGCTAGAAGATTATTAATTCCAAAACCTGTTTTAGCAGATATTCGAAAATTTTCGGAATAATTACTATTAACTCCTAAATCAATTTTATTAAGAATCTTTAATACTCTTACTGTGGAATTCAAGGTATGGAGTTCCTCTTCAAGAAATTCTGAAAATCCAACTATCACATCACCAATTAGGAAAATAATATCTGCATTTTTAATTACTTGTCGTGCTCTCTCAATTCCTTCATTCTCAATTTCATCTACTGAAAACCTTATTCCTGCCGTATCATGTAATCTAAATAAGAAACCATCAATCGAAATCATTTCCGAAATTGTATCTCGAGTGGTTCCCGGTGTATCACTCACGATGGCCCTTGACTCTTTTAATAAATAATTTAGTAATGATGATTTTCCAACATTGGGTGCCCCTACAATTGCCACATGTATTCCATCTCGAATAACTTTACCAAACGAGTAAGAGTTCAATAAAACATCGATTTCACTTAAAATATCCTTAATTCGGCCGATCATTTCACTTTTTTGAAAGAGGACTATATCCTCCTCAGAAAAATCCAATTCAAGTTCAATTATTGAAGATATATCAACTAATTGCTGCCTTAAAGATCGTATTTTGGAAAACAATAAGCCGTTCATCTGGTTTCTAGCACCTCTTAGAGAAACAGCCGTTCTAGAATTTATTAAATCTGCAACTGCTTCGGCTTGGGTAAGATCAATTCGATTATTAAGAAAGGCTCTTTTTGTAAACTCACCTGGTTCGGCGGGGCGAACTCTTGTGTTGTCAATTATCAAAGAAATTATTCTTTGCGTAATTAGCGGGCTTCCGTGCGTACTAATCTCAATACAATCTTCTGCTGTATAAGTATTTGGCGCTCTAAACACTGATACCAAAACATCATCAAGAATTTCATTATTATAGATAATTTTTCCATAATGAATTGTATGAGATTTGGCGTCGTTGATTTTCATTTTTCCAGAAAAGATCTTGTCGATAGCTGAAATAGACTCTGGACCACTAATTCTAATAA